>JAEEJW010000103.1 GCA_016282095.1 Ruminiclostridium sp. | reverse complement strand
GTATCTTCCGCAACTGTGATGCCCTTGTAATCTACGATGACACCGCCTGCCGCGTTTTCGAGCTTCTTTGCCAGCTCATCGACATAAGCCTGCTTCTGCTGAAGGATCTTTTCACTTGCCATTTGGTTTTTCCTCCTTTTCAGATGTATTCTGCTGTCAAAAGTCAAAGGGGGAACACGATACTCCGGAAAGGATCCGGAAAGTATAAAGCCCCGGTCGCATACGACGAACGGGGCAGATGATCTGTTATCTCCCATTCCTCGGCAGGCGGTCTCCCGTTAGCGGTGCGATGCACCGACCTGCTGTCTTTAGAACAGCGTGATTATTATATCATACTATAATATTTTTGTCAAGCCTTTTTTTGATATTTCCGCATATTTTTTTCCGGACGGGCGGAGGTGCATACGGCAGACGAAAATACCCCGCGTGATGCGGGGTGTTTCCGTGTAGGGGTACTTAAACTATCTGAAGGTTATCAATTGTTGCGTGTTTCTGAATAATAATTTTAAATAAGCGACGCAAGCCGCACCACAATTATTCATTATTCACTATTCATTATTCACTTTTCACTTTTTCTCCTTCTATATATATAAACGATTTTCGGAGGCATTTCGTTACGCGTTTTTTCGGATTTTTTCAAAAAACGCCGATTATTCTGCGTTCTGCACAAATTCCGCATATCCGTTTGTGCAGAATGACAAGAAAAAGCTCCCCGCACCGGGGAGCTTCCGGAAATGACCGTTTCCGTCAGATTTCAACGAACAGCGCGGTAATAAGGATCATCACCATGCATACCGGGCAGACGAACTTTATCATTATGCGGTACAGCCACTTCGCGGAGAATTTCTTCTCGCCGTGGAGCACCTCATCCTCCACATAGGAGGTCTTGACTATCCAGCCTATCAGGATGCAGGTCAGCAGCGCAAGTATCGGCATCATCACCGAGTTCGTGATGAAGTCGAAGAAATCAAGGAACTGCATACCGAATATGGTCACGCCGCTCCATGCACTGTAACCCAGCACGGAAAGCATACCCAGCCCTATCGTGACAATCAGTACGATGAAGCAGCTCACTTTTCTGGAAAGCCGGAATTTCTCCATAACAGCCGCTACAACAGTCTCCATAAGCGATATGGACGAGGTCAGAGCCGCCAGCGCCACAAGTACGAAAAACACAGCGCCTATGATCTGGCCGCCGGGCATGGTCTCGAATACCTGCGGCAGAGTGATGAACATAAGTCCCGGGCCCTGATTGATCGCCGACTGATCGCCGTGGGAGAAAACATACACCGCCGGTACTATTATAAGACCGGCAAGGAACGCGATAGCCGTATCGAATATCTCGATCTGGCGGACGGATTTTTCAAGCGAATACTCCTTCTTCATGTAGGAACCGTAAGTAACAAGGATACCCATTGCTATGGACATGGAGTAGAAAAGCTGGCTGCACGCGCCCGCTACGGTCTTGAACAGCTTCTCCGCCGAGAAGTCATCGAAGCTGGGCAGAATATAGTACGCAACGCCTTCCCATGCGCCTTCGAGCGTCATCGTGTATATCGCTATGCCCACGATCAGCAGCGCAAGCAGCGGCATCATGACCTTGCTCACCTTCTCTATGCCCTTCTGCACGCCCAGCAGTATGACGACCACGTTCAGGGTAACATAGACCAGGAAGAATACCGCAGGTCCGCCGAGATCGCCTATGAAGCTGCTGAAGAAAGGAGACGACTCTCCCGAAGCGTTTATGACGTCATGGGCGGTATCCAGCCCCTGCCCCGTCACGAACATGGTCATATATTTGAGCACCCAGCCGCCGATAGCGCAGTAATACGGCAGTATAACCGCCGGTATGAACGCCGCCAGCCAGCCCATGGGGGCGCAGTGCTTCTCAACTGCCTGATATGCGCCGAGCACGCTCTTTCCCGTGCGCCGTCCTATGGCTATCTCCGTCAGCATCAGCGTAAAGCCGAATGTCACCGCGAGTATTATGTACACCAGCAGGAAAAATCCGCCGCCGTACTTCGCCGCGAGATACGGAAATCTCCAGATATTTCCGAGACCCACCGCGGAGCCTGCCGCAGCGAGTATGAATCCTAGTTTGCTGCCGAAGCCCTTGTGTTCGTGCAGCTTTTGTTCTTCGCCCATTTATATAGTCTCCTTTGCGATATATGGCATTATGAGTATTATAGCAGAAAAAAGCCGTCATGTCAATTCATGGCGGCTTTTTGACCGTATTTTATTTTATCAGCTCCGAAAGCGTCTTAAAGAGCAGCTCCGGTTCAACGGGCTTGGTGAGGTGAGCGTTCATTCCCGCCTGCAGCGACATCTGGACGTCCTCGTCAAAGGCGTTCGCGGTCATGGCGATTATCGGCACAGTCCTGCTGTCGGGACGGTCAAGGGCGCGTATCGTCCTGGTGGCTTCGAGCCCGTCCATATCCGGCATACGCACGTCCATGAGCACCGCGCTGTAATATCCGGGCTCGCTGGCGGCGAACCTTTCCACCGCTGCCCTGCCGTTCTCTGCGTGGTCGGCGGTGATTTCCTTCATGCCGAGTATCTTCATCATTATCTTCGCGTTTATCAGAACGTCCTCGGCAACGAGCACGCGCCTGCCCGCAAGGCTGGCAGCAGGCGGCTCCACAGGGCGCCGGTTCTTGTTCTTCAGAGCCCGTCTGTACTCGCTGATGAGTGCAGGCGCGTGCAGGGGCTTGCTCATGAAACCGTCCGCTCCTGCTTCACGGGCGGCTTCCGCATCGCCGCTGCCGCATGACGTCATTATCACCACAGCCGCGTCACCGCCGGGCAGCTCCCGTATGCGCTTCGTGACTCCGATGCCGTCCTGTCCGGAAGTCCTCAGCCCCACAAGTATCAGGTTGAACTCGTGGCGGCGCGCGTGACAGAGCCTTATCAGCTCCAGCGCTTCATCGCCGGACGCGCAGGTCTCCGCCGTTATGCCCACGTCTTCAAGCACGGCCGCGGTGCTGCGGCAGGCCTCCTGGTCCGCTTCGATCACCAGCACGTTCAGCTCATGCACCGGAACGTTCAGGTCGGCGCTTTCAAGGCTTTCATGCTCTGCCTTCCGCAGCGTCACCTCCACGGTGAACTCCGAACCTGTGCCCTTCTCCGACTTCACGCTGATGCTGCCGTTCATCATCGAGACCATATTCTTCGTAATGGCGAGACCGAGTCCCGAACCGCCGTATTTGCTGGTCTTGGCGGCGTTCTCCTGGCTGAACGGGTCGAATATCTTCGGGATATAATCCTTCTCCATTCCGATGCCGGTATCCTTTATCACGAAGCGCAGGGCGCAGCGGTTGTCGAACTCCGACATACACTCCACCGTCAGAGATACCCGTCCGGGCGGGTCGGTGAACTTCACCGAGTTGCCCAGGATATTTATGAGACCCTGCTTGAGCTTGGTATCGTCGCCTATGTAGAATTCGTCCGTCCTGCCGCACACGGTGCAGTCGAACTCCAGCCCCTTGTCGCGGCACTGTCCGTCAATCATGGTATTGACCTGGTCGAGGAACGAAACGAATGAGAACTCCTCGTTGCGCAGGGTCATTTTGCCGCTTTCGATGCGGCTCATATCGAGAATGTCGTTTATGAGCGTTAGCAGATAGCGCGCGCTGGAGCCTATCTTCTCCAGATCTTCCTTGACCGCGCCGGAGAGGTCGGATTCCTGCAAAGCGATGCTGTCAAGGCCGATGATAGCGTTCATGGGAGTTCTGATCTCATGGCTCATGCGGGAGAGGAACGCCGTCTTGGCGACGTTTGCCTGCTCCGCCTCGCGCAGCGCCGTGCGAAGCTGCTCGTTGCGCTCCTCCTGGAGCTTGTGTATCTCGGTGGTATCGCTTTTCAGCAGTATGAAGAAGTCGGCGTTCCTGTCAACCGTGAAGAAGTCGAAGCGCTTGTAGTATCGCTCGCTTTCTATCTCGCACTCGATGTTGACCGAATACGGCTCGGAGCGGCTGAGGTTTTCCTTTACGGAAGCCACGGACAGCGCCTTCGCCAGCTCCTCGCGCTCGGCTGCGGTGCCGCAGAGCACGGGCTTCACCTGCGAAGTGATATAGTCGTCGTAGCCGCCTGTTCTTGTTTTCGGGAAGATGCTCCCGTATTTTATGAGGCTCCTGTCACCCACCATTACGCCGTATCTGCCGTTGGAGATGTAGGATACCATATCGAACTGACGGGCAAGTATCTTGTCTATCAGTATCTCGCTTATCTTTTCATGATTGCTCTCTCGTTCGGTGATGAAGGCGATGATGTCGCTGGTTATAGGGTGCCGCGCCATATTCGCGGACATATTGACGAAGCACACCCTGCCGTCCGTGCGGCGGGAGAACACGATGACCGAGGCGTTCATCTTGCCCTCGCGGTATTCGGAAATGAGCCTCTCCCGGCCGAACGCCGAGAGCAGCTTCTCGCGTTCTTCCTCAATGGGGCAGTATCCGGCGCGTAGCCGCATCACCTCGGAATAAGACCTGTCCATCGAGTCGGTGATGTACAGGTCGGAGCCTTGTATATCTTCCATTGTATCACGGGTCAGGTTTACGCGGAACATACCGAAGGTATGGCCTCCGGTGCTGTAAAAGCTGTCGCCGAGACTTATATACGCGCCGCGCAGGCGTTCCTCGTATTCTTTCATAAGGGTGATATCGAAGAAGGAAACGAAAGCTATCTGCATACCGTAGTCGCTGATGAACGCGAAATGGGCGCTGCACCGCACGGTATGCTGCTTCGCGGTGATCATACGAATATTGAGGTCAGCGGCGGCGGGGTCTGTGTCGCTGTGCCGCAGTACATGGGTAACGCCGCCCAGGTCTGCGGAGTCCACGGCATTCATAAGTCCCGCAGTGCCGGCTCTCACAGCGTCACCGGGACTGTCGTATTCCAGCATGGAGGCATATCTGGCGGTAGCCGACAGCATATCCCAGCCCCCGTCTTCCCTCCGGCTGAGTATGACCGCGCAGTCCGCTATCTTCTGTAAGTTGGCAAGGAATCGCTCCCGCTCCGCATTGCAGGGCTCTGTAACGTTCATATCCCACTCTCCTCCGCTCTTTCCGCAAATCCGTCTGTGAGTATAGTTTATTATAACATTATATCAATATGTTGTCAATACAAGCAACTCGCCAGCTCGTCAGAGTCGCTTGCGCTCGAGTGTTGAAGAGAGTCGCTTGCGCTCTAGTATTGAAGAGAGTCGCTTGCGCTCGAGTATGACGCCCTTTGAAAAGGGCTTGGCCTAAACTTAAATCGCTTCGCCTTGCAGATTCGTCAATGTGTACCCCTTTTGGAAAACTACCAAAAGGCGCACCCCGAAGGAGGTGCGGAG
>JAEEJW010000102.1 GCA_016282095.1 Ruminiclostridium sp. | reverse complement strand
TCTATGAGTCTCGCCAGATCCTTTGCGGTGAATTTCAGGCTGTCCATGCTCATCTCGCCGAGGTTTATGCGGCGCATGAACTCGCCGAGTATGAAGTTTGCCACGGCTTTGGGCTTATTGTAGGCCTTTATAGCGTCCTCGAAGAAATCACAGATATCCTTGTCGGTTATGATGTTGTCCGCGTCGGTCTCCGCAATGCCGTACTCCGTCATATACCGCGCCTTGCGCTGTTCGGGCATCTCGGGGAGCTTCGCCTTTATCTCGGCAAGCTCTTCCTCGGTGAAGATTATCGGCGGGATATCGGGGTCGGGGAAATATCTGTAATCGTGAGCGTCCTCTTTGGAGCGCAGAGCCGTTGTCTCGCCCGTAGCGTCCGAGAAGCGTCTTGTTTCCTGCAATACCTTCTGTCCCGATTCGATAAGCTCGGTCTGGCGGTATATCTCGTACTCTATGGCACGGGCTATGGCCTTGGTGGAGTTCAGGTTCTTCAGCTCCGCGCGGGTGCCGAGTTCCTTGGAGTCCTTCGGTGCGAGGGATATATTCACATCGCAGCGCAGCGAGCCCTGCTCCATCTTGCAGTCGCAGATTCCGGCGTACTTATAGAGCAGCTTTATCTTCTCGACGTAGGCGATCACTTCCTCGGCGCTGTGGAAATCAGGCTCCGTGACCATTTCGATAAGCGGTATGCCGCAGCGGTTGTAATCCGCGAGACTCGAACGCGTCGCTTCGTCGTGGACGAGCTTGCCCGCGTCCTCCTCAAGGTGTATGCGGTTGACTCTGATGCGCTTTTCCTGTCCGTTCGCCACGATGTCCACCCAGCCGTTGAGGCATACGGGGCGCGGCATCTGGGAGATCTGATAGGCCTTGGGAAGGTCGGGATAGAAGTAGTTCTTTCTGTCCCATTTCGTGAAGCGCGATATCTCGCAGTTCGTCACATAGCCGGCTCTGATGATATACTCGACAGCCGTGTGGTTGAGCACCGGCAGCGTGCCGGGCATTCCCGAGCATACGGGGCAGCAGCGGGAGTTTGGTTCGCCGCCGAATTCCGCCGAGCAGGTGCAGAACACCTTTGACTTTGTAAGGAGCTCGGCGTGTATCTCAAGTCCGATAGTCGGATATAAATTGGACATTTCTGCCGTACTCCTTTCTTATAATGTGCAGCGAACGGGCGAGAATGTCTTCTCGAACGCGTCCGCGGTCTGTATTATCGTGCTTTCGTCGAAGCGTCTGCCGACGATCGACATTCCTATCGGCATACCGTCCCTGTCGTAGCCGCAGGTGGTATTTATCGCGGGAAGCCCCGCTATATTGACCGTTACCGTGCATATATCGGCGGTGTACATCTTTACGGGATCGTTGTCCTGGACTCCGATCCTGTAGGCAACGCTGGGAGCCGTGGGGGTCAGTATCACGTCGGCTTTGTCGAATACCGCATTGTATTCCGCGATTATCTGCTGTTTCAGTGCCAGTGCCTTGCGGTAGTAAGCGTCGTAGTAGCCGCTGGAAAGAGCGTAGTTGCCCAGCAGTATGCGGCGCTTTACCTCTGCGCCGAAGCCGCGGTTGCGGCTGTCGCGTATCATCTCGTCGAAGCTGTGACCCTCGCCGCGCAGTCCGTACTTTATGCCGTCGTAGCGGGAAAGGTTGGAGGCTGCCTCCGCGGAAGAGATCAGGTAATATGCCTGCACCGCGTATTTCAGCGTGCTTATGGAGCAGTCAACGAGCTTCGCGCCCATTTTTTCGTATTCGTGAGCCGCGTTCATAACGGCTGTGCGGACTTCCTCGTCCACAGCCTCGCCGTAGAATTCCTTCGGTATCGCTATCTTCATTCCGGAAACGCTCTGTCCGATCTTTTCGTTGAAATCCGTGAAAGGGACGTTCTTACTGGTAGCGTCCTTCGGATCGGCGCCTGCTATCGCGTTCAGAATGATACCGCAGTCCTCGGCCGTGCGGGCTATCGGGCCTATCTGGTCAAGGGAGCTTGCGAAAGCCACAAGACCGTATCTCGAAACGCGCCCGTAGGTGGGCTTCAGACCCGTGACGCCGCAGAACGAAGCGGGCTGGCGTATGGAGCCGCCGGTGTCGCTGCCCAGAGCCGCCGTGCAGAAGCCTGCGGCCACTGCTGCTGCCGAGCCGCCCGACGAGCCGCCGGGTACGCGGTCTGTGTCGTAAGGATTCTTTGTCTTTGCAAAAGCCGAGGTCTGTGTCGAGCCGCCCATAGCGAACTCGTCCATGGAGACCTTGCCGAGAAGGACGTAATCCTGCGCGGCCAGCTTTTCAACGGCTGTGGCGCTGTACGGCGGCACGAAATCGCCCAGCATATTGGACGAGCAGGTGGTGCGTATGCCGTCGGTGCAGAGATTGTCCTTGAGTGCCGTCGGTATACCGGTAAGGGGAGCGGAGTTACCCGCGTCGATGCGCTTCTGAGCGGCATCAGCGTTCTTCATCGCCTCGTCCTCGGTCACCGTGATGTAGGACAGCACCTTATCGTCGTTCTTCTTTATCTCGCCGAGAAACAGCGCAGCCGCCTCGCGGGCGCCGATCTCCTTTGTGTCGAGCTTTGTGCGGAGCTCTTTTACCGTGATATTTTCCAGATCCATGATACCCTCCGTTATTCCATCATCTTCGGGACAACATAGCAGTTGTCACGCGGCGAGGTATTCTGCTGGAGCTTCTCCGTCGGGAACGACGGGGCGGGGATATCCTCCCTGAGATCGGCGTAGCGTATCTCGTTGTGATCCTTGGTGTCGTCGTAGGTTATGTCGTATTCCTTTATCGTATCCATGAGCGCGATGATGTCGGACATCTCCGCGAGAGCCTTCTGCTGCTCTTCTTCCGTGAAGTTGAGCTTTGACAGACGGCAGATATGGTCGAGTGTAGCTATATCCATTACACAGTCCCTTTCTCAATATAAATCATTATCTTATCTATTATACTATAAATTATATGATATTGCAAGTCTTTTTTTCAAATTTCATCATTTTCAGGCTCCTGAATCCTGTTCACTGCTCCGGCACGGTCTACCAGGTACTTCTGCCAGTCGTCCGGGAAGCCTATGCGGGCAATGTCCACATACAGGCTGTATTCGGCTATGAGCTGCGACAGCTTCCCCGCGATCATGACGTTCCATATCTCGTTGCGGGGATAGAGCTGCTTGAGGACAAGCATATAGTCGAACAGTGTGCCGGTCATGTTCCTGTCGAGGCCGGCTATCTGCTTCGGGACCGTCCCGAACGGGTCGGCATAGAGCCTGTTGTAGTGGGCGCAGCGGTTCCGCAGCTCGGAGAGGCACTGGAGCCAGCTCTCCACGCACCTGTAAGGCAGTCCGAAGGCGTTTTCCGCAACCGCGCGCTTGTCCTCGACCTTCATATCGCTGAAAAAGGTGTTCAGCGACCCGAAACTGAACAGTTCCATTATGACCCACAGCGGGAACGCCCCGCCGTACTTCTGCATATGATGAGTAACGAGCTGTTCGCCCGTATTGTTCTCTATCATGCGGTCTATTCTTTTCAGGAACGCCTTGTGGATATGCTGCCTGTCGAAGTTGGACTCGTTCAGGTAGCCCAGAGCGCCGTATTTCAGCGCGTGATAGTTCGAGATGTTCGCCCGCAGCGTTATCTCGACTTCCTCAAGAGCGGTCAGGAGCAGAGATCTCATCAGCCTGTCGAAATCGTAGATATGCATAACGGTCTCGAAGCTCGTCCCATCGGCATAGCGATTCTTCGTTTCGAGAAAGACCGCGAAGTAGTGTGCAAGGCGGTAGTAATTGATATTCGACAGCGCGCAGACTGCATGGTCATAGTCCTCGATCACACAGCCGCGGCTTCTGAGCTTTTCTATCTGATCCTCGACGGTAGCCGGACTTTTTACGTGTACCGACGGGGTTTCGGGTCTGGGCATAGGCGCACATCCTTTCCGGGTGCATTTTTACACGGTACGGAGATCCACGCGGAGCCGTTCCGTCTATAAAATTATACTACTTTTCCGCCCCAATGTCAATCTTGGCGGCATATTTTGCAGGTCCGGAGAGATTTTTTCTTCTTTATATGATATAAGCGCACCCGATATTGCCCCGGACAGTCTGATAAAATATTATTTTTCTTCTGCCATTGATTTTTTCATCAATATGTGATATAATGTTATAGATTATGGCAGAGACACCTCTGCGCCCATTTTATGAAAGGATTGAGCCGATGAATTACGAAAAGTCATGCGGCGCCGTCGTGTACAGAAAATTTCACGGCAATACCGAGATCCTGCTGATACGGCACATCAAGTCCGGCTGCTGGTCGTTCCCGAAGGGTCACGTCGAAAAGGGCGAGACCGAGATACAGACCGCGGCCAGAGAAATCAAGGAGGAAACGAATATCGACGTTCTCATCGACGACGGGTTCCGCGAGACCGTCACATTCAGCCCCCGCCGCGATACCAGCAAGACCGTGGTCTATTTCGTCGGAAAGGCTATAAGCCGCGACGCGAAGCCACAGCTCGACGAGATCTCGGAAATGCGCTGGATGGAGATAGGGCAGGCGATCTCATACCTTACATACGAGAACGACAAGATCATCGCCACCAAAGCCAAGGCTTTCATCTCGCTGATGAAGTGATCGGACCCCGCCGGGAATCTCCCCGGCGGGATTTTTTTCGTTATTTCTCAGAATATCTTCCCGGGCAGGAGGCCAACCGGCTGAAAGGTGATACAAGCGCGGACCCTGCGCACCCAACATAGTTCTGAATAAATATTTCTTCTCCCATTGATTTTTTCTTCTGAATGTGATATAATAATTGTGTGTATTATATAAAAATATATATAGATATTGATATACAAAGCACCGGAAAAGGAGGAAGAGCCATGGTGAACACCGCAGTCGGTTCTATGAGAATAAGAGTAGAAGAACTGGAGTCGGGAATGGTCACGTCCGAGGACGTTATCGAGCCCGGCACCGAAAGAGTACTCTTGCTTAAAGGCACGACCCTCGACAGTGTAATGATCTTCAACCTGAAAGAGCGCTACAATGTCGGAGAGGTTTCAATAAAGAAGTCATTCAGCGCAGCAAGCATCTCGGCGGAGATGCGGGCTGAGATAAATATTCATGAGTCCCTCACCACACTGAAGGACGTTTTCGGCTCGGATAACGACAAGCCGATAACCGAATTCTCGAAAGAAGCCACAAGACAGATCCAGAACGTGACGAACGAGCTTATCACCAGCCTCTACGCGGACGACAATATCCTGCTGAAGATGCACCAGCTCCAGTCCTACGACGACTATACATACAAGCATTGTCTGCGTGTCGCTATGATGGCGGTCACCATAGGCAAGAGCCTCGACCTGCCGAGAAAGCAGATGCGCGACCTCTGCGAAGCGGCTCTTCTCCACGATATCGGCAAGCGCACGATCGACGTGGATATCATCAGAAAACCCGGCCGTCTTACGGACGATGAATTCGTGGCGGTCAAGAAGCACCCGCAGAACGGCTACCTGCTGCTCCGCAAGAACGGCAGCTACTCCGAAGAGATACTGAACGCCGTGCTGATGCACCATGAGAAATTCGACGGCACCGGTTATCCGCTGGGACTGAAAGGCGGGCAGATAACCTACCTCGCCCGCATAATCACAGTCGCCGATGTCTATGATGCCCTAACTTCCAACAGACCGTACCGCCAGCCGTGGAGTGTCGCGGAGGCCGAGGAATTCATGATGGGCGGCGCTAATACACACTTCGACTTTGATATCATCACCGCGTTCCTCGCGGCGTTTGCGCCCTACCCCGTCGCCAGCCGGGTGATACTCAGCGACGGCAGGATCGGAGAAGTAGTCAGCAATACCACGAACGTGCTTCGTCCCGTCATTCGCGTAAGGAACGAAAGAGGCGGCGAGGAGATCATCGACCTGTACAATGATTTCAGATACCTCACGCTTTCGATAAAATCCCTCGACAAGCGCGGCATGGAGCTGGTCGAGGCGGAATAACACAGGCGCGTAAAAACAAAAATAAAAAAGCCAACATATACACAGAAGAAAGGAAACAAAAGACAATGGCAAAGGTAGTAAAGTTCGGCGGCAGCTCGCTGGCCGACGCAAATCAGTTCCGCAAGGTCGCGGATATCATCAGGAGCGACAAGGAGCGCAGATATGTGGTGCCCAGCGCACCGGGCAAGCGTTTCTCCGATGACACCAAGGTCACGGATATGCTCTACAAGTGCTACGATGATGTATGCGCAGGCGCAAACGCTGTTGCGGCATTCCTTCCGATAGCGGACCGCTACAACGGCATCATCAGCGACCTCGGTCTCACCATTTCCCTCGACCGCGAATTTGAAGAGATCACCGACAATTTCACCAAGCGCGTGGGCAGAGACTACGCAGCCAGCCGTGGCGAATACCTCAACGGCATAATCCTCGCCAACTATCTGGGCTTTGCTTTCATAGACGCCGCAAAGGGCATCTTCTTCAAGGCCAACGGCGAATTTGACGCCGAGCTCACCGACGCGACCCTCGCTTCTATCCTCGAAGGCTACGATTACGCGGTAATTCCGGGCTTCTACGGCGCAAACCCCGACGGCTCGATACGCACATTCTCCCGCGGCGGCAGCGATTTCACAGGCTCCGTTGTGGCGAAGGCCATAGGCGCGGAGCTTTATGAGAACTGGACGGACGTTCCGGGCTTTGCGGTTGCAGACCCCCGCATCGTCAAGGATCCCAAGTTCATCGACGTTATCACATACAGAGAGCTCCGCGAGCTTTCGTACATGGGCGCGGGCGTTCTTCATCAGGATGCTATCTTCCCTGTCCGCAACGCCAGAATACCGATAAATATCAGAAACACCAACGACCCCTCCGCAAAGGGCACAATGATCGTTCACGACGCTCCCGAGGGCAAGAATGAACACATCATCACCGGTATCGCGGGCAAGAAGAATTTCAGCGCCGTAGCGATAGAAAAGGACGAGATGAACGGCGAGATAGGCTTCCTGCGCCGCATACTCACGCTCATGGACGTTGAGAAGATCAACTTCGAGCATATCCCCACCGGCATCGACACAATGACCCTCATCATAGACAGCGACGATCTTAAAGCTCACCCGAACTTCATTGAGCGCGTAAAGGAAGTCAGCAACCCGAACCATATCGAAGTCGAGGACGATCTCGCGCTTATCGCGGTAGTGGGACGCGGAATGAAGGCTACAAAGGGTACCGCTACAAGAATATTCGCGGCGCTCTCCCACGCAAATATCAACATCAAGATGATAGATCAGGGCTCCTCCGAGCTGAATATCATAATCGGCATACGCGACGAGGACTTCGACGAAGCGATCCGCGTAATCTACAATATGTTCATGCTTCAGGAATAATAAAAATTGACAGGCGGCAGAATATGAAACTTGAAAATATCAAAGTATATGATCTCGAAGAGTGCTTCAAGGCCAGCAAATACCCCATGGCCGTTGACACCTCGGCAGTGAACGGCGACATCACCGAGCGCATAATCAAGCTCGCGCAGTCCGGCAAAGGCGAAGGCCACGACCAGTTCATGACCGGCATACGCGTGGCATTTGACCTCACATTCACGGTCAAGGCCTGGACGGAAGCCGAACGTTACCGCTTTCTTGAATTTGTGTCGAGCCAGAGCACTATGCACCGCATAGCAAGGTTCGACCTGTCAAAGCAGTACAACAAGTACGTTGACCCGCGCATGATAGAGATAATGAACGAGCTGAAAGACCGCTACAACGAGACCCAGGATCCCGAGGACTACCTGCGCCTGCTGTACAGCAATCCCTGCGGCTTCGAGCTTACTGCCCGCCTCACCACCAACTACCGCGCGCTGAAGACGATCTATTCCCAGCGCAAAAACCATCGCCTGCCCGAGTGGCGCGAGTTCTGCAAGGAGATCGAAAAGCTCCCCTACGCCAAAGAGCTTATAGTCGGCAGGCAGAACGAAGAGTAGTCGCTTCCGCTCGAGAACGGGAGTAAGTTGTCGCTTGCGCTTGAGTGTGCAGAGAGTCGCTGACGCTCGAGTGCCTCCGGCGGCCAACCCCTTTAAAAAGGGTTTGGATCCCTAAATAAATCGCTTCGCCTTGCAGATTCGGTAATGTGTACGCCTTTTATAAACTATCAAAAGGGGCAGCACCGAAGGGTGTGGGTCACTGCACGATGCAGTGAGTGACCGCCCAGAAGCGCGCACGATGCGCGCAACTAAGCGGTCAACGGCGATTCGGAAAGCCCCACAAAAAAACGCTGAATATACCGGCTGCGAGGCTGAAAATCGCCCTTTGCTGAATGTTTCAGACGGATTGACCGCGCGGGTACCGCGCCTTGCAGATTCGGTAGGTAATGCGCCTTTTCAAAGAAAATACTAAAAACCAAAAACCTCGCCATCCGCTTGAATGACGAGGTCTTTTATTGTTATTTCAGGAGCCGTACAGCGCAAACCGTATCAGACCGCCCACGACAAGCACCGTTGACAGCAGCGCCAATGCCGTTCCCGTTATCAGAAGAGCTTTCTTGTTCTTCCCGTTACGGACTATCCCGGCAAGGATAAGCCCGAATCCGGCAGTGCCGATAATGCTGAGGATAATAAGAAATATCGCGTATCGGGTAATATAGCGGATATAAAGAGCAACTATCACTCCGACGATCATAATTATGAATATTCCCGCAAATGCCATGAGAATTTATCAGTCTTCGTCTGTCAGCTTCTTTACCAGCCACGGAAATGCTTCGGCATACTTGGCCTGAATAGCTTCCGCTTCTTCGTTGGTGCTGCCGATAGTCGTATAGTAGATCTTGATCTTGGGCTCGGTGCCGGAAGGACGGATAACAAGACTTGTCTTGTCCTCCAGATACAGCGTGATAACATTGGACTTGGGCAGCTCTATCTTTGTCTTCTCACCGGTGATAAGATCCGTCTTTTCGCCTGCCTCATAGTCCGCAACGGCCACAACCTTGGTGCCGGCTACTTCGGAAGGCATCTTTGTGCGCATACTTGTCATGATCTTCTTCATCTTGGTCATGCCGCGCTCGCCCTCAAATGCGAAGTTGTCCAGCTTGTTGCAGTATGAGCCGTACTCTTCATACATTCTCTTCCTTGCCTCAATGAGCGTGATGCCCTGCGAACGGTAGAAAGCCGCCATTTCGCAGATCAGCATGGAAGCAACGACAGCGTCCTTATCGCGTACATAGCCGCCCGCAAGATAACCGTAGCTCTCTTCAAATCCGAATATATAGCGGTCAGCCTCGCCCTTTGCTTCAAGGAAGCCTATCTGCTCACCGATGAACTTGAAGCCGGTGAGAACTTCGATAAGCTCAATGCCGTACTTCTTTGCAATGGCGCGTGTGATATCCGTGGTAACTATGGTCTTTACGGCAACAGGATTTGCCGGGAGAGTGCCGAGCGCTTTTCTCTCGCGCGCGATGTATTCGAGCAGCAGAGCGCCGGTCTCGTTGCCTGTGAACAGCGCGTAGTCGTCGCCGTCCGGAACCGCTATGCCCACACGGTCACAGTCAGGGTCTGTGGCAAGCAGCAGATCGGGCTTCTCCTTGCGGCAGAGCTCCAGACCTTTCTGGAGAGCTTCTCTGATCTCCGGGTTCGGATACGGACAGGTGGTGAAGTTTCCGTCGGGATTTTCCTGCTCCGGTACCACGATGACTTCCTTTATTCCGCACTCCTTGAGTATGCGGCGAACAGGCTTGTTGCCTGTACCGTTGAGGGGAGTGTAAACGACTTTAAGACCCGCAGTCGCGCTGATCTCGGGGTGAACGGCCTGCTTCCTGACTTCCGCCATATATGCGTCGATGCACTTGTCGTCGATATAGTTTATCATGCCGCTCCTGATGCCTTCTTCAAGGGATATGGACATGATGCCTCCGAAAACGTCGGTCTTGTTGATCTCCGCAAGAACTGCGTCAGCCGCGTCGATGGTGAGCTGGCAGCCGTCGGAGCCGTAAACCTTATAGCCGTTGTACTTGGCGGGGTTGTGAGAAGCCGTTACCATAACGCCCGCGTCGCATTTATAATAGCGTACTGCCCACGAGAGCATAGGCGTCGGCATGAGCTCCTTGTAAAGGAACACGCGAATGCCGTTTGCGGAAAGGACTTTCGCGACGGATTCCGCGAAATAGGTGGACTTGATGCGGCTGTCATAGGACACCGCGACAGAAGCACCCTCGGGCTTTATCTTCATAAGGTAGGAAGCAAGACCCTGTGTAGCCTTGCATACGGTGTAGTAGTTCATTCTGTTGGTACCTGCGCCGATAACGCCGCGCAGTCCGCCTGTGCCGAATTCGAGCTCGCGGTAGAAACGGTCGTTTATCTCCGCGTCGTTGCCCTCAACGGACTTTAATTCTGTCTGAAGGTCGGGGTCTTCTGTGGCCTTTTCGAGCCAGAGCTTGTATAATGCGTTTGTATCCATAGTTTATTATCCTTTCCGACTTTATTGTAAGCGAGCACTTACTGTTACATTATATTATATCATATCCGGCTTCAAATTGCAATAACCGCGCCGGAAAAAATTTTACAGAACGTTATATGCCGGCGCTCACATGAACAGCGTCGGCTGTCCGGTGAGCCTGTGTATCAGGTCGAGTATAAGTATTGTCACAGGCTGGTGCAGCATATAGATTATAAGACCGTGCCGGCCTATCCACGCCAGTTTGTTGAAGCGCGTCATATAGATGCCCTTTGAAGGCCTGCCGGATTTCAGATAAACTCCGAATGAAGCCCCCGCGAAGAACAGGAACAGGTTCGGTATCAGCGGGAAGTAATCAGCGCTGTAGAATCCGGCTGCCGGGAATCCCAGCGGATAGAGCCAGTAGTGGCCGTACAGGAACGAGGGCATCGCGACTGTCCAGACCCCTTCGATACCGATAAAACCCCTCGGGATATTCAGTGTGACTGCGTACAGCAGCGCGAACACGATCACCCCGGCCAGCCACGGTATCTTTTCGGTATATTTGCCCACAAAGCCGTAGATCATAGCGGCTATGGCGTAGAAGTGCAGCACGCCGAACAGTATCAGCTCCGACGGCATGAAGATCGCCGTCACGAATGTCAGCAGCAT
>JAEEJW010000101.1 GCA_016282095.1 Ruminiclostridium sp. | reverse complement strand
TCGCTGATGAAATAACATCTCCGGCGACGGACTGCCCCTCCCGATCGGTCCGTTTCATTCAAAACAGACAGATATCTGCCCCACAACAAAACCTGCTCCTTCTGACTATCAGAAGGAGCAGGTTTTTGAGTTATTAAACGAAGTGTTAATGTTTTTGAAGGAGTGACCGTCAGAAACGGCCGAACTCTGTTCGCAAGCGATGATTACTTCTTTTCCGGTCTCATTGTCGGGAACAGGAGCACATCGCGGATAGAGGGGCTGTCGGTAAGCAGCATGACGAGTCTGTCTACGCCGAAGCCAAGACCGCCGGTCGGGGGAAGGCCATACTCGAGGGCAGTAATGAAGTCATCGTCCACCTGGGCATCGTTGCCGCCCTGCGCACGCTTTGCGGCTACCTGCTTCTCGAAGCGTCCGCGCTGATCTATCGGGTCGTTCAGCTCGGAGAACGCGTTTCCGAACTCCGTACCGTTGATGAAATACTCAAATCTCTCCGTGAACATCGGATCTTCGGGCTTGCGCTTGGCGAGGGGGGAGTTCTCAACGGGATAATCGTATATGATCGTCGGCTGGATAAGATTCTCCTCGACGAAAGTCTCGAAAAACGCTATGAGCACTTCGCCCTTTGTAGCGTTCTTGCTTTCAAGCTCGACGTGCTTCTCGGCGGCAGCCCTGCGTGCTGTCTCGTCATCTGTCCAGTCCGCGAAATCAACACCAGCGTACTTCTTCACGGCTTCGATCATGGTAAGGCGCTCCCACGGCTTTCCTACCGCGATCTCCTTGCCCTGATAGGGTACAGTATCGGTACCGCAGATTTTCTTTGTCACGGTGCGGTAAAGATCCTCGATTATATCCATCATGCCGAAATAATCGGTGTATGCCTGATACATCTCGATGGAGGTAAATTCGGGGTTATGGGTAGCGTCCATACCCTCGTTGCGGAATATTCTTCCGACTTCATAAACCTTGTTGAATCCGCCCACGATCAGTCTCTTAAGGTAGAGCTCTGTTTCTATGCGCAGGTACATATCTATATCCAGCGCGTTGTGGTGAGTCTTGAACGGTCTTGCAGCCGCTCCTATCTCCAGAGGCAGCAGTATGGGTGTATCGACCTCGATGTAGCCGATGCCGTCAAGATAGCTGCGTATCTCACGGAGAATGAGCGAACGTGTAACGAAGGTATCCTTCACTTCGGGATTCGCGATAAGGTCGAGATAGCGCTTTCTGTAACGCTCCTCCTTGTCGCGCAGGCCGTGCCACTTCTCGGGCAGCGGCAGCAAAGACTTGGAGAGCAGCTTTATGCTCTTTGCGTGAACGGATATCTCACCTGTCTTTGTCTTGAACACATAGCCCTCGACTCCGACGATATCACCGAGATCCCAGGTCTTGAACTCCTCAAAGAGCTCTTTGCCTATCTCGTCTATCCTTACATATATCTGCATTCTGTCGCTGGCATCACGGACATCTGCGAAGCTCGCCTTGCCCATTATACGGCGGCTCATCATGCGTCCCGCTATGACTACATCCTTGCCCTCAAGCTCATCGTAGCTGTCGCGTATCTCCTTTGCGAGCCTGTCAACGGGGTATTTCGTCGTGATGTAGGGATCCTTGCCGTCTGCCTTGAGTTTGTTCAGCTTTTCTATTCTTATTCTGTGCTGCTCCGAGAGGTTCGCAAGCTCCTCTTCCTCGGTCAGCTCTTCCGTAATGATCTCTTCTGCCATATTTATATTATCCTTTGCTGTTTACTTGCTTATATCGAGCACTTCAAACTGTAATATGCCCGAAGGTGTCTCAACGTCAACTATATCGCCCTTCTTATGACCGAGCAGTGCCTTGCCGATAGGAGATTCGTCCGATATCTTGCCTGCCTTGACATCAACTTCCTTGGAGCCGACGATGTGGAGCTCACGCTCAACATCCTCCTCGATATCCTTGACGATTATCTTGTTGCCGTGCTGGATATGCTCGGTGTTAAGGCTGTCAGAGTCGATGACTACAACGTTCTTCAGAGTAGCTTCGATCTCGGCGATACGCGCCTCGATGATACCCTGCTCATTCTTGGCTTCATCGTACTCGGAGTTTTCGGAAAGGTCTCCGAAAGAGAGCGCGACCTTGATCTTCTCCGCTATATCTTTTCTTTTGACGGTCTTAAGGTTTTCAAGCTCGGCTTCGAGAGCTTCAAGTCCTTCCTGTGTCAGTACTGTCTGTTTAGCTGCCATGGTGTTTTTTCCTTTCTTGCTGTATATATTTTATTATTGCTGTGCCTGTGTTTCTTCTGCCGAAGCGCTTTCGGCGGCCGCTACGGCGACCTTGGTGCTTATTACTTCCACTGCTTTTCTGAGCTGCGGGTCAGAGGTATTGGCGTAGTTGGTCAGCTCGGTCTCATATCCCGCGTCATATTCGACTGTGAATTCCGGAGTAAGTCCTACCTCATTGTAGGTCATACTGCCGTCGCCGCGTTTTATGATCGCCACGGATATCTCTATGGCCGTGCCGTCATTGAAGGTACGGGTCTCCTGAAGAGTTCCGTAGCCCGCGCTGTTCTCGCCGACGGTGATGCCGCCCGCATAGTCGCGCAGCGCTGCCGCTATAAGCTCCGCGGAGCCGCCGGTCTTTTCATCTATTATAATACTTATCGGCAGATTTGTAAAGTACCCGTCCGAGGATTCCGCGACGATCCTTGTCGAATTGTTCTTATATTCCGCGTATGCGATGTTTTCCTCGTCAACGAAACGGGAAAGTATCTCCGAAACCGGCGTATAGACACCGCTGGAGACACCGCGAAGATCGAACACATAACCGGAGACGGGCGACTCGGCGTAGGTATCAAGGAGCTTCGTCATTTTCGCGCCGGTAGCATTGTTTATGGATGCGAACGAGAAATATAATATTCCGTTGTCGAGAAGCACGGCTTCCAGAGTCGGTATCTCGAATGCAGTTCTCACCAGATTATACTCTGTTTCTTCACCGTTTCTTCTTACGACGAAGCGGCGTTTCGTACCCTCGTCGCCGTAGCGGAGCTGTTCGCTGGCCGAGGCGTAGCCGCTCTCAAGTATGCTCTTTCCCTCAACGGAGATTATGACATCACCCGGAAGTATGCCTTCAGCGGCTGCGGGAGAGCCCGCGTAGACATTGGTTATCTTGATGTAGCCGCTCTCTTCCTTCTCGAATACTATTCCGAGCCCCACAACGTTTCCGCTTTCGAGCCTTGTCTTATAGTAGTATTCGTCTGTGGAATAGTATCTTGCCGCCTTATCATCGATGCAGGTAAGATAACCCGAGTAAACGCCGGCTTTCATATCGGCATCATTCACATCATAGAGTGAATAGCTGCGGATATAGGAATCTATTTCCTGAAGTCTTGTGTAGATCTCGCCGCGCTGCTGCACGTCGGCGATCTTGTCGTTGTAGTTGTTCAGCGACACCGTCATCGTAATGACGAAAGTCACCGCACAGGCAATAGCCGCAATGCTTATGGCTATGCCGATCGGTATTTTTCTGTTCATAAGCTTATCCTGATATTATCTTTATAAAACGGGCAAAGCCACAACACTGAACGGATCGATACGATTGCCGTCCTTTCGCACCTCAAAATGCAGATGAGGACCCGTAGACCAGCCGGTGGATCCTACCGCCGCTATGCACTCGCCCTTTGTGACCTCCTGGCCAACGGTTACATAGATCGCGCTCAGATGAGCGTAAAGCGTCTGATAGCCGTTGCCGTGGTCGATAACAACATACATTCCGTAGTCATAACCGGGGATATATGTGGTCTTGGCCACAAGCACCTCACCGCCCTTTGATGCGTAGACGTTGGCGCCCATGATGCCGGAGTTTCCGATATCAATACCGCCGTGATTGCCTCCGCGCCACGAGTCATATCCGAAATAGGTCGTTATGAGCTGATAACTCGGGTTCAGCGGCCATGTCCATTCGCCCGTATCATAGACGGTGTTGTTCTTGGCGCGCTCCTTTGCACGGCGTATCTCTTCTTCCAGAGCTGCCTGAGCCTTGTCACGGTCAGCCTGTGTCACCTTTTTCTGATACTGCAGGTTCGCCTGACGGTCTTTAAGATTCTGTATCTGCACGGAGTATGTATTATATTCCGTCCAGTAGCCTGCGTTGAGGTCGTTGTAGTACTTTACTTCCTCGTCAAGGGCGTATTTCTCATCTTCAAGATCCTCACGGTCTGTCTCCAGCTTTATCTTGTCCGCTGCCAGCTGATCCTTGTCGGCTTCAAGCTGTACCTTTATGTTTCCGAGCTCGGTCTTGACGTCCTCCTGAAAATGTATGTCGTCAAGGAGCTTCTGCATGAACTTCATATTCTGATCGCTGGCGTTCTTCAGTATTTCGCTGCGCACGAATATATCGTAGAAGTCCTCCGCCCCCGCGATAACAGACAGGTAGTTGGACGAATCGGTCATATACATGGCTTTGACGATCTGACCGAAGCGCTGCACGTTATCGCGGTTCTCCTGCTCAAGGCGCGCTATCTGCTCCTCGGTATCGATTATCTTCCGCTCGGTCTCGGATATCTCGACCTCTTTATCCGCTATGCGCTGCTCGACATCGGCTATCTCGGCTTCCTTGTCCAGTATCTCCTGCTCCTTGTTCGCCACTGAGAGGTTCACAAGGTCTATCTTGTTCTGGGTAGCGACCAGCTTGTTCCAGTAGTTGTCCTGCTGTGCTTCGTTGGCTTCTATGTCGGAGCCTGCCGCTGCTATCTTCTGCTCGATCTCCTTGATTTTCGCGTCGGCATCCGCTATCTGCTGCGCCAGATCGGCCTGGGTATCCGCGTAGGATACAACGGGCATATAGGCACCCTGTCCGCACAGCACCACAGCCGCGCTGCAAAGCAGCGAAAGTGCCGTATTGCGCAGTCTGCGCAATGTTCTGTTCTTCATCTTATCACCTGATCAAACCTTTACATACTTGCCTGTGCTGATTATCGTTCCTATGGCTCCGAGCAGAGCTCCGAGCACGCAGTCCGCCGCCAGCAGATACCATGTTATGCTGTCGAACTGCACGATATTCACAAGGCCGAAAATGCGCCAGATCGTTATATCGTCCTCGAAGAGCTGGATTATTACCTCGTAGATGACCTTTGTAAGCCCCCACGCGGCAGCTCCCGCGGCGATTCCGATGAACATACCCTCGATGAAGAAAGGTATCTTTACGAAAGCGTTCGTGGCGCCGACGACTTTCATTATGTTGATCTCTTTCGCACGCGCGAAAACGCTGCTGCGAATGGAATTATAGACAATTATTACGCTGGTCACTATCATTACCGCCAGAAGCCCCAGCGCTATTACCGACAGTGTGGCGCGGATATTGACCATGGCGCGGGCGAAATCGTAAGGCGCATCAACACGCTCGACACCCTCGATAGACGCAAATTCCGTTGCGGTATCGCTTATTTTTGAAACGTCGGAGACCGTGACGCGGAAGGTGTCTGGCATGGGGTTCTCGTCAAGGTACTCGAACAGTTCGGCATATTCAGACAGCTCTTCCTGCTTGTCTATCCACGCCTGTTCCTTTGAGTAGTAGACCACTCCTCCGGTCATGGTGTTGGGGTTTGAAGCGATCACATCGGAAATATGGCTTAATTCCTCCGCAGAGAGGTCACCGCTCACATATACCGATATCTCGTTCTTTTCCTCTATATTTGCCATTATGATATTTATATCCATTGCGATGA
>JAEEJW010000100.1 GCA_016282095.1 Ruminiclostridium sp. | reverse complement strand
TGATGAAGTAAAAGAAGAAAATACGCATAAAGGCAACAGGGAATATCTCGTCAATAAATTAAAAAAGTTGGATTCGTAAAACCCAACTTTAATGAGACAGAAGTGCCTTGAAGTCATCGCGGCGTTGACTCGTACATCTCATCGGCAAATATACAAACAATTATTAAAAATACAAAAGATATGACAAAAATAATTAAAGAAAAGAAACTCGTCGTAAAGACGATAACAGCAAAAAGCGTTGCCAGTCTGAACAAGCAGCTGGCAAAACTTGGCATTAACGAGAAGTCAATAGTCCACATCGTTGCCGAGGTCAGAGCAATCAATTTGCTAAAAGAGGTTAGAATCTATACTTAGTGTTATTGCCCAACTTGTTGGCGGTAGCAAAGGCTTGCTCTGTCTTGTCACAAAGTTCTCCAAGTTCCTTGTGGCAATAGGACGTAGAATAACAATCACCGTGTGTAAGCCTAACTTCCAAGAATTTTCCGCACACAGGGCAGCGAAGCCCCGACAAGATTTCAATAAGACGTGATGTGTAATTGTTCATAATAATAGTGTTTAAATTATTCAGCGTCAAATATAAACAATTTTTTAATATAAACAATATGAAACCAGTAAATTACGGTCGCGTGCAGGCTCTAATGGACACACGCAACGAACTTGAATATATCCTCGAAGCGGCACGGAATCACCAGCTCACGCTGCGTGTGCCATCGCGCCATGTCATCCCGAGCGACCACATGAGCCACGCTATCATCTCTACATTGAAGGATGAGATTAAACTGATAGACAATGAACTCGCCAAACTCTAAGAAGAGACCGCCAGTGCATCCGGGGCTTATAATAAGACACTACGCGGAGCTGTACAAGATAGACATCAACACCTTCGCACGTCGTGGCGGTGTGTCCGCAGCGCATGTTGCCGAACTCTTCGAAGGTCGAGCAGACCTCACCACGGAGCTCGCGATGGCAGCAGAACGTGCGATGTGCATTCCGGCGCGCTACTTCCTCGACAAGTGGGAGGACTACGTTCGCCACATCAACAGCCCCGCAATGTTGCAGAAACGCGGAATTACAAGAGTAATAAACAACCCTTTACTATCGATTTAATAGTTATGTCACAATCAAAGAAAAGTTTCACCGACTACGAGGGCTTCGTGGAGAAGTTCAAGACAAAGTTAACAACCGACGACTGCTACACACCGCCGGCAGTGTACGACACCGTGCTGCAATGGCTGCGAGAGAATGTCGACATTGAGGGACGCGAGATTGTGCGCCCGTTCTATCCGGGCGGCGACTTCGAGAACTTCGACTATCCCGAGGGCTGCGTGGTGGTAGACAATCCGCCATTCTCAATCTATAGCAAGATTGTACGCTTCTACATCGCGCGCGGCATCCGCTTCTTCCTGTTCGCGCCAGCCCTCACTACTTTTGTAAGCGATGCAGATTGCAGCTTCGTTATCACACAGGTACATATAACCTACGAGAATGGGGCAAGAGTGAATACAAACTTCGTTACGAACCTGATAGAACCGCGCGTTTGGCTGTGCGGCGAACTTCTCCGCCGCATTACAGAGACGCAAGAGAAGAAGAAATCGCTTCGAAAGATAATATTACCAGACACTGTGCAGAGCCCCGCACGTCTTGGCGCGTATGTCGAGTTCGGAACAGACTACAAGATTATGCGCAACGAGAGCACCGCGCCTCGTTCTGGCATTAAGGACTATAAAGTGTTCGGGCTATGCATTCTGCTCGGTCGCCACGTCGCCGACCACTTACGCACCGAGCGCGAACGCACCGAGCGCGAACGCACCGACTTCTTCTCCCTCAGCGATGCAGAGAGCGAAGAAGTCGCAAATCTGACAAGACAATGACAAACGAGGAGAGCAAGCGCGAGATGGAGCGCATAATACGAGAGGCGACACTTGCCATACACGACAAGATTCCGCGGGCAATCGCGGTGTTGGCTAAGAGCCATTACCGCAACAACTTCCGCCTCGGCGGCTTCGACGGCAAGCCGTGGAAGACAACATGGCGGCAGCAGCTGGGCGTGGGTGCGGAGAAGGGCTACAAGCCGCTCACAAGCAAGACGCTCACGCTGATGAATAGCATCGACACCAAGATTGAGGACACTGCCGTGCATGTACTCTCAGACCTCGACTATTCGCTCATTCACAACGAGGGCGGCGACATCCCCGTAACGCGCAAGATGCGCCGCTTCTTCTGGGCTAAGTTCTACGCAGCAGGGGGCAAGGGCGCGAAGGACGGCAAGATTCCACCGTTGGCAAAGAAGTGGCTCTATCTCGCCCTCGCGGCTCAGAACAAGAAGAAGTTCAAGATGCCGAAGCGCATGTACATAGGCGAGAGCGAGAAGCTGAACGGCGTAATAGTGAAGAAAATAGAATCGATAATTTACGCGATAATAAATGGAACGAATAATGCAGGCTCTAATTGAGCATATAAAGGAGGCAATGCCCGAGCTCCTACTTGTCGATGAAGACTACGGGCAGCTCGACATGATTGACAGCGAGCAGGACACCTATCCGCTAACGATGCCGGCGGTGCTCATCAATGCCGACGCGGTAGAATGGCAGAACCGCCGCGGTCTCTCGCAGATGGGAGTCGCCACCGTGCGCGTGAATCTCATCCTCGACTGCTACGACGACCACCACTACGGCAGCACCACGGAGGATATGATAGCCGACCGCCACGCCCTTCTGCGCACTCTCACCGAGGCGTTGCAGGGCTTCCGTCCGCTTGGCACAGACTGTGCGGCAATGGTGCGCACGGCGAGCCAGTTCGCCACCGCCAATCACGGAATAAAGGTGTACAGCACGACGTACACGCTCGAAGTGTACGAGGACTTCGAGCCTGAGACAATAAAGAATGCGGCCGTGCCGAAGGTGAATATTGAAATTTTAGATAGTATTTAACAAGTGTTTAACGCCTGTTAATCGCGAAGAGGGTCGAACAGCGTGAGCGGCTGATTGCGGCGTTTGTCCAGTTCCAGCTTCAGGTCGATGTCTGGCAGTTCCATGCCGCGCTTCTCGCGCAGGATGTCGTAGATTGTCTTCTCGGCAAGGAAGAACTCGTTCTGGCTCATCTGACGCACCGCCACATCGGCACGGATGAGCAGCGTGTCGACAAGATACTCAAAACGCTTGCACACGGCGATGTTGCGCCGTTCCTTCAGTTCCTGACTTCTCATGATTGTTTGTATTTTTCTTTTGCACAAAAATACGAAAAAAGAGCGAGCCGCAATGTATCGGTTCGCTCTTTTTTTCAGTCCACTTGCTGCTGATGTACCTTGCAGCCTGTCGTTCTTATCACCGCCTGCACGAATAGCAGGCTCTCGCGGTCGTCGGGCTTGATGTCTATCTGAACATTAACATATCCCGCATCCTTCGCCTTGAGGAACAAGAGGGGCGCGACCCCGTTGCGCTGTATCCATGTGCGCATAACCGATTCGCGCTTATCCTCTTCGATGTTCATCGATACTCGCAATTTCATCTCACTCAGCAGTCTGTCATGTTCAGCGGGATAGGCTTCCACGCTCCCTTCTCGTCCTTAATCTCCGCGCGGATGTACTGCGACGATGTGGCAGGATTGTACGCCTCTTCGATGATTCTCACGCCCTCGATGAACTTCTCCTCGCCGCTCTCTTCTGCCATCTTGCGCAGCTGGATAACTCGCGATGCCTTCAGCGTGCCCTTCTGGTCTTTCGCCAAAAGTCGGAGGATGCCGTCTACAAGCATCTGACTCTTCTCGTCCTTGGCAAGGCTGCTGATGTATTCCTTCACCATTGCGATGCCGTCCTCTGCCGTGTCGCGGTAGGCGTCGAGCATGTTCTGCCCGATGGTGATGCGCATTGTGCTGTCGCTGTTGGTGAAGGTGTGCGAGAACTGGCTGTCGCGCTTGGTTGGAATTACCGCCGCCTTCATGTCGAGCACCTTCTTGAACGTGTCGAGCACCGCGGCCTTGCCTGTGCTCAGCGTCTGCGATAGCTGCTGAAGCTGCGGAATACACTCTGCGATGGTCTCATCGACCAACTGCGCATACGCCTCGCGGTCGTCTCTGCGCTTCT
>JAEEJW010000099.1 GCA_016282095.1 Ruminiclostridium sp. | reverse complement strand
GAGGGCTACACCTCCGACTGGAAGAAGGCAATAGTTACTCTGACAGCCGACTCCAAGACCATCGAGTTCTTCGACGGAATGATATAAGGAGTGAAGATAAATGGCTATAAAGACATATAAGCCCGTCACCCCCGGCAGACGCGGAATGACGGTCATAGACTACAGCGGTCTTTCCAAGGTCGCTCCCGAGAGAAGTCTTCTCGAAACTCTCAAAAAGCATTCCGGACGCAACAGCTACGGCAGAATCACCGTCAGACATAAGGGCGGCGGAAACAGAAGAAAGTACAGAGTAATAGACTTCAAGAGAAACAAGCTCGGTATGAACGCTGAAGTTAAGACGATCGAGTACGATCCGAACCGCTCGGCATTCATCGCTCTCGTTGAGTACGAGGACGGCGAAAAGAAGTATATCATCGCTCCCGATAAGCTCAGCGTAGGTGATAAGATAAGAAACGGCGCAGATGCCGATATCAAGCCCGGCAACGCTCTCCCGCTCGCCAATATCCCCGTGGGTACATTCATTCACGGCATCGAGCTCCACCCCGGCAAGGGCGCACAGCTTGTACGCTCCGCAGGCAACATGGCACAGCTCATGGCAAAGGAAAACGGCATGGCGCTCCTCAGACTCCCCAGCGGTGAGCTGAGAAACGTTCCCGAGAACTGCATGGCTTCGATAGGCGCAGTAAGCAACGCCGATCATGCTAACGTGAACTACGGTAAGGCAGGACGCATCAGACACATGGGCGTAAGACCTACAGTAAGAGGTTCCGTCATGAACCCGAACGACCACCCGCACGGCGGTGGTGAAGGTAAGTCTCCTGTCGGCAGACCCGGCCCTGTGACCCCCTGGGGCAAGCCCGCTCTCGGTTACAAGACCAGAAAGACCAACAACCGTACCGATAAGTTCATCGTCAAGAGAAGAAACTCCAAGTAATCACAACAGTCGGGCGAAAAGTCATGAAAGACTTACGGCTGCGGGGCACGGAATGATAAATGCCGCTGAAAAGCGGCGTACAGAACTGTCCGCGGACGGATGCCCGCTCAGGCTGCTGTTAATAAGGGTGCGTAGTGCGGCATGACCGCCGCGTGTAAAGCGTTATCCGTTAACTTGCAGCACAGCTTGAAAGGAAATAAATATTATGAGCAGAAGCATAAAGAAAGGCCCTTATGTCCAGGAAGCTCTCTACAAGCGCGTTCTCGCTATGAACGAGGCTAACGAGAAGAAGGTCCTCAAGACATGGAGCCGTTCCAGCACAATATTCCCCGATTTCGTTGGCCACACCATCGCGGTGCATGACGGCAGAAAGCACGTTCCGGTATATGTAACCGAGGATATGGTAGGTCACAAGCTCGGCGAGTTCGCTCCCACAAGAACATTCAAGGGTCATGTGGGCAGCAAGACTACCAAGAAGTAAGGAGGAGAAACGAATGGAAGCAAGAGCTGAATTAAGACAGGTTCGTATTTCTCCCCGCAAGGTAGGAATAGTACTCGACCTGATCAGAAACAAGCCCTGCGAGGTAGCTATGGCAGTCCTCAAGACAACTCCGAAAGCAGCTTGCGAGCCGCTCGAGAAGCTCCTGAAGAGCGCTATGGCAAACGCAGAGAACAACCATAACATGGACCTCAAGCGCTGCTATGTAGCGGAAGCACACGTAGGCGCTGGTGTTACACTCAAGAGAATCAGACCTGCTGCAAAGGGCAGCGCTCACAGGATCCTCAAGAGAACATCAAACATCGTTCTGGTCGTTAAAGAAGCGGAATAAGGAGGTAAACAAATGGGACAGAAAGTTAATCCGCACGGTCTCAGAGTAGGCGTTATAAAGGATTGGGATTCCCGCTGGTTTGCCGGAAAGTCCACCTTTGGCGACACACTCGTAGAAGACTACAAGATCCGCGAATATCTCAAGAAGAAGCTCTACAAGGCCGGTATCCCGGATATAGAGATCGAGAGAGACGCGGCTAAGGTAAAGGTAAACATCCACTGCGCAAAGCCCGGTATGGTAATTGGCCAGAAGGGTGCTGAGATAGACAAGCTCAGAACGGAACTCGAGAAGCTCACAAGCGGCAAGACAGTCCTCGTGAACATAATCGAAGTAAAGAGCCCCGATCTCTCCGCACAGCTCGTTGCAGAGAACATCGCATCGCAGCTCGAGCAGCGTGTATCTTTCAGAAGAGCTATGAAGTCCTGCATCGGCAGAACAATGAAGCTCGGCGCAAAGGGCATCAAGACTCAGGTTTCCGGCAGACTCGGCGGCGCCGAGATCGCACGTTCGGAGAGCTACCATGAGGGTACGATCCCGCTGCAGACACTCCGTGCAGATATCGAGTACGGTGTTGCAAGAGCAAATACCACTTACGGCGTTATCGGCGTAAAGGTATGGATCTACAAGGGTGAAGTCCTCAAGGGCGAAGTTCGTTCCGACAGACCTGAAAGACCCGAAAGAAGAAGAAGAAATGACAGAGGCGAAAGAGCTGACAGAGGCGACAGAAGACCCTCCCGTCCGAGATCGGACAGAGCTCCCAGAGCCGAAAGAAAAACAGAAGGGGGTAATGAATAATGCTGCTCCCAAAGAGAGTAAAGTACAGAAGACAGCAGAGAGGCCGCATGACCGGTAAGGCTATGCGCGGCAATAAGGTGTCGAACGGAGATTACGGTCTGCAGGCTCTTGAGCCCGCATGGATCACCTCCAACCAGATCGAGGCTGCCCGTATCGCTATGACGCGTTACATCAAGAGAGGCGGTCAGGTATGGATCAAGATATTCCCCGACAAGCCCGTAACAGAGAAGCCCGCTGAAACACGAATGGGTTCCGGTAAGGGTTCACCCGAGTACTGGGTAGCTGTCGTAAAGCCCGGCAGAGTTCTCTTCGAGATCGCCGGCGTAACGGAAGATGTAGCAAGAGAGGCTATGCGTCTCGCTATGCACAAGCTCCCGATCAAGTGCAAGTTCGTAGCTAAGGAAAAGGAGGCTGACGCAGAATGAAGAAGATAACCAAAGAGATCAGAGACCTTTCCGAAGTAGAACTGCAGAACAGAGCGGCAGAGCTGAAGCAGGAGCTTTTCAACCTCCGTTTCCAGCTTGCGGTGAATCAGCTTGACAACCCCACAAGAATAAAGGCAGTCAAGAAGGAGATCGCAGTCATCAAGACCATTCAGCGCGAGCGTGAGCTTGCGGCTAAAAGCTGAGAGGGGAGGATAAAGAACAATGGAAGCAAGAAACCTCAGAAAAACAAGAATAGGCAAGGTAGTAAGCAACAAGATGGATAAGACTATCGTCGTTGCTATAGCCGATAACGTTCGCCACCCCCTCTATAACAAGATCGTAAAGAGAACGATCAAGTTCAAGGCACATGATGAGGAGAACACCTGCAATATAGGCGACACCGTGGAGATCATGGAAACAAGACCGCTGTCCAAGGACAAGAGATGGCGCCTCGTGAACGTGATCGAGAGAGCTAAGTAAGCGGAAGGAGCGTAAAAGACATGATTCAGATGCAGACACGCCTTAAAGTCGCTGATAACACGGGAGCCAAGGAGCTCATGTGCATCAGGGTACTGGGCGGAACCCGCAGAAAATACGCCAACATCGGCGATATAATAGTCGCTTCCGTAAAGAAGGCGACTCCCGGCGGCACCGTAAAGAAGGGTGACGTTGTAAAGTGTGTTATCGTTCGTTCGGCTACCGGACTCAGAAGAGCAGACGGAACATATATCCGCTTCGATGAGAACGCTGCCGTTATAATCAAGGAGGATAAGACTCCGAGAGGCACACGAATTTTCGGGCCGGTTGCAAGAGAGCTTCGTGAGAAGGACTTCATGAAGATACTTTCCCTTGCTCCCGAGGTATTATAAGGAGGTCCCGTAATGAACAAACTTCACGTTAAAACAGGCGACGAGGTACAGATCATCTCGGGCAAAGACAAAGGCAAGAGCGGTAAGGTGCTTGAGGTCTCTCCCGAAGAGGGCAAGGTAATAGTTGAAGGCCTCAACATGGTAACCAAGCACGTAAAGCCCAGACAGCAGGGTCAGCCCGGCGGCATAGTAAAGGCAGAAGGCGCCCTCTACGCAAGCAAGGTAATGCCCGTTTGCCCCAAGTGCAAGAAGGCTGTACGCGTAGGCCATGAGATGAAGGACGGAAAGAAAGTCAGAGTCTGCAAGAAGTGCGGCGCTGAACTTTGATCGGCTTGACGGAGCGGTCGGATAAAGTAACTTCCGGCTTCCGTCGGTAAGGAGAAATACAATGTCAACAATGAGAACCTATTACAAGGAGAAGGTAGCTCCCGCACTTTTCAAGAAGTTCGGTTATAAGAGCGTTATGCAGACTCCTAAACTCGACAAGATCGTTATCAACGTAGGCTGCGGCGAAGCAAAAGACGATCAGAAGAAGATCGAGGCAATTATGGGCGATATCAGCCAGATCACAGGTCAGAAGCCTGTTATCTGCCGCGCTAAGAAGGCTATCGCGAACTTCAAGCTCCGTGAGGGCAACATTATCGGCGTTAAGGTAACACTCCGCGGCGAAGTAATGTATGAGTTCCTCGACAGATTCTTCAACATCGCACTCCCCCGTGTACGCGACTTCCGCGGTATCAACCCGAATTCGTTCGACGGCAGAGGCAATTACAGCGTAGGTATCAAGGAACAGCTCATCTTCCCTGAGATCGAATATGAGAAGATCGACGCTATACGCGGTATGGATATCAACTTTGTAACAACAGCTAAGACAGACGAAGAAGCAAAAGAGCTGCTCACTCTCATGGGCGCTCCCTTCGCTAAATAAGAAAGGTCAAGGAAATAAACATGGCAAAAAAATCAATGATCGCTAAACAGCAGCGACCTGCAAAGTTTTCTACCCGTTCTTATAACAGATGCAAAATATGCGGCAGACCTCACGCTTATCTGCGCAAGTTCGGTATTTGCAGAATTTGCTTCAGAGAACTCGCGTACAAGGGACAGATCCCCGGAGTCAAGAAGGCAAGCTGGTAATTTTTACGTCATTAATTAAGGAGGAAGCAGAAAATGCAGATCACTGATACTATCGCAGATATGCTTACACGGATCCGCAACGCGAGTGCCGCAAAGCACCCCACAATAGATGTTCCCTGCTCGAACGTAAAGAAGCAGATAGCTCAGATCCTCGTCGATGAAGGTTATATCAAGAACTTCAGAGTAATCGAGGACAACAAGCAGGGTGTCATCAGGATCACACTCAAGTATACTGAGAATAAGTCACAAGTCATCACGGGACTTCGCAGAGTCAGCAAGCCCGGTTTAAGAATTTACTCGAACTGCAAGGATATGCCCAAGGTAATGAAGGGACTCGGTATTGCTATCGTTTCCACTTCCAAGGGCATTATGACCGACAGAAAGGCAAGAGAACTCCATGTCGGCGGCGAGATCCTCGCGTTTGTATGGTAAGGGAGGAACAGAAGATATGTCAAGAATAGGTAAGCACCCGATCGCTGTTCCCGCAGGCGTAGAGGTAAAGGTAGACGGCACAGTCGTTACCGTCAAGGGCCCCAAGGGTACCCTTACAAAGGAGTTCAAGCCCTCGATGAAGATCACAGCCGAGGACGGTCAGATCAAGGTAGAACGCCCCGATGACGAGGCAGCTAACCGCGCACTCCATGGCCTTACAAGAACTCTTATTCATAACATGGTAGTCGGCGTTACAGAAGGTTTCGAGAAGAAGCTCGAAATACAGGGCGTTGGTTACAGATGCGAGAAGAAGGGCAAGGATCTTATCCTCAAGATCGGTTATTCACACGATGTTATCGTATCGGATAACGACGATATCAAGATCGAAGCTCCCCAGCCCAACCAGATAATCATCAAGGGCATCGACAAGCAGAAAGTCGGCCAGTTCGCCGCAGAAGTACGCGGCAAGCGTCCTCCCGAGCCGTACAAGGGCAAGGGCATCAGATATGAGGGCGAATATGTACGCCATAAAGAAGGCAAGGCCGGCAAGGGCAAGAAGTAAGGAGTGATAAGAAATGATAAAGCAGAAAGACAGCAATAAAGCAAGGATCAAGCGTCATCAGAGGATCAGAAACAAGATCTCCGGTACGGCTTCCTGCCCGCGCCTCAATGTTTTCCGCTCCGCAAAGAACATCTATGCCCAGCTTATCGACGATGAAGCAGGCGTAACGCTCTGCGCAGCCTCCTCCAATGAGAAGGACTTCACAGAGTACGGCGGAAACTGCGAAGCCGCAAAGAAGGTCGGCGAAAAGCTCGCAGAGAGAGCAAAGTCCAAGGGAATAACCGATGTTGTATTCGACAGAGGCGGTTATCTCTATCACGGAAGAGTAGCAGCGCTCGCAGACGGTGCGCGCGAAGGCGGACTCAATTTCTAATCAATACAGGAGGAAAAAGCTTTGGCACTTATAGATGCATCCAAATATGAGCTCAGCGAAAAAGTTGTAGCTATCAACCGTGTATCCAAGACAGTCAAGGGCGGCCGTATAATGAAGTTCTCCGCACTCGTAGTTGTCGGTGACGGCAATGGCATCGTAGGCTTCGGTCTCGGTAAGTCGAACGAAGTTCCGGACGCTATCCGCAAGGGTATCGAGGACGCGAAGAAGAACCTTATCAAGGTATCCCTCAAGGGTACAACAATCCCCCATGAGACAGTCGGCAAATTCGGTGCAGGCGCGGTACTGATGAGACCCGCTCCCGAGGGTACAGGCGTTATCGCCGGCGGTCCCGTCCGTTCGGTAGTCGAAATGGCAGGTATCAAGAATATCCGTACAAAGTCCCTGCGTTCCAACAACCCCTGCAACGTTGTAAGAGCAACTATCGCAGGCCTCGCTTCTCTCAGAGACGCAGAGCAGGTTGCTGCTATCAGAGGCAAGACAGTCAAGGAAATCTTAGGCTGAGACAGGAAGGAGCTTAAACAATGAAGATCAAGCTTATCAAGTCCCTCATCGGCCGTAAGGACAGCCATATCGCGACTGCAAACTCGCTGGGTCTCCGTAAGGTCGGCGATGTTACAGAGCAGCCCGATAACGCGGCTACAAAGGGCAAGATCAAAGAGATAGGATACCTCATCGAAGTATCCGAATAATATCTTACAATAGGAGGTGTAACAATTGAAGCTGCACGAATTATCTCCCGCTGTCGGCGCGACAAAGGAAGTAAAGCGCATCGGACGCGGACACGGTTCCGGTCACGGTAAGACTGCGGGTAAAGGACATAAGGGTCAGTGGGCACGTTCCGGCGGCGGAGTTAAGCCCGGATTCGAAGGCGGTCAGACAAAGCTTGCTATGCGTATCCCTAAGCGCGGATTCAATAATATATTCGCGACAGAATACGCGACCGTAAACGTATCCGACCTTGAGAGCCGCTTTGAGAGCGGTGCCGAGATCGACGCACAGGCACTCGTAGAGAGCGGCCTCGTAAAGAAGCTCTACGACGGCATAAAGGTGCTCGGCAACGGCGAACTGACAAAGAGCTTTACCGTTAAGGCTTCCAAGTTTACCGCCGCAGCGGCGGAAAAAATCGAGAAGGCAGGCGGAAAGGCTGAGGTGGTATAATGTTTGAAGTCTTTCGCAATGCGTGGAAGGATACAAACCTTCGCAGGAAGATCTTATACACATTATTTATCATCGTAATTTTCCGCTTCGGCTCGAACGTTTTCGTTCCGTTCCTTGATATGAGCGCGATATCCGAGCTCATGGGCGATGAATCTCTCCTGAGCTTCCTCGATACCATGACGGGCGGCTCGCTCTCGAACGGTACGATGCTCGCAATGTCAATCACCCCGTATATCAACGCATCCATCATTATCCAGCTGCTCGCTGTGGCCATACCGGCACTTGAGAAGCTGCAGAAGGAAGGCGACGAGGGCAGAAAGAAGCTAAATACCATCACCAAGCTGACTTCGCTCGGTCTGGCGATACTCCAGGCAGTAGGCTTCTACTTCCTGCTCAATGCGAGAGGCGCCGTTAAGTATACGGATGGCTTCTCGGGCGTGCTCGCTGCGATAACGATAATTATCTGCTTCGTAGCCGGCGCTTCGCTCATTATATGGCTCGGTGACCAGATAAATGAAAAGGGTATCGGCAACGGTATCTCGATGATACTCTTCGCGGGTATCGTCGCAAGAGCTCCCGCAGCAGTGTGGGCTCTCGTCCAGTCCATGACCGCAGATATGAAGAACGCTATACTCGTTCCTGTTGTCGGCCTCATCTTCGTACTGATGATCGCGCTTGTGGTACTGATGACGAATGCGGAAAGAAGGATCCCTGTACAGTATGCCAAGAGAGTTGTAGGCAGAAAGATGTACGGCGGCCAGTCCACGCATATCCCGATCAAGGTAGCTATGGCAGGTGTTATGCCGATTATCTTCGCGATGTCGGTTATGGCTCTTCCGCAGACGATCTGCTCGTTCTTCGGAATCTACGGAGACGGAAGCAGCGGCAATGATTTCTGGGAAGGCTTTGTAAGGCTCTTCAGCCAGTCCAGCTGGCTGTATGCGATCCTCTACTTCCTGCTTATCATCGGATTCAACTATTTCTATATAGCTATCCAGTACAACCCCGTAGAGATCGCGAACAACCTGAAGAAGAACAACGGTGCTATCCCGGGTATTCGTCCCGGCAAGCCCACTGCGGACTTCATTCAGAACTCGCTCTCAAAGATTTCTCTTATCGGTGCGATGTTCCTCGCATTCATTGCGATATTCCCGATAATATTCAGACAGCTTTCGGGCATCAATGTCGCTCTCGGCGGTACTACACTGCTGATCCTCGTCGGTGTTGCCCTCGAAACTGTACGCTCTCTTGAGAGCCAGATGATGATGCGTCATCACAAGGGCTTCCTCGAATAAGCTATCAACAACAGATCGGTGTGCGGCTTGAAATAACAAGACGCCTCCGGTCGCAGCAAGGAAGGTTATTATATGAATCTGATCTTTTTAGGCGCTCCCGGCGCAGGAAAAGGCACTCAGGCAGAGATCGTGTGCGAGAAGCTCGGTATCCCGGCTCTCTCCACCGGCAATATGCTTCGTGAGGCTGTCAAGAACGGTACCCCCACCGGAATTGCCGCGAAGGAGTATATGGACAGAGGTGACCTCGTTCCCGATGATGTCGTTATAGGCATTCTCAAGGACAGGATATCCAAGGACGATGCCAGGAACGGCTTCATTCTCGATGGCTTCCCGAGGACCGTTGCTCAGGCCGAGGCCCTTGACGCCATGGGCGTTAAGATCGACAAAGTCATCGAGATCTACGTTCCCGATGAAAAGATATGCGCAAGACTCTCCGGCAGACGCGTATGCGAAAGCTGCGGAGCTTCCTACCATATCGACCACAAGCCCACTAAGCAGGAAGGTATCTGCGACAGCTGCGGCGGCAAGGTGGTACAGAGAGTTGACGACAAGCCAGAAACGGTTCTCTCCAGACTCGCGACGTACCATGAAAAGACCGCTCCCCTTAAGGATTACTACACTGCAAAGGGCAAGCTCAAGACCGTGATCGGACAGGACGGCATCGCCGATACCGCAAAGCTCACGCTTGAAGCGATAGAAAGTCAGGATTGATAAATGATCAAGATCAAATCGTCCGCGGAACTTCGTCTGATGCTTGAATCAAACGAGATCGCCGCGCAGGCGCTCGAACTCGCAGGAAAAACGATACGTGCGGGTATGAGCACATGGGAGCTTGATAAGACAGTTCACGATTTTATAGTAAGAAAAGGCGCGATACCCTCGTCGCTGGGCTACGCGGGATTCCCCAACAGCTGCTGCATATCGGTCAACGATGAGCTGATACACGGCATACCCTCAAAGAAGAAGATCATCAAAGAGGGTGATATCGTCACAGTCGATGTGACGACGCTGTACAAAGGCTGGCAGGGTGATAACGCGAGGACGTTCAGAGTCGGTACGGTCTCTCCGGAGGCCGAGAGACTTCTGAAAGTCACGGAGGAGGCTCTGTGGAAGGGCATCGAACAGGCTGTGCCGGGCAACCGCATCGGAGATATATCCGCAGCGGTCCAGGCTCATGTCGAGGCAGGCGGCTACCACGTCGTCAGACAGTACGTCGGCCACGGCATCGGCACCGAAATGCACGAGGATCCCGAGGTCCCGAATTTCGGCAGGGCAGGCAGAGGTCCGAGGCTCGTCCCCGGGATGACGATCTGTATCGAGCCAATGGTCAACGAGTCCACACCGGAGGTTAAAGTCCTTCCTGACAAGTGGACGGTAGTTGAGGCAAACGGTAAACTCAGCGCGCATTTTGAGCACTGCATAGCGATAACGAACGATAAGCCGCTCATAATGACGCTCACATCTCATTGACGGTGAAATTATGGATCTTGTAAAGGGTATGGTCGTAATAAGCAGGGCTGGCCGTGATAAAGGCTATCCGCTGGCAGTGGTCGGCTTCGACGGAGACACGGTTCTCGTCGCGGACGGCAAGGAAAGGCCGCTCGAAAGACCCAAGCGCAAGAACCCGAAACACCTCGCAGGGACTAATAAGACCGTGCAGGTGGAGGGAGTCTCCGACAAAGCGCTCAGACGGGCGCTGAGGACGGCGGCCGCTGATGAGACGGTGGAATGAAGCAGTTACAGGAGTGTGATCTAAGTTTGTCTAAAGAAGATGTGATCGAAGTAGAGGGAACTATACTTGAGGCGCTCCCGAACGCGACGTTTCGGGTCGAGCTTCAGAACGGACACAAGATACTCGCCCATGTGAGCGGAAAGCTCAGAATGAACTTTATCCGTATACTGCCCGGTGATAAGGTAACGGTGGAAATGTCCCCGTATGATCTTACAAAGGGACGCATCACATGGAGAGCGAAGTAAGCGTCCGCATGACGAAACCTTAAAGGAGGGTTATAACAATGAAAGTAAGACCTTCGGTAAAGCCTATGTGCGACAAGTGCAAGGTAATTAAGCGCAAGGGCAAAGTAATGGTTATTTGCAAAGACCCCAAGCACAAGCAGAGACAGGGCTGATAGCCCCGATTATAACAGGAGGACAATAATATGGCAAGAATCGCCGGTGTGGATCTCCCGAAGGAGAAGCGTGTTGAGATCGGTCTCACATACGTTTACGGTATCGGAAGAAAATCCGCAAATGATATTCTCGCAAAAGCAGGCGTAAATCCCGATACGCGAGTAAAGGATCTTACCGAGGAAGAAGAGACCAGGATCCGTGAAGTCATCGACGGACATTACGTTGTTGAAGGTGACCTCAGACGTGACGTGGCTCTCAACATCAAGAGACTCGTCGAGATCAACTGCTATCGCGGAACACGCCACCGCAAGGGTCTCCCCTGCCGCGGCCAGAGAACCAAGACCAACGCGAGAACACGCAAGGGTCCGAAGAAGACCATAGCGAACAAGAAGAAATAATAAAGGAGGTCAATAAATGGCACAGGCTAAGAACAACGGAAAGAAGGCCGTTATCCGCCGTCGTCGTGAAAGAAAGAACATTGAAAACGGCGCAGCGCACATTCAGTCTTCCTTCAATAACACAATCGTTACTATCACAGACCTGCAGGGCAACGCTCTTTCGTGGGCAAGTGCAGGCGAGCTGGGCTTCAGAGGCTCCAGAAAGTCTACACCTTTCGCTGCACAGTCCGCTGCCGAGACAGCTGCCAAGGCTGCTATGGAGCATGGTCTCAAGACCGTCGAAGTCTATGTAAAGGGACCCGGCCAGGGACGTGAAGCAGCTATCAGAGCTTTACAGGCTGCGGGACTTGAAGTCCGCATGATCAAGGACGTTACTCCTATCCCGCACAACGGATGCCGTCCCCCCAAGAGAAGACGCGTCTGACGTTTATGAACCGAGCTTTACCGATTTGCTCGGAGTCGATTGTACTTTGTTTCACAAAGTACGCGGTCAGCTGCGCAGACCGCCTGATCTGCGGAGTCGGGTGAAGATGCATGATCACCTTAACACGGCAGTATGCAGATATTGCGGCAGTAAAGACTGTGCCGATCGCGCTGATGCAAAGTACGGAAAACCGATATTTTTTGAAATAATTACGGAGGTTACACAATGGCAGTAGACAGAACGCCGGTGCTCAAGAGATGCAAGGCACTCGGAATCAGCCCCATGGTAATGGGATACGGCAAAGAAACAAAGAGAAACAGAAACGCTAACCAGAGAAAAAAGGTGTCCGAATACGGACTCCAGCTCAAAGAAAAGCAGAAGCTCAAATTCATCTACGGTGTGCTCGAAAAGCAGTTCTATCATTATTATGAAATGGCTGTAAAGGAAGAGGGCATCGCAGGTCACAACCTTCTGAGACTCCTCGAGTCGAGAATTGACAATGTCGTATTCAGAGCGGGCTTCGCTATCACAAGACGTGAAGCAAGACAGCTGGTAGGTCACGGTCACTTCACAGTGAACGGCAAAAAGGTAGATATCCCCTCCTATCGTATAAAGGTGGGCGATGTAATAGCAGTTTCCGAGACAAGCAAGAAGAGCCCCAAGTTCGCTCAGATCGCTGAGGCTGTTGACGGAAGACTTATCCCCACATGGCTCGAAGTGAACAAAGAAGCTATGTCTGTCAAGGTCGCAAAGGCTCCCGTACGCGACGAGCTTGACTACGAGATAGAAGAACACCTCATCATAGAGTTGTATTCTAAGTAATAGCTTTCCGGCATATAATGCCGGTGGTGCGGTTATTTTTAATTCACGGTCAGACCTAGCCCACGCCGCCTGACGTGCGTGGAAACCGGGATTTAAAATTGACCGGGGCAGCTTTGTTCAGTCAGAGTTACACACAGATAGTTCAGATTTGCCCTTAAACGATCAGCGGGGAAATGCTCCCCATGGAAACAAATTCAGCAGGAGGGTTAAGGAATGCTTGATAAAATAGATAAGCCTGTGATCGAGATAGTAAAGCTCAGACCCGACGGGAAGTACGGAATGTTCGTTCTCGAACCCCTCGAGGCAGGCTACGGCAATACACTTGGCAACAGCCTCAGACGCGTATTGCTTTCCTCTTTACCCGGAGTTGCGGTAACGTCAGTGAAGATCGACGGCGTTCAGCACGAGTTCTCCACTATACCAGGCGTTAAGGAAGACGTTACCGAGATCATTCTGAATGTCAAGGGCTTGATAGCAAAATTATACGGCGATGCTCCGAAGAATGTGTGCATCAAGGCAGAGGGTGAATGTGAAGTCACCGCCAGCGATATAAAGGGCGACAGCGAGATCGAGATACTCGACCCCGGTATGCATATCGCCACACTCAGCGCAGGCGCAAAGCTCTATATGGAGCTCACATTCGACAAGGGCAGAGGCTATGTTTCCGCAGAAAAGAACAAGGCTCTGCTTCAGCCCCCGATCGGCGTGATCGCTGTTGACAGCATCTACACACCTGTATTAAAGGTCAATTACACCGTTGAGAAGAAGCGCGTAGGTCAGAGAACAGACTTCGACAAGCTTGTTGTTGAAGTGTGGACAGACGGCACAATCTCTGCGAAGGAAGCGATCTCCCTCGCAGCAAAGCTCCTTACAGAGCATCTGGCGCTGTTTGTGGATCTCTCCGACGAGCCTTCGCAGACCGAGTTCCTCGTTGAGAAGGACGACAAGAGCAAGGATAAGCTCCTTGAAATGACGATCGAAGACCTCGATCTGTCGGTACGTTCGTTCAACTGTCTCAAGCGCGCAGGCATCAATACGGTAGACGACCTCATCAATAAGTCACAGGAAGATATGATGAAGGTAAGGAATTTAGGCAAAAAGTCGTTCGAGGAGGTCAGAGCAAAGCTCCAGTCGCTCGGTTTTGACCTTGCTTCAAACGAAGACGATTAATTTGACAGGGACACTTGATGTCCGTCGGAAAGGAGAACCATAATGGCAATGAGAAAGTTAGGCAGAACCAGCGATCACAGAAAAGCAATGCTCAGAGCTATGGTTACCTTCTTACTCGAGAACGGTAAGATAGAGACTACCGTTACAAGAGCTAAAGAAGTCAGAAGTGAAGCCGAGAAGATGATTACACTCGGCAAGAAGGGTGATCTTCACTCCAAGCGCCAGGTTTTTGCGTATGTTACCAAGGAAGCTGTTTCCAAGAAGCTGTTCGATGAGATAGCTCCCAAGTACAGCGAGAGAAACGGCGGTTATACAAGAATAATCAAGGTAGGCCCCCGTCGCGGTGACGCTGCGGAAATGGCAGTTATCGAGCTTGTATAAAAGATTAAAGAATAAAAAGGCAGTCCGGTATGGGCTGCCTTTTTTGTGTCGGTGAAGTTCCGGGCGATTTGAAAAAATTAGGTAAAAATGACGAAATTTCAGACGTATTTGTATAAAATACTAAAAATAATTGCTTTTATAGTTAATATTGTGCTAATATTAATATGTATCGGTATATGCCGGTCAATCTCCAATACAGGAGGATCTGAAATGAAACGCAAGGTACTTCTTAATTACGGTGAAAACGCATCTCTGATAAAGGACTTCTTTCAATATACGAACAGACAGTTCTTTACTCTCTCCACAACATCCGAACAGCGTGATGTTTTCAACCATTTCGAGACTTTCAAACCCGATGTGTATGTAATATTCATAGACAGTGCGGATGACGACTCCGTTAATATGATACCGAAGCTCAGGGAGAGCCCGTCGTTCAACAGATGTCCCATAGTCGTAGTCGGTAAAAATGACGCGTGCAAGGAGCTGGAAGCCAGCGACAGGGTTGTAGCAGATTTCATAGTCCGCCGCCCTATCAGCGCCGATAACCTTGCGCTGAGCATAGAGAACTTCCTTGATAAGGGATTTGATGAGCAGATAGGTGAGGAGTTCAAGAAACGTATCCTTGTGGTGGACGATGACAGACTTATGCTCAAGACCATAAAATCCGCGCTGGAGGATAAGTACGATATAACCGCCATGCTCAACGGCGTTATGGTGGAGAAATTCCTTTCCCAGAACAAGGTCGATCTTATCATACTTGATTATGAGATGCCGATAATGACCGGAACAGAGGTATTCAGGCGAATACGCTCCAATCCTGCATATAATCGCATACCGGTCTGCTTCCTTACGGGCGTTTCAGAGCGCTCGAAAGTGGAGGAGATACTTGCCCTCAAACCCCGCGGATACCTGCTGAAGCCCATAAATATGGAAATGCTGCTTGCTACGGTAGCTAACCTTGCATAACGGAGGATATCATGGCTGACGACAGATCAAACACTGCCGATAAGGAAGAAAATTTCCGCCTTACCGACCTTATAGATGTAAAGACTCTGCAGAGCATACAGGACGCCTTCTCGGAGATGACGGGAATGGCGGCTCTTACTGCTGACAAGAACGGTGTGGCTGTGACACAGGGCTCCCATTTTACGGATTTCTGCCAGAAATATACCCGCCGGTCGCTGTTTGGCTGCATGAGATGCTTTGAGTGTGACAAACGCGGTGCCGAGCTTGCGCAGGAGGCGAACGGGCCTTGTTCCTACTTCTGTCATGCCGGTCTCGTGGAGTTTGCAGCGCCTATAATGGCAAACGGCAAGATGATCGGGAGTTTCATAGGCGGTCAGGTGCTCACCGAGCCTCCGGTGCTGTCGGAATTCCGCAGTGTGGCCGAGGATCTGAATATAGACCCCGATGAGTATATAAAAGCAGTCAATGATGTGCGCATCGTTGACAAGGAGACAATAGACAAGGCCGCTTCGTCACTTTATACGATAGCGGGCGTCATCTCTGATATAGCATATAAGAACTATATGCTGTACAGGACGAACCGCGAAGTGGAGGCCGCTTCAAAGATGAAGAGTGACTTCCTCGCAAACATGAGCCATGAGATAAGAACTCCTATGAATGCAGTTCTCGGAATGGTTGACCTCGCCCTGCGTGAGGATATGTCCCCGAACGCCCGTGATTTCGTAAACCAGATAAAGGTCGCGGGCAAGAACCTGCTGGTTATCATCAATGATATACTTGATTTCTCGAAGATCGAATCAGGTAAAATGGAGATAATTCCCGACGATTATGAGCCGCTGTCGATAATAAACGATGTAGCGAACATCGTCAATACCCGTATCGGCGACAAGGACGTTGAATTCACCATGGATATCGCTCCGGATATCCCGAGGACTCTGCATGGCGATAATTATCGGATACACCAGATAATGATCAATATACTGAACAACGCCGTGAAGTTCACCAAGCGCGGAAATGTAATGCTTAAGCTCGGCGCGGAGTTCAGCGAGACCGACCCTGATGAAGTGATACTCAAGATAGAGGTCAGGGACACCGGCATCGGCATCAAGAACGAGGATAAGAAGAAACTGTTCAGCTCCTTCCAGCAGGTGGACAGCAAGCGCAACAGGAATGTCGAGGGCACAGGCCTCGGCCTTGCCATAACGCGTCAGCTTCTCGACCTTATGGGCGGCAGCATACGCTTCGATTCCGAGTATAACAAAGGAACGACTTTCTTTATAAAGATACCGCAGAAGATAGTCGACAGAATGCCGGCTGTTCCGAAGCCCGTACACAATCCGAGAGTCGTTGTTTCTATTGCCAACGAATATGTGCGCAGCCAGATACATTCCGACCTTTCGCGGATCGACGCGGAGTACATCGAGACCGCAGATTGTGACGGTCTTGAGGAATACAAGCCCGAATATCTCATAATCGACAAGAATGAGCTTACAAATCAGCTGCTCAATTATCTGGAAACGCACACTGAGATACAATGTCTCGCAGTGGCGGATTACGCGAGCCGCAGCACGGTGATGCTCCCGAATGTACGGGTCATCCGCAAGCCTGTATACTCCCTTGGCCTTTATAATGCTATGGGTATAAGCAATATCAAGCTGTTCACAGACTCGTCGGAGGATGACTCCTTCCGGTTCGTCGCTCCCGAGGCGAAAGTCCTGATCGTTGACGACAACAGTGTTAACCTTACGGTAGCAAAGGGGCTGCTGGAACCGCTGAAAATGTCCGTCGATCTTGCACAGAGTGCGGGTGAGGCTATAGACCTGATGAACCAGGTACAGTACGACTGTGTATTCATGGATCATATGATGCCGGAAGTAGACGGCGTGGAGGCTACGCACATTATACGCCGCCTGATGCCGGAATACGACGGAGTGCCGATAATAGCACTGACAGCAAACGCTGTGAGCGGTGCAAAGGAAATGTTCCTGAAAGAAGGCATGGACGACTTCGTAGCGAAGCCTATCGACCTTAAGGATATCACATCCAAACTGCACAAGTGGCTTCCACAGGAAAAAATAGTGCCTATCTCCGAGGAAGAGGCTGCTGCCGAGGAAGCGGCCGAAGCCGGAAAGCAGGCAGCTTCACAGGAGATCAGCATTGAGGGGCTTGATACCGTTACAGCGATAGGCCGCCTCGGAAGCCCGGAGCTGTTCATGACCGTTCTGAAAGAATACTTCATATCAATAGACAAGAAAGCCGACACAATACAGCAGTATTACGATGCCGGTGAATGGCATTCCTATACGGTAGAAGTGCACGCACTGAAAAGCGCTTCCCGTCAGATCGGAGCCATGGAGCTTGCCGATACGGCAGCCGAGCTTGAACAGGCGGGCAATGACAGCAACACAGAACTTATCCGTAAGAAGACACTGCCGATGCTGGAGGTGTACCGCTCGCTGAAAGGAGTGCTTGCCCCGCAGTTCCCGGAGCTTGCGGAAAAGGAATTAAAGGCCGCATCGAACGAGGATATAGCTCCGCTGCTCGACAAACTTTCCGAAGCCCTCGAATTCTTCGACACGCTCCAGATAGACGAGGTCGTTGAGGAAATGTCCGGTTTCTCCTACGCCGACGAGAAGCAGCAGTCCTGCTTCGACAGGCTCAGGGAAGCCGCCGAGATCAGCGACATCGATACTATCGGCGAGATCATAACAGAATGGAAAGGCTTACTCGGGTGAGCCGCGGGAGAGTAACAGCGAGTGCGAGGGAGTAACCAGCTCTCTCCCTCCTGTCCTCCTGAAAGACCAATCGCTTCGCCTTGCGGACCCGTAAATGACTGCTCCTTTACTCGCTAAAGGGGCACTGCTTAACGGATCTGCAAGGCGAAGCGTTTTAGTTTAGGAGCCGGCCCTTTTTAAAGGGCTGGCCGCCGGAGGCAACTTGTTCCCGTTCTGAAAAAAAGCCCCCGTACTTGACGGCAGAGCCGCCGGTACAGGGGTTTGTTTTGTTTGGGTCTGTTACTTATTTTCCGGGGTTCGGATTACTTGCGGAGAGCTGCCTGAGCTGCTGCAAGGCGAGCGATCGGAACACGGAACGGCGAGCAGGATACATAATCGAGGCCGATCTTGTGGCAGAACTCAACGGATGTCGGGTCACCGCCGTGCTCACCGCAGATACCGCAGTGGAGCTTGTCGTTAACAGGCTTGCCGAGCTTGATAGCCATTTCCATGAGCTTGCCTACGCCGGTCTGGTCGAGCTTTGCGAAAGGATCGTTCTCGAAGATCTTGG
>JAEEJW010000098.1 GCA_016282095.1 Ruminiclostridium sp. | reverse complement strand
GTCCTACGGCTCGATCTTGAAGAACGCTCACGAAAGCCTTGCAAGAGCCGCAGAGGAGCTCGGCACCTACTACAACACCGGTGAGGGCGGTCTGCACAAGGATTTCTACAAGTACGGAGCAAACACCATCGTGCAGGTAGCTTCCGGCCGCTTCGGAGTTCACAAGGATTACCTGAACGCCGGCGCGGCTATCGAGATCAAAATGGGACAGGGCGCGAAGCCCGGTATCGGCGGCCACCTCCCGGGCGAGAAGATAAAGGAAGATGTGGCGCATACGCGAATGATACCGCGAGGAACGGACGCGATAAGCCCTGCGCCGCACCACGATATTTACAGCATCGAAGACCTGCGCCAGCTTATCTTTTCGGTCAAGGAAGCCACCGAATACAAAAAGCCGGTCATCGTGAAGATCGCGGCAGTCCACAATGTGGCGGCTATCGCTTCCGGCGTTGCGCGTTCGGGCGCGGACATAATCGCGATCGACGGCTTCCGGGGCGGCACAGGCGCGGCTCCGACGCGTATCCGTGACAACGTCGGAATACCGATAGAGCTTGCTCTCGCGGCAGTTGACGGCCGCCTGCGCCACGAAGGCATCAGGAACGAAGTGTCGATCGTTGCGGCAGGCTCCATAAGGTGCAGTTCCGACGCGGTAAAGGCTATCGCACTCGGTGCAGACGCGGTATATATCGCAACTCCGGCGCTCCTCGCCATGGGCTGTCACCTGTGCCGCAGCTGCCACACCGGCAGGTGCAACTGGGGCATCGCGACGCAGGATCCGGAGCTTGTCAAGCGCCTTAACCCCGACATCGCGTATCACAGGCTCGTCAACCTTGTGACCGCCTGGAACCACGAAATCCAGGAGATCATGGGCGGTATGGGCATCAACTCCATCGAAGCCCTCCGCGGAAACAGACTGATGCTCCGCGGGATCGGGCTTACCGAAAAAGAATTACAGATCCTCGGAATCTTACACGCGGGGGAATAAAGATATGAAAAAAGTATATGTGAACGAAGAAAGGTGCCTCGGCTGCCACCTCTGCGAGTTTTACTGCGCATTCGCCAATTCGGGCGAACAGGAGATGTTCAAGGCGTTCAGACTCGGTCGTAATGCGGCTCCGAGGATTCAGGTCGAGGACGGAAAAGGCATAAATTTCGCGGTCCAGTGCCGCCACTGCGAAGACCCGCTCTGCATGAAGAACTGCATTGCCGGGGCTATCTCAAAAGAAAACGGCGTGGTGAAGATCGACCATGAAAAGTGCGTCGGCTGCTTCACCTGCATACTGTCATGTCCCTACGGCTGCATAACTCCGGACAAGGACGGTCACAGCGCGACAAAGTGCGAACTCTGTACGGCAAACGGCGGAACTCCCGCCTGCGTGCAGAACTGCATCAACGGCGCGATAGTATTTGAAGAAAGGGGCGAGGCCTGATGAATTACGAATATGTGATAATCGGCAACAGCGCCGCCGCCGCAGGCTGTATCGAGGGCATCCGCGAGAACGACAAAAAGGGCTCGATAGCAGTGATCTCGGACGAAAAATACCACATCTATTCGCGTCCGCTGATCTCTTACAGGCTGAAGGGCGACGTGACCGAAAAGCAGATGTGCTACCGTCCCGCGGACTTTTACAAAACGAACAATGTCGTGACTCTGCTCGGAAAGCGCGCGGTTTCGGCAGACAGCAAAACCAGAACCGTTGAGCTTGAAAGCGGCGAAAAGATAGGCTATGAAAAGCTGCTGATAGCCACAGGCTCAAAGCCTTTCGTGCCGCCGACGGACGGGCTTGACAGCGTTAAAAACAGGTTTTCTTTCATGAAAATGGACGATGTAAAAGGCATCGAAAAAGTCGTTAAAAAGGGCGCAAAAGTGCTGATAATCGGCGCAGGTCTGATCGGCCTGAAAGCCGCGGAAGCGCTTGAACACTACGATTGTGACATGACCGTCGTTGACCTCGCAGACCGGATCCTGCCGTCTATCCTGGACAAGCAGACCGCGGAAATCATGCAGAAACACATCGAGGATCACGGCGTGAAATTCATTCTCGGAACGAGCGTGAAGAGTTTTGACAAAGACAGAGCCGTTCTTGCGAACGGCGAAGAGGTTTCGTTTGACATATTAATTACCGCAGTCGGCGTGCGTCCGAACACGGAGCTTGCCGAAAGTGCAGGCGCGAAAGTCGAGCGCGGCATACTGACCGACAAAAAGCAGGCTGTGAATGGCGTGAAGAACATCTGGGCGGCGGGCGACTGCACTGTCTCCGAGGACATCACCACCGGCACCTCCCACATCATAGCGATAATGCCAAACGCCTACGCGCAGGGCAAAGTCGCGGGGCATAATATGTCCGGAAACAGGGACACTTTCGAGCAGGCGTTTCCCATGAACGCAATCGGATTTTTCGGTCTCCACCTCATCACCGCGGGCGCTTATTCGGGTGAGTGTTACGAAGAAAATGAAGGCGAAAATGTGAAGAAGCTGTACAGCTCGGACAACAAACTTAACGGCTTCATTCTCATGGGCGACAAGATAGCCCGGGCAGGCATCTACACCGCGCTGATACGCGAACAGACCGACCTCACAACTGTCGATTGGGAGCTGCTGAAACAGGCTCCGCAGCTTGCCGCGTTCGCGAAGGAAAAACGATTTGAGATATTAAGCAAAGGCGGTGAGACCGCATGAAGATCAACGCAGAAAACCTCTCTTTCCGGGAGCTGAACGAGAAGATCCGCAGTTCAAAAAGCAGGAAAGTGCAGATAGAGAATATGCTCGGACAGCGCTACACAGGCTCGGGCTGCACCGGCAAGGACATTGAGATACACGGCATTCCCGGAAACGCCCTCGGCGCGTATCTGACTGGCTCCGACATCACTGTTTACGGCAACGCGCAGGACGCTGTCGGCGACGCTATGAACGACGGGACAATAACCGTCCACGGCAGCGTGGGTGACGCGGCGGGTTACGGAATGCGCGACGGAAAGATACTTGTGAAGGGCTCTGCCGGCTATCGCGCGGGCATTCACATGAAGGAATACATGGAGAAGAAGCCCCTCATGGTGATAGGCGGCAAGGCGGGAGATTTCCTCGCTGAATACCAAGCGGGAGGCCGCATAATCGTGCTGGGCATCGGGTTTGAGGACACCTGCCCTGTGGGCGATTTCTGCGCCACGGGAATGCACGGCGGGGTCATGTACATCCGCTCGGAATACGAACCCGACCACCCCGAGCAGGTCATCTGCGAGGACGCCGCAAAGGACGACATCAAGGCGATAAAGGCTGATGTGGAGCTCTTTGTGAAGAAGTTCGGCTACGACGCAGACGAGCTTCTGAAAGCGCATTTCTTCAAGCTGACACCCAACTCCAACAGCCCGTACAGGCGGCTTTATGTGAATAACTGACTTACAGGATATTGTCGATATCGCGCCTTGAATAGATAAAACGGCGCACTTCCATAACGTTTCCGATGACAACATAAAACACCGAAAAGTTACGGATATTTATTCTGTAGTATTCATTTTCGTGTTTTTTCGCGGCACGGTACGGCGGAAAAGAAAGCGGTGCTTTTGCCCGTTTGAGTATTGCGGATTCCGTATCATCGATCAGCTTTTGCGCTGCTTCCGGATTTTTCAGCGAATCACGAATATACAGCACGGCTTCAGCAAGGTCTTGCTCAAATAACGGAAGGTATCGTATTGTGTAATCAGTTGCCGACAAGCCTGTCACGCACCTTTCCGAATACCTGATCGTGAGTAAGCCGCTCGCTGTGGTTTGCAGCGTATTCATCTGCTTCATCGAGTTTGTACTCAATGCTGTCGGTCAGCGCCGAATACTGCTCAATGCTCATAACGACCATAGAGCCGTAGCCGTTTTTTGTAAGGTAAACCGGGTGTCCGCTCTTTACAGCAGCTTCAATGTCCGTGAAGTTATTCCGAAGTTCGGAAACAGGTCGAATATCCAACATACTATCAACTCCTTTGGATTTATTTTATCATAATTTTATCAGAATGTCAACATAAAAAAGGAGCAGCTATGGAAACCAAATATATCTTCGTCACAGGCGGTGTAGTCTCCGGGCTCGGGAAGGGCATAACCGCCGCTTCTCTCGGGCGTCTGCTCAAGGACCGCGGTCACCGCGTCACGGTCATGAAGTGTGATCCGTACATCAACGTTGACCCGGGAACCATGTCGCCCTACCAGCACGGCGAAGTC
>JAEEJW010000097.1 GCA_016282095.1 Ruminiclostridium sp. | reverse complement strand
TTTCGCCCGGGAGGTGGCCGCCGATACCGGGCTTCGCGCCCTGTCCCATTTTGATCTCGATAGCCGCGCCGGCGTTCAGGTAATCCTTGTGAACTCCGAAGCGGCCGGAAGCTACCTGTACGATGGTGTTGGCGCCGTACTTGTAGAAATCCTTGTGCAGACCGCCCTCACCGGTGTTGTAGTAGGTGCCGAGCTCCTCTGCGGCTCTTGCAAGGCTTTCGTGAGCGTTCTTCGAGATCGAGCCGTAGGACATTGCCGAGAACATTATCGGAACATTCAGCGTCAGGGACGGCTCAAGCGAAAGATCAAGCTCACCGTTCTTGCCGAACTTCATCTTCGTGGGCTTCTTGCCGAGGAAGACCCGGGTCTCCATAGGCTCGCGGAGCGGGTCTATCGGCGGGTTCGTGACCTGCGAGGCGTTAAGCAGTATCTTGTCCCAGTAAACGGGATAATCCTTCGGCGTACCCATTGAGGACAGCAGAACGGAGCCTGTCCCCGCCTGTCTGTATGCTTCTGTCATGAGGGACTGGGTGTAGTTTGCGGACTTGCGGAACGCGTTCTCGTTCGGGCGGATCTTCAGCGCACCGGTGGGACAGATGCTTACACAGCGCTGGCAGTCAACGCATTTTTCGTCGTGTGACAGCATTTTTCCGAAATCCCCGTCGAACCAGTGGACTTTGTTGGAGCACTGGCGTTCGCAGGCGCGGCACTGAATGCATTTATCGTAATTGCGGAGGACTTCAAACTCCGCAGGAAAGTAGTTTACAGGCATTTTCTTCTGCCCTCCTCACTGAGAGTGATGATAACGGGCTCGCCGCCCTTCGGGGAGCGAACGTTCTCGCAGTCGGGGCATATCGCTCTTATTGCGCATTCCTCGCTTGCGATGTATGTTGTGTCGCCCTTGTCCGCGACGACCATTGAGCGCAGTTTCAGGCGGTCGTTGAGCGCCATGAGCCCGCCGGTATAGCCGAGGATTATCGAGAACGGACCTGTTATCAGCAGCCCGGACATGGCCTGCCGCAGGTAGCGGAGCTTCGCGGCCTGCTCCGGGTCGGTCTTCCCGAGCTTGTCTATCTTCGTCCAGAACGGCGCCGCTATTACGCTTGCAATATCTTCCAGCGGCAGATTCTGCTTGCGGTTGAGCCAGTCGAAGATGTATGTTATGACCTCGGTGTCGGTGAGCAGTGTGCATTTGTAGCCGAACATCTCGATAAACCGGCGGTTCGCGTCGTAGCTGGAGATCTCGCCGTTATGCACTATCGAATAGTCCAGCAGCGCGAAAGGATGAGCTCCTCCCCACCAGCCGGGGGTGTTGGTCGGGTAACGGCCGTGGGCTGTCCAGGCGTAGCCTTCGTATTCGTCCAGACGGTAGAAACGCCCCACATCCTCCGGATAGCCTACCGCCTTGAATACGCCCATGTTCTTGCCGCAGGAAAAGACGTAGGCGCCGTCGAACTGCGTGTTGATGCGGATAACACATTCTACCACATATTCTTTCTCATCGAGCTGTGAAGCAGCGAGTTTAGTCGGACGGGGATCAACGAAGTATCTCCAGATCATAGGCTCGTTCTTTATTTCGGGCATATGAGTGATCGGGATACGACTGAGATTGACGATATCGAAATGCCTGTCGAGAAACTCCTCCGTCTTGACTCTCGCTTCCGTTGTGTCATAGAAAACATGAAAGGCGTAGTAGTTCTTGTATTCCGGGTATATCCCGTAACCGGCGAATCCGCCGCCAAGACCGTTTGAACGGTCGTGCATATATGATATCGACCTGATAATGCTTTCGCCGCTTACACGGTCACCGTTCCGGTTTATGAAGCCTGTTATAGCGCAGCCGGAAGGTATACGGACTTCTCCTTCTTTCATTTCCATGTATCTTATCCTCCTTGAAACAGGTAGTACATTAAATTTCATTCAACAGGTCGATTTTACCATTCGGGAGTATAAATGTCAATAAAAAATGCAGGAAATAATATTTAAACTTGCATTTTGTTCAATTTGCTGTAAAGGCAATATTTATACGTCAGACCAATGTGTCAATTCTTACAATGCAATTGCTATATATTATAAATAGTATTGCGGATGTGCTTGAGCACATTCTTACCCTCGGCATATAAAATGATATCTGCAAGATTTATAAAAATTCTTGCAGAAAACAGTTGACAAAATTGCAAAAATATATTATAATTAATGATGTAAAAGATCGGCAAAGGCGCTGACCGGAGTGTATCCTGTCCGCGCCTTTTCCTGTATATTCCGCTTCTGAGAGCTGTCCGGATCCCGGACCGCGGCCGGAGCGGACAGCATCGTGCCTTTGGCTTAAAACGGCGCAGAATGCTTTTTAGTTTGCTGACCTCTCTTAATACTTATGTTGGCTGAAAGGAAAGGCGCGGTGCTTGAATGTGCCGCGTCTTTTCTCTTATCCTGAATGTGCCTGCGCACACCAAAATCCGCAATATTATGTGCTGCGGCACACAAGATTAAAAAAGAACCGGAGGTGATGATATGTCGGTAACGCTGATGCAGCTGTGCGAGAATATAATGCCCGGATATGGCATGAAGCCGGTCTCGGGCGGAAAAGGCATGGACAATATCGTTCGCTGGGTCCATATCATCGAAGACTCCGGAACGCTTTCCATGCTGCGCGGAGGCGAGCTTGTCATCACTTCGGGAGTCGGAAGATCGGGAACGGAATGGATAGCAGATTTCATCAGGGATATGAGAGCCGCGGGAGCTGTCGGCGCCGCGCTCGTTGTCGGGGCTAATATACCTTATATTCCGGGCGATGTCACAAAACTCTGTGAAGATACGGGGTTTCCGTTGTTCACGCTGGAAGCCGGTTCGGATATACTTGATATATCGTATGAACTGTGCCGCAGGATAACCGGCAGCGAGAAGCACGAAAGCGCCGTGAACGACGCGCTTAAAGCCCTGATCTCCGATCCGTCCGCTCTGCGCTCATATCATAAGATACTAACAAGGTCCGAGTTCCTCGACAGCAGCACATATACAGCCGTTACTGTCTGCGGTTTAAGGGGGATCAGCCCCTCCGCAGGTGCGGGAATGGCTCTTCGCCGCAATGTAAAGAACACGTCCTCACGTTCGGCGCTGTTCGTTTTCAAGGGGTTGATGACGGCAGTATTCCAGAACGGCACCGAGAATGAGATCAAGAGCTTCTGCAAATGCGCGTGCGCTGCATTCGAGGATAATATTTATATAGGTGTTTCCGGACCCGTTGCAGGTATTGCCGGGATAGCTGCGGCTTATGAACAGGCTGAAGCCGCGCTGGTCTCGTCCGTTCTGCGCGGAAGGGAGCGCACGGACTACGGCGACACGGGCATAATACGGCTCATAACCGGTGTGAAGGACAGAAAGATACTGCGGGATTATGTGGAGGAACAGCTCGGTCAGGTCATCGGATACGACCGCGACCATGGCACAGACCTTGCGCGGACGCTTCGGATCTATCTCGAAAACAACAGCAGCGTAAACGAAGTCGCGGCTATAGCGAAAGTCCACAGAAACACTGTCAACAGCAAGATACGGACAGTACGCGAGCTTATCGGGAAAGAGCTTGACGATGTTACCAAGAGCAGGCTCATCATTGCGTTTCTGGTCAATGATGTCCTGCGCGTATATGACGAAAGGATCGACCCGAAAGAAGCGTAGCTTATCAGGCATAGGCTGCGCTTTTTTGAATTATTTGTCGGCGCGCAATTCATAAATGCGGCGTGCCCGGTTCGACGAAAGCACGCGAAGAATGCGATTGCGGCGGCAATTCATAGGAACCGGTGCTTGAAGTTGTCAGTGCATCTGCAAGAAATGAAATATAATATTGCATAAACCTATTGACAAATATGCAGGTATGTGCTATAATACAAATTGTGGAACGGCAAAGGCGCCGGCAGGGGACATCTGTCTCAGCCGGCGCTTTTTGCTGTTATCAAGCCGGAAAGAAGGAAAAGCTGTGAAGCCGTATGCGGGGTATTTCGCCGGGAATGTGATGAAAAAAGCATCGGGCGGTACCGGCTGCGGCAGACTGCTGTTTGATGTGAGATGAGAAAGCTGAACGAAGAGTGCGGTGTTTTCGGGATCTACGCGAACACTCCCGTTGACGCGGCGCACGAAGTCTACCTCGGGCTCTATGCCCTCCAGCACCGCGGACAGGAAAGCTGCGGCATCTCGGTCTGCGACGACGGCGTGATGCGGCACCGCAAGGGCGCGGGACTTGTTCATGAAGTGTTCGGCGAGACCGACTTGCAGGCGTTAGGCCGGGGAAATATCGCCATAGGACACGTCCGTTACTCTACCACCGGCGGTGCGGATATGAACAATATCCAGCCTCTTGTCGTCCGCCACATCAAGGGAAATATGTCCCTTGCACACAACGGAAATCTCACGAATTCCGAGCAGCTGAGGCGCAGGTTTGAGCTGGGCGGAGCCATATTCCACGGAACCTCCGATACGGAAGCGATAGCCTACGCGATAGTAGCGGCACGCCTTAAATGCGGTTCTACCGAGGAGGCAGTGAGCGCGGCGATGAACGAGATACGAGGGGCGTATTCATGCGTCCTTATGACCGCCACAAAGCTGATAGCTTTCCGCGACCCGAACGGGTTCAGACCGCTGGTGCTCGGCAGGACGGAAAACGGTTATATCGCGGCTTCGGAATCCTGCGCCATTGAAAGCGTCGGCGGGACCGTGCTGCGCGAAGTACGCCCCGGCGAGATCGCAGTGATAGGCGAGGACGGCATAAACAGCATCACTACGCATTGCGGAAGACCGCAGACAATGTGCGTTTTCGAGTACATATACTTTGCAAGACCCGACTCTCTGCTCGAAGACGAGCCTGTCCAGAAATGGAGAACGAACGCCGGAAGAATGCTGGCGAAACGGTCTCCGGCTGACGCGGATATCGTGATAGGAGTACCCGATTCCGGCATAGACGCGGCGCTCGGTTACGCTGCGGAAAGCGGCATACCTTACGCGACCGGTTTCGTCAAGAACCGCTACATAGGCAGAAGCTTCATACAGCCGAAGCAGTCCGACCGGCGCGACGCGGTACGCATCAAACTGAACGCGGTGTCCGCCGTAGTCTCCGGAAAGCGCGTTGTAATGGTTGACGATTCCATAGTCCGGGGAACTACCAGCGCGCGTATTGTGGGGCTGCTGAAATCCGCCGGTGCGAAAGAAGTCCATGTCCGCATATCCTCGCCGCCGTTCAGGTTCCCGTGCTGGTTCGGAACTGACATCGACTCACAGGAAAACCTGATAGCCTGTAAATTCGCCGACAATGCCGGGATCGCGGAAGCGATCGGTGCTGACAGCCTCGCGTATCTCTCTGTCGGGGACGCGCAGAGCCTTACCGGGTGCGGCACCTGCACGGGCTGCTTCACAGGCGCCTATCCGATAGATGTGAGCGGCTGCGGTGAAAAGAATAAATTTGAAGAAAAGATCCATAAATAGGTATTACTGTGATCACAGCTCCCGGGCGTACCGGCGGCTTGTGCCGGTATAAGCGTCCTGTCGCTGCTGCCGCCATGGTTAATACAAAAAAAGAGCATTATGCAGAGAAATGCATAATGCTCATATTTTTATCTCCGGGTTTTGCTGTGCGGTTCAATCTGCGGCTTGCTTTATCCTGATATCCGTCAGCGTCACCTGATCTCCGGTGAGCGCGGCATAGACCGGCCTGTCGATGCCTGTAAGTGTTGCCACATTGTGTACGGATATGCCGTCGTTGGAGGTGATGATAGTTATTTTATTGTCCTCCACCCTGAAGGTCACGGTGGAGTCATAACCGTCACGGTTGAATTGTTTCCAGTCTTCCCAGCCCCTGAAACTGTCCGTCTTTTTGACGTTCAGATCGGCGTGGCAGCCCGGGTCGCTTTCCCAGAATTCACCGTCGAAGCGCATAAACGCCAGGTCGCGGAAGTTCGGGCCGTTGACCTTTCCGTTGTCCGAACAGAATATATCGATGCAGGGGCAGTGCCATACAAGTCTCGCTGTAGGCAGGCACTTTGCGTGGAAGGATATGGAAAGTCCGTCCTTTATCACTATACCCTTGCTGTGGGCATAACGGTAGCCGTCTATCTGGAGATTCGGTATATCTCCCGTCGGAGCGCCCGCGATGTAGCTTATCTTTTCCGCTATTCTCGGGATATAGTCCGCCGGAGCTTCCTTCTCCGACTTTTCGGTGTCTATGTCCGTGTACCGGCAGTGCTCGCCGGTAAGCCCTATGTAAAGATATCTCGCGCTGTCCGGAAGTGCTATGATGAATTCCGCGCTCCTTTTTCTGCCGTATATGCGTATAAGGGCATGGTCGTCTATACGAACCGCTTCTATAATGAAATCGCCTTGTTTACGGATTTTCTCCGAGCCTTTATTGCTTATCTGCGTCTGTATCTTTCTTGCCCCGGCAGTGACAGCTTTCAGGTCGTAAGTGATCTCTCCGTATTCAAAATAATTGAGATCTTTTTTCTCTTTCTTATCTGTATGTACCCTGCCGTCGAGAGAATCGAACAGTATCAGACACGGAGCGGGGAAGGCGCCGGAGGCTTCTTCGTCCGACATTACAGATGCCGTTATGGTCGTGATATATGGAGTCAGCAGTATACCCTCGGAGACCTTGCTTTTGTACTCGGTGACGGTTAGTTCGTTCTTTTCATCGAGTTTCCGGATGTCCTCGCGTTCGCTCATCTGATACTCAAGGTCCTCGTCTATGAGATGAAGCATAAGGCGCGCGTATTCCGGGTCGAACTGCGTTCCCGTACCTTTTACAAGCTCTTCGCGGACTTTCTGCTGCGGTATCGGGTCGCGGTAGCTTCTCTTTGAGGTCATGGCGTCGTAAGCATCGGCAACCGATATGATCCTCGCCATTTCAGGTATCTCCTCGCCTTTGAGGCCTTCGGGGTAGCCCTTGCCGTCATAGCGTTCGTGGTGGTAGTGCGCACCTATGTTCAGCTCGGGGAACTCGCTGATGCTGCTAAGTATCTGCACACCCATTGACGGGTGCTGCTTGATTATCTCATATTCTTCGTCGGTAAGCCTAGAGTCCTTGTTTATTATGCTTTCGGGAACGCCTATCTTTCCGACATCGTGCACAAGAGCGGTGTAATAGATTACGTCGCATTCGTGTGGGGTCTTTCCTTTCATTTCCGCGAGTTTTTTGGAATATTCGGCAACTCTCGCGGAATGACCGTGAGTATATGTGTCCTTCGCATCTATCGCGTTTACGAGTGCGGTAGCCGTCTGCTCGAAAAGGCGCTGCATACTTTCCTGCTGCCTGGCGGTCAGTTCCTTTTCTCTTATGTCGGCCTGCTCAAGCTCGTACCGCGCGGTATCCAACTCGACGACGCGCAGGAAAACGGCAAGCAGGGTGACCAGTATATTTGTCAGGGAAATGCCGTATAAGAAGTACTGGGCGACCGAACCGACGATAGGCAGCGTACAGAACAGGATCAGGGCAACAAAAAGCCTGCGGTTGAAATCCCGGCGTCTCTGTACCAGGATAGATATGCATATTATCCATACGATCAGCGGGATCATATAGCATATCATATATCCGACGGATCGCTGGTAGCGGTTCTGGTCATCGAAGGTGTAGTACAGTCCCGTGAATTGCGAAACAACAAGCAGGATCACTCCTGCAAGCAGAATGAACTTGTTTATCAGAAGCCTTTTCGGGACCTGCCGGGTGGGATTGTTGCTCCGGAGCAGTTCGATAAGATATCCGTTGAAGCACACTATAACTATCAGGGTAAGGAAGAATACAAGAAAATTGCTTATCCTTACCATCCAGAAACCGATGGTGCTGGTGTCGCCTCTGTATATATAAGCAGCACGGTCGCTGAGCATCATGATGGCGGCTGCCATATCCATAATAAAAAGGTAATGTTTCTTTACCTTTGACGAATCGGAGAAAATACCGCATACGGCTATGGCAAAACAGATACCGCTGAGTATCAGCATGACATTCAATTGGTGTTCTATGATAAATTCCATACTGCGAGCCTCTTTGATAATATAGAATTTGCAGCGTTATCATCCGGTGCATTTATGAAATACTGTCCGGAATTTTTTCGGTTATAACAGATTATATTACTCATTTGTATTATATATCAGAGCAGTCGATTTGTCAAGTTCCGGCAGACATCAAAAAAGCCTGTTACAGGAGTAACAGGCGTACCGGCCGCGCGGGCTGCGCTCCGGGATCTCATAATAAAGAGCTGTTTATCTGTGCTGCGGCGTGATACGCGCTTCGGAGCGCGTTATACAAGTCTGCTGTATTCCTCGTCAGTCACCGCTTCACACCATTCGGTGCTTCCGCCCTCGCCGGGTATCTCGGCCGCAAGGTGCGCGAACCAGCTGTCCTTTGCCGCGCCGTGCCAGTGCTTGACATTGGCGGGGATATTGACGATATCGCCGGCGTGAAGTTCTCTTGCTTCCTTGCCCCATTCCTGATACCAGCCGCGTCCGCCGATACAGATGAGCATCTGACCGCCGCCGCTTTTTGCATGGTGGATATGCCAGTTGTTGCGGCAGGAGGGCTCGAATGTCACGTTGTATATCGGTATCTGTTCCGTGGAAACAGGCGCAAGATAGCTCTGTCCCGCGAAGTAGTCACCGTAAGGATTAGGCTCGCCTATGGGGAAGAGCAGTTCCTTCCCGAATCTGTCCTTGTCGGAATCGGCAGGAGCATCGTCCGCATAGACCTCCCTTGCGATATTGAACACCGCCCATGCGTGTGGCCAGCCCGCATAGAAGGCTGTATGCGTGATTACCGCTGCCATTTCCTTCCGCGAAACGCCGTTCTTCCGGGCGTTCATAATGTGATAGCGGATAGAATTATCCGTAACGCCCTGTGACATCAGAGCGACTACCGTGATGACAGACCTTGTTTTCAGGTCTATGTCCGTGTTGTTCCAGTTCTCTCCGAAAAGAATATCATCGTTGAAACGGGCAAAGTCCGGAGCAAACTCCCCGAGCTGATCTCTGCCTGCTGTCTGTACTATTTTCTGTGCCATTATGATACCTGCTTTCTTATATATATTCTGTCAGTGATCGCTGTACTCTGTCGTGTCCTGTACGGCTTAAATGCTTTTTCCCAGCTCGTAGGCCGCCTTCAGGTATTCTTCATTCTTTTCCGCATCGCCGGGTCCGGACAGCCCGCCGCCCGAAAGCACCCTGACGAGCCTTGCTTTCTCAAAGCAGTCTACCCAGCCCTGCATACCGTTCCTGGCTGTCTGATATACCTCGTCGCCGTCCTCGGCGGAAGCGGTTATCAGATAGACGTCCCTGAACCTGTAATCGGACGGGTAAAGCGGATTGCAGCGGTCAAGCAGAGTTTTGAGCTGCCCGCACAGCTCATAGTAGTATACCGGACTTGCGAAGATCAGCACATCCGAATTGCCTGCTTCCTCACATATCGCGGCCGCATCGTCCTTCATAACGCATTTCATTGTTTTCTGACAGGCGAGACAGCCTTTGCAGAAATTCAGCGTTTTATCTTTCAGCGAGATGAAACGGACTTCATGCCCTGCGTCCTCCGCACCTTTTGCCGCTTGCTTCGCCAGAATTTCGGAATTGCTGTTTCCGCGCAGACTTGATGATATCACAAGTACCTTTTTAGCCATAGTTACGCTCCTTATTTCAGGTATTCACGGTAGAACGCTTCGATCTTGTCAAAGGGGATCGCGTTCTTGCCGCCGCCGTCATAGAGATCGGTATGAACGCAGTCGGAAATTATCATAAGCTGCTTGTTGCCGGCATATCTGCTGTTCTTTGTCATAGCGGCGTAAGCGTCCTTTGAGAAATAGCAGGAGTGAGCCTTTTCGCCGTGTATCAGCAGAACTGCGCTTCTTATTTCGTTGGAGTAAGTGTTGATGGGCTGATTCATGAAGGACATACAGCCCGTGACGTTCCAGCCGCTGTTGGAATTGAGGGAACGCGGATGATAGCCCCGTTTTGTCTTGTAGTAGTCATAGTAATCCTTGACGAAGAACGGCGCATCTTCGGGCAGAGGGTCAACAACTCCGCCTCCGGGAGCGTATTCGCCGGACTTATAGTCCCTGATGCGCTGGGCATTGAGGGCGGCCTTCTTTTCATAACGCTTTTCTTCGCTGTCCTCGGAGTCGAAATAACCGTTGGCATTGACACGAGCCATATCGTACATCGTAACGGCGACAGTTGCCCTGATGCGTGTATCGAGAGCGGCAGCATTTATTGAAAGGCCGCCCCAGCCGCATATACCGCAGATCCCGATACGCCCGGCATCGACGTTTTCCTGCACGGAGAGGAAGTCAACGGCTGCCTGAAAATCCTCGGTGTTTATGTCGGGAGAAGCCATATATCTCGGCTGCCCGCCGCTTTCACCCGTGAAGGACGGGTCAAAGGCGATTGTAAGGAAACCGCGCTCCGCAAGTGTCTGGGCATAAAGACCGCTGCACTGCTCCTTGACAGCGCCGAAGGGTCCGCTGACGGCTATCGCAGGGAGCTGCCCGCCGGCGTTCTTCGGGATATACATATCGGCAGCGAGAGTGATGCCGTAGCGGTTGTGGAATGTCACTTTCCTGTGATCCACCCTGCCTGACTGCGGGAAAGTCTTGTCCCATTCCTGTGTTAATGTCAGCATTTCGTCTTTCATTTCATGTACCTCCGTTTCAATATGACAGTGTTACGGTGATGTTTCCGTCACCGAACAGATCGGCCAGTTCTTCTCCCGTGATGTTGTCAATATGTCCGAGCTTCGTATAGCTCCATGAATTGGGGTTATAGAATATCGTCATCTGGTTTCCCTGGTAGAGCATTATATCACCGGCTTCCGCTGCAATGTTCCTGTCGCTCTTTGTAAGTGACCACGGCAGCCTGCCCACCTTTTCAAATCCACCGTATTCGTTCAGCGCAACGGTCACCGGTCCGGCTTTCAGCTTTTCCGCAAGTTCTCTTGCGGCGGTGCTGTCGGCAAGTGTGGCGGTAAGCCCGGTATTGTTGACAGATAATTTCAGTTTCATATCCTGTACCTCGTCGTCCGGCAGAACTTCCTGACTTCCGGATAAACTGCTTTCTTCGGCAGGCTTGTCGGCAGAAACAGTCTGCTGCGGCACCTGTGAAGAGTATTTCTGCGTGCTTCTGTCACTCTGCGTGTTCCCGCAGGCAGCGAAAATTACAGCACTCGCATAGGAAAGGAAAAGTATCGCCAGTTTTTTCATGATCCACCTCCGTGTTCCTCATACCATATCATATTGTCGAGACGGTCGAGCACGGCCTGTTTTTCGTGGATGCTGTTCAGCAGAGCCGTTCTTGTTTTCCGCAGGATACGCACCTTTTCCGCACTGCTGCTGTTCTCACAGCGCCTGAGAAATGCCTCCGTCTCTGCTTCGGTCATTCCGGAGCTTTTCAGCAGACAGGCGACTTCCTTATCGGACATTCCGGTTATCGTCACTTTCATAGGATCACCTCCGGAAAATGAAAATGAGCACAGCTCTTTGTGTCTGTACTCATTATAGCATATTATTCTTAATATGTAAAATACTTATATTTTATACTTCGGTATGCCCGTAATGTATAGTTCTGATATATTCGAGGAATTTGCCGGCCGCTCCCGAATACGGGCTCAGCTTCTTCCAGGCAAGCACCGAGGTCATAGAAAGCTCCGGAGTCAGCGGCCTGAACGCAAATCGTGCCGGATCCAGCATATCCACCGCACCTTCGACTGCCAGAACACAGACTATATCCCGTTCCGCAAGCAGTGCTACATTATCGATCAGATTGAAGGTCGTCACGATATCGAGATCCGAAACGGGATATTTCAGCCATTCCTCGATCTCGCCGCGCAGGGCGGTACGGCTCGTGACTGCAAGCGGGAGCTCCTTCAGCTGCCGGCGCGTTATGGCTTTTTCGGAAGCAAGCGGGTGAGCGGCAGGGAAAAGAACACCCCACACTTCCTTGGTCGGAAGGCGCAGATAATCGAACTTCTCCATATCGACAGGCTCCAGCAGAAATCCGAAATCAAGGAGACCGTGTTCAAGCATTTCCTTGATGCGGTCGGCAGTCCCCGTGATTATTTCAAAGCTCACAAGCGGATAGCGCTCGCGGAAATGCCCGATAAGTTCCGGAAGGACGCTTGCGGCTTTCAGCCCTCCGCTGCCCACGGAAATGACTCCGCTGATCTCTTCCTGCTCGCGGAATTCGCTGTCTATCTTGTTCATGAGTGACACGACTTCTTCGGCCCGCCTGCGGAGCATCACGCCGGAATCGGTAAGCGCAAGCCGCCTGCCTCTGATGAACAGTGTTGTGTGGAGCTCGTCCTCAAGTTCCTTCATCTGACGGCTGAGTGTAGGCTGTGTCACATGAAGCACTTCGGCGGCTCTTGATATGTTTTCCTCACGAACGACGGTGAGAAAGTATTGCAGTAATCGGAGTTCCATTTGTTCCCTCATTATTTTACAGACTGATCATACAATACTATAACATATTTATGCGGAAAATGCAATAGGCGCAGGAAACGGAAGATACTTCCGACACTGTGCCGACGTAAGCCATGCTGGTTTCAGCTATAATAAAAGATGCTTGCGGCGAAAAAACTCAACTGTTGACTTGTCAAGGGAGTGAGCCGATTTTTTCTGAAAACCCGGTATAAAACTATCGGACGGTTCAATAAAGCAAAGAACTCCTGCCCGGCGGAACGGACGCAAAAAAAGCCGCAGCCCGGAAGGTTCCCGGAACTGCGGCTTTTTTCATATAGTGCGGATATACTGTGGTGTCATAGCATTGTCCGTGCGGCCGGAGCGTGTCAGCCTTCTATTGCTCCGCGGTATTCGTCAAGAGTGCTCTCGATAATGCCGTAATTTTCGGAGATCACATAATTATATGTGTCGCCCCGGGTAATAGGCGCATTGAATACCTCATCCATAATATTGATCATATCCTGACCGAAGCCTCCGTGGCATGAGAAGACATAGGTGAACTTCGAGGGATCGACAAGGTCATCATATATCTGCATCTGTTCGGGCGAATAGGTGAGTTTCCACTTGGGTTTGCGCGTTGTGCCGCATTCGGGGCAGGTCTCACCGGCCTCGCCGCGTTCGCTGTCAAACTGGTGCTTGCACTCCGGACACTTGATGTAGAAGTATCCGCCGTCATACATTTTCTTCTCGCGCTCGGAATTTACGATCTCCGGATCATTTGCGTACATTCTTGACGCGAGTATATATGACACCGCGCCCTGAACATTAGTTGCACCCGACGGAACGACATATCCCGAGGTAGCTCCCGTCATATAGTATGTGTCCGACTCCGGGTCACGGGGCATCGGGACTGTGCGTATCTCACCCTCGAATTTATTCTTGAACCATATTTCCTGACCGCAGGGAAGCGCCCAGTCCAGCGGCATTACAAAGAACAGTGTGCCGGTCCATGAATCGAGCCCGTCCGGTCCGTGCCAGCCGTCCCAGAAAATGTCCTCGCGGTAGAGCTTTTCTATGAATTCCATGGCTCTGACCACATTTGCGCTTTTCATGTTGTTGACGATCCTGCTGTCTTTCATTTCAATGACCGGAACGCCTGTGGTAGCGGCAAGCTGCGCACCGAATGTCCCCGGCCATGACATCGGGTACTTCTCCGGATTGGAGTCCTTCCAGCGGAGCATGATATCCTCGAATGCATTCCAGTCCCACTCACCGCTGAAATACAGATCCATAGGGTCGGCAAGTCCGAGTTCCTCTATTTCTTTTGAACAGTATGTCACACCGTATTCCGTGGGTGTAAGCGCATAGGGGAAATAGTAGTGTTTCCCGTCATATTCAAATCGATCGATTATTTCACTCAT
>JAEEJW010000010.1 GCA_016282095.1 Ruminiclostridium sp. | reverse complement strand
TCTTCCATTTTGCTGACGCTCGCGCCTGCGAGACCCGCCATTCCGGCATACAGCAGGAAACCGAACACGAATGTGAGTATCATCACAACAAGAGCCATAGCATCAACGTGAGAGAATGCCTTTCCGATCTCATCGAGGATGTTCTGCGCTTCAAGGCCGTTGCCCGTAAGAGCTGCGCCTCCGGCTGCCTCGACAAGCTTGCCGACCTTCGAGAATATTCCGAAGGGCATCGAAATAAGGAAGCCCAGCGCTCCGCCGGCGCCGATGATAAGGAACTGCATGAGCGATACCGTGCACATCGCTATGACTTTTCCTATAATGAGGGCAAGAGGTTTTATAGAGGTGAGCAGATACTCAACTATACGGGAGGCTTTTTCTATCGCGATAGCCTGCGCTACGAGCTGGCTGTACGAGAAGATGAATATGAACAGGATTATGGAGGAGATCATAGGCACGAAAGTCTTGACGAGTGAGCCAATCATGCTCTCGGGTTCCTCACCTGCGCAGCTTACGCTGACATTCGCACCGGAAAGCGCCGTTGCAAGCTTATCTTCCGGCAGTCCCGAAAGAACAAGGAACTGTGCGTGTACATTGTTCTGGATAACCTGTGTGACCGCTTCACAGTCGGGCTTTTTAACGCCGGAATCTCCGCCTGCGTACTGCGAATCGATACCGAACATATTATCGACGAGAGTCAGACGGGTAAGCATAGCCGGCTCTGTGGTATTTGTGAGCTCGTTTGCCTTTGTGTCGGCTTCGGCTGCTGTTACGGGCTTTATTGTTACAGCCATGGGTTCAAGAGCCTTTGTGAAATCGAAGGCGTACCCGGTCTCATTGTCGAGATAGAGTGTCCTTACGGTAAAGGAATCCAGCGGGGACGCTTCACCGCTCATCGCCGAATCCAGGAAGAATGTGGGCAGTATATTGGCCGTCGCCGCCATGAGCGCCACAATGAGGGTAATCACTACTGTACCGATAATGAAGGATTTTGTCTTTATCTGCTGCGTGAAGGTGAACGCAAATACTTCCTTCCAGCCTTTAGTCTTCATTTACTTCACCTCCGCATTTTTCGACAAAGAGTTCGTGCAGTGAAGGCTCACTCAGGTCGAACTTTATGACTCCGATGCCCTGCGCCATCATCTCTGCAAGCATAGTATGCGCATCTTCTTCGGATTTTACCTTAAAATACGAGCCGTTTGGTGTCTCCTCGACAAGTTTCAGGCCGCACTTTTCAGCAATGTCTCCGATCGGCTTGTCAGCCTTGACGGTCAGGTTCTCACGACCGCGCTCACGCTTGATGTCGTTCAGGTTACCCTGCATAACGACCTTGCCGCGGTGCAGAAGAACGAGGTCTTCGCAGAATTCCTCGATAGTCTCCATCTGATGCGATGACATGATTATGTACTTGCCCTTGTCACGCTCTTCACGGATTATACTCTTGAACAGATCGGCGTTTACGGGATCGAGACCGCTGAGCGGTTCGTCGAGAATGATTATCTCGGGGTTGTTGAGAAGCGCCGCCGCAAGCTGAACTTTCTGCTGGTTGCCCTTTGAAAGCTGGTCGGCTTTCTTTTTTCTGTACTCATCGATCTTCAGACGTGAGAACAGGTAATCTATCGCCGCCGTCGAATCCTTTTTGTTCATACCCTTTATTGAACAGAAGTAATACATCTGCTCGAGGATATTATATTTTGGGTAAAGTCCGCGCTCCTCCGCCAGGTAGCCTATCTTCTCCTTCATAACATCGAGAGGGCTGCCGTTCCATGTTACCGTTCCGCTGTCTCTTGTCAGCATATTGAGTATCATACGGATAGATGTGCTCTTGCCTGCGCCGTTCGTGCCGAGGAAGGCGAATATGCCCGGCTCGGGTATCTCGAAGGACAGGTCTTCGACCGCGACATGATCTCCGAATTTTTTGGAGAGATGTTCTACGACCAATGCCATTGGAAATTCCTCCTTTGGGTAAATATTATTTACTGTATTATAACATAACCTTCCGGTTATGTCAATAGCATTTCCGAAAATAAATCTGCGATCCTCCGACGTAACCGTCGGAAAACCGCAGACTATCGGTTTTTTATCGTTTTTCGACCGTGAATTTCATTCCGGTCTTTGTCTCGCCGGCTACTTCAAACTCACCGAACTCAGGCATACAAACAAGTTCTATACCCTCTTCGGTCAGAAAAGTCCGGGCAACTGCCACAGCCTTCACAGCCTGATTTACAGCCCCTGCTCCGACTGCCTCGACGGTTGCGCCGCTGCCCCCGCGTATTACCGCGCAGATTGCACCTGCAACTGACTTAGGCACGCTTCGCGAAGATACCTTGATAACGTCCATTTCCGATTCCTCCCCTCAGATCTCACGTTGATTTTTCCCGATTATTTCATATTATATTCAAACGTTCAATGGCAGTGCATTTCCCGTTTTTCTCATCTATTGTCATCAGAACGGCATTTATCATTATATCGCCGTCCGGATATGTGTGTTTCTGCGGATAATATGTGGTGAGCCGCGCTATTATCACGTCCTTGTCGATGCCGAGTACAGAGTCTCTTACGCCGGTATAACCCACGTCAGTGATATAGCCCGTATGCCCTGCGATTATCTGTTCGTCAGCTGTCTGCACATGGGTGTGGGTGCCGATGACTGCCGAAACGCGGCCTGCGAGGTAGAAACCCATAGCCTTTTTCTCCGACGAGGCTTCTGCGTGGAAGTCAACGATGACTACGGGTGTATCTGTCTCTCCGAGTATCCTGTCCGCACATCCAAAGGGATTGTCGCAGCTCTCCATATATGCCATGCCGATAAGATTTATGACAGTGACCCGCGTCCTGCCCATATCGAACACTGTCCGGCCGCGGCCTACGGTGTCCCCGAAGTTGGCGGGACGGATTATCGCATCGGAAGCCTCGAACATCTCGTTCATTTCACGGCGGCGGAAGCAGTGGTTGCCTGTGGTTATCACATCAGCGCCCTCCAGCAGCAGCTTCGCCGAATATGGCGTGATGCCGTTGCCGTCCGCGGAATTCTCGCCATTGACTATCGTCATATCGACCGAATACCGCCGTTTAAGCTCCGGAAGCCGTGAGACAAGGTGCTCGGCGCTTTTCTGGCCTACCGTATCACCGACAAAAAGTACATTCATGCTTATCTCTCGAGTATCTGGCTTCTGTCAGGACCTATGCCTACCATAGCTATCTTGCAGCCGCAGAGTTCCTCGAGTTTGAGGATATATTTCCTGCAGAGCTCCGGCAGCTCGTCGAACGACTTGCAGCCCGAGATGTCGTCTGCAAAGCCCGGGAATGTTTCGTAAACGGGCTCGCAGTCCGCAAGCTCCTCAAGTGTTGGCGGGAAGTCCTTTATGATGCTGCCGTCGGGCTTTCTGTAAGCCGTGCAGATCTTAAGGTCGCCGATACCGCAGAGAGTATCGAGCTTGTTTACAGCTATCTTTGAAAGGCCGTTCACGCGTACCGAATGACGGACAATAACAGCATCGAACCAGCCTGTTCTTCTCGGTCTGCCTGTGGTGGTGCCGAACTCGCCGCCGCGGTTGCGGATAAGATCACCTGTCTCATCATTGAGCTCTGTCGGGAAGGGTCCCTTGCCTACTCTTGTGGTGTAGGCCTTTGCTACGCCGATTATGTCGTTGATGATCATAGGGCCTACGCCTGTTCCGACGCATACGCCCGCGGATACGGGATGCGACGATGTTACATAAGGGTAGGTGCCGAAGTCTATGTCAAGCAGGGTCGCCTGAGCTCCCTCGAACATTATCTGCTTACCTGCTTTCGCAGCCTCATAAACTATTACGGAAACGTCGTCAACATACTTGGCGATGCGCTTGCCGTACTCGGTGTATTCCTTGATTATAGCTTCAATATCGAGTGCTTCACCGCCGTAGACCTTGGTGATTATAGCATTCTTGAGCTTGCCGGTGGAGCGGGCCTTCTCCGCGAACACCTCGGGGTGTATGAGATCATACACTCTGATGCCGCAGCGCTCGTACTTATCCATATATGTGGGACCTATGCCGCGCTTTGTCGTACCGATATCGCTGTTGCCGCGGAACTGCTCGGAAAGTCCGTCGAGAGTTATGTGCCACGGCATTATAACGTGAGCCCTGGGGTCCACCTTCAGGTTATCGAAGCTCACTCCTCTTGCACCGAGGCTGTCAAGCTCTCCGATGAAATCCTTGGGGTCGAGCACAACACCCGCTCCGATGCAGCAAAGGGTTTCTTTATAGAGTATTCCCGACGGGATAAGGTGGAGTTTATAAGTCTCTCCGTTGTTAACTACGGTATGTCCCGCGTTGTTGCCGCCCTGTGAGCGCACCACAACATCCGCACGGGAAGCGATGATGTCAATTATCTTACCCTTTCCCTCGTCGCCCCACTGTGTTCCTACTACTATACTTGCCGGCATAGTCTGTACCATTCCTTTCATGTTCTTCACATTTTTACATTTCGGACAACTTTGTGTGTTTTTACACATTCCAATTTATTATATCATAAAATTCACGATTTGTCATCATTCTTTTTGAAATTTCCTATGGCAATTCCGCACAAATATACATCCCAAATAAAACGATTTCTATATAAAATACGCTTGCAAATCTGTCACTCTTATGTTATAATGTCTTTCAGCTTTATGCAAATAAACGGATAATCCCAGAAGGTGATACTGAAATGCTTCTTATGCTCGCAGTAGTGGGAATATACACCCTGACCTCACTCAACGACAAATACGCGGTCAGCAAGGCTAAATATAACGGCGCCCAGTTGACTTTCCTCATGGCAGCTGGAACCGCACCGTTCCTCGCGCTGCTGCTCCCGTGGGCGGACAGGACGCTCACATTCACATGGCAGGCGGTAGTCTGCATACTTCTCATCGCACTGTCAAAATACCTCGAATTCGGTATGAGCGCCCGCATACTTGAAGATATGTCGGCCTTCGAACTGAAGGCGTGGGTCGGTATACTGCTGTTCGTGTCCTATTTTACCGACGCAGTGATGTACGGTTTCTCACCCGACCCGCTGAAAATACTGTTCATTGTTCTGACCACCGCCGGTCTCGCCATGATAGCCATATCCGGACGCGGCAAGGTCAATTACAAAAAGATCGCCCTGCCGCTGTTGCTTTATCTTGCAGCGCGCTTCGGATACGGATTCGTGATGAAGTGGGCTGAACCATACATATCATCGACACTGACGCTGCTGTTCGCGCTCATCGTGCTGGCAGCGGTCATGCTGCCTGCCGCTAAGCCCTGGCGCATACCGAAGGAAAGCCCCGAGCACATGAAAGGCCTTTTAATAGTCGTACTCTGCAAGATACCTAACGCATTCGGACTCATGGGCGAGAATGCCGTAGCAGCCGAAAGCCTGACCAACTTCTCGTTCATACCGCCGATGATACTGATAGTCATTTTCATAATCGGGCTTTTCAGCAAGAGTACGCGTCCTACGGGTCTCAACCTTGCAGGAAGCGTGATATGCATAGCCGGCATACTCGGCTTCCAGCTCGCGGATATTATTATCGGCGCGTGAAAATGCTTGCAAAACGGGGGAATTTGTGATATAATATAATGGTTATTTCACATATCACCGGAGTTGGCAGATAACAGGCCTATTAATGTACGTTATATGAAGGATTGAGATAAATATGTCAGATAAGAACTACCTTGACGAGATACGCAACTTCTGCATAATCGCCCATATCGACCACGGCAAGTCCACCCTTGCCGACCGCATACTGGAACAGACCAGCACTGTGGCAGCCCGGGATATGGAAGAACAGCTCCTCGACAACATGGAGCTGGAGCGCGAACGCGGAATAACCATAAAAGCCCGCGCCGTGCGCCTGAACTACAAGGCGGACGACGGGAATACCTATGTTTTCAATCTTATCGACACTCCCGGCCACGTCGATTTCAACTATGAAGTGTCCCGCTCCCTGAACGCCTGCGAAGGCGCGATACTGATTGTGGACGCATCACAGGGCATCGAGGCGCAGACCCTTGCCAACACCTACCTTGCGGTGGAGCAGGACCTTGAAGTCGTTCCGGTCATAAACAAGATAGATCTGCCCTCCGCTCACCCCGACGAGGTGAAAGCGGAGATCGAGGACGTCATCGGCATACCCGCCGACGACGCACCCCTCATATCCGCAAAAATGGGCATAAACATAAAGGAAGTCATGGAGAAGATAGTCAGCGCTATCCCGGCTCCGAAAGGTGATCCCGATGCTCCTTTGAAGGCGCTGATATTCGACAGCTACTACGACAGCTATAAGGGCGTTATCGTATATGTGCGCGTCAAGGAAGGCTCGGTGCGCGCAGGCGACCGCATACGCATGATGGCGACAAAGGCGGAATTCCAGGTTGTCGAAGTCGGCTATATGGGTGCTACCGAGCTTGTTCCGGCGGAAGAGCTCCGCGCAGGCGAAGTCGGCTATATTGCCGCGTCGATCAAGTCTATCGGAGACACCAAGGTGGGCGACACGGTCACAAGATGCGATATGCCTGCCGACGAGCCTCTCGCAGGCTACCGAAGTGTCAATCCCATGGTATTCAGCGGCGTCTACCCTGCTGACGGCTCAAAATACGGCGACCTGCGCGACGCGCTGGAAAAGCTGCGTCTCAACGACGCGTCCCTGACTTTCGAACCCGAAACATCCATAGCACTGGGATTAGGTTTCCGCTGCGGATTTCTCGGTCTCCTGCACATGGAGATAATACAGGAGCGTCTGGAGCGCGAATACAATCTCGATCTGATAACCACCGCGCCCTCTGTTGTCTACAAGATAGATAGGATGAGCGGCGAAACGATATTCATAGACAATCCCATGAACTTCCCCGATCCGTCGGAGATAAAGCAGGCCTACGAACCTATGGTAGAGGCGCACGTCTACGCGCCCTCGGACTATGTGGGTAATATCATGGAGCTTTGTCAGCAGCGCCGCGGCGTTTTCAAGGATATGAAGTATATCGACAAGACCCGCGTTGATCTGCACTACGACCTGCCGCTCAACGAAATAGTATATGATTTCTTCGACGCACTCAAATCCCGCACCCGCGGTTACGCAAGCTATGACTATGAATTCAAGGGCTTCGTGCCTTCAAAGCTCGTCAAGCTCGACATCCTCCTCAACGGTGACATCGTGGACGCGCTGTCGTTCATCGTCTTTGCGGACAGCGCCTACCCCCGCGCCCGCAAAATAACCGAGCGCCTGAAAGAGCACATACCGCGCCAGCTCTTCGAGGTCCCCGTGCAGGCAGCCGTCGGCGGCAAGATCATCGCCCGCGAGACGATCAAAGCCATGCGCAAGGACGTACTCGCCAAGTGCTACGGCGGCGATATCACCCGTAAGAAGAAGCTCCTCGAAAAACAGAAAGAGGGTAAGAAGCGTATGCGCCAGCTCGGCTCCGTCGAAGTACCGCAGGAGGCGTTTATGGCCGTATTGAAACTCGACGATGAGTAAGAGGTCGCTTGCGCTCGAGTGCTGTTGTTCGCTTTGATGCGCGCATCGTGCGCGCTTTTGGCGAACAACTAAAAGCATCCTGCTTTTACCGGCGGCAAGCTTTTTGAAAAAAGCTTGACCAAAAACTTCAATCGCTTCGCCTTGCAGACCCGTTAATAAGTGCCATTTTTAGAAAAACAGCTTTATGATAGGTTTATATATTCATATTCCGTTTTGCTTGTCGAAATGCCCGTACTGCGATTTCTATTCCGTACAGTACAGCCGCAGAGCAGCACAGGAATACGCAGAGGCTGTGATCCGCAATATCCGGCATTACAGCAAAAAATACGATACCGTCTACTTCGGCGGCGGTACCCCCGTTCTGCTCTATGAGTATATCGGAAAGATCCTGAAAGCAGCGGATATCACCGGGAATGCCGAGGTCACCGTCGAGGCCAACCCCTGCGCAGTTACGCCGGATATCGCGAAAAGGCTTGCTTCCGCAGGCGTGAACCGGGTATCCCTCGGTGTGCAGTCAATGAACAGGAATGAGCTCTCGTTCCTCGGCAGACGCCATACTCCCGCGCAGGTGCAGGCAGCTTTCACAAACCTGAACGCCGCCGGCATCGGTAACATCTCCGCGGATATGATGATTGGCCTGCCCGGGCAGAACGAAAGCAGTATCTCCGGAACAGCCTCGGCGCTGAAAGAGTACGGGGCGAAACATATTTCGGCATATATACTCAAAATTGAAGAAAATACGCCGTTTGCACGGCAGGATATATCCCTCCCGGACGATGACAGGACTGCGGACCTGTATTTATTTACAGTCAGAGAACTCGCCGGACTCGGGTTTGCGCAGTATGAAGTCAGCAATTTCTCCATTCCGGGATATGAATGCAGGCATAATCTTAAATACTGGCGATGCAAGGAATATATCGGCATAGGCGCCGCGGCACATTCTTATTATAAAGGAAGGCGCTTCAGTGTACCGCCTGATATCGGGGCATTTACCGCTTCCGACATACAGCAGACTTCCGTTACCGACGAAAACCCGGGCGGATGGGAGGAATACGCGATGCTGAAACTGCGTCTCACCGAAGGTATCACCTTCGATGAAGCCGGACGCTTCGGCAAGGCGGACGAGCTGCGCAGGAACGCCGCGAAGCTGCCGCCGGAACTGGTGAACATAACGAAAAACGGCGTAAATCTGACGGCGGAGGGCTTTCCGGTCTCCAATGCCGTGATAGGAAGAATTATTTACTGAATGGAATATATTACGATTGGAAATGTCAGAATAAAGAAGACAGCGGCTCTCGCGCCCATGGCAGGTGTGGCAGATACCGCTTTCCGCACGGTCATGAAGCGTTTCGGCGCGGCGTACTGCGTCGGAGAAATGGTTAGCAGCAAGGGTCTGTGCTACAGTGACCGCAAAAGCGCCGAACTGCTGGCTTTAACAGATATCGAGCGTCCCGCTGCCGTACAGCTTTTCGGCTGTGAGCCGGAGTTTGCCGCGAAGTCTGTGGCCATAGCCGAACGGTATGAGCCGGACATAATCGACCTGAATGCGGGCTGCCCTGTTCCGAAAGTCGCGGGCAACGGCTCCGGCAGCGCGCTGATGAAGAACCCGAAACTGTTCGGCGAAATGGTCACTGCGCTGGTAAAGGCCGCCCACGTACCTGTTACCGTTAAGATAAGAGCGGGCTGGGACGCGGAGCACATCAACGCCTGCGAGATAGCGCACATTGCCGAGGATTGCGGAGCGGCGGCAGTTGCCGTTCATGCACGCACGAAAACGCAGATGTATGCGGGGAAAGCCGACCGCGAGGTGATCGCACGGGTGAAGCAGACCGTGAAGATACCGGTCATCGGCAACGGCGACATTGACAGCATAGAAAGCTGCGAGGCTATGTACCGTGACACGGGATGCGACCTTGCCATGATAGGGCGGGGAGCCTGCGGCAATCCGTGGCTGTTCCGTGACATTGACGATCATTATGAGGGCAGAGACAAACAGCCTGCACCGACTCTTGCGGAACGGCTTGCAGTAATGCGGGAGCACATTGAGCTGCTCGTATCCTGCAACGGAGAAAACACCGGAATGAAGCAGGCACGGGCTCAGGCTTCCTTCTATCTGAAAGGTATGACGGGCGCTGCGAAATACCGCGGTCTCTGCGGGAAACTGTCGGCTCTGACCGACCTTTATGCACTCATTGAACTGATAAAAAAGGAAAACGATATAACAGGAGGAGTATAAATGATAGCACTTATCACCGGCGCAAGCTCGGGACTCGGGCGTTCGTTCGCAAAGATACTTGCGAAACGCGGCTTCAATCTTGTTCTTGTGGCGCGCCGCAGACCGAGACTTGTTGAGCTGAAACAGGAACTTACCGAAAAATACGGCATAAAGGCAAAGGTACTCTGCCACGACCTGTCTGACCCGGACGAATGCAAGCGCCTTGTTGAAGAAACGGAGCGCGTAAACATAGACATTCTCATCAACAGCGCGGGTTTCGGCGTATTCGGCAAGTTCACCGAGACCGATCTTGACCGCGAGCTGGAAATGATCGATGTGAACATCAAAGCTGTACACATACTGACGAAGCTGTATTTACAGAAGTTCGTGAAGCGCGGTCACGGCTATATACTGAACGTGGCGTCGCTGGCGGGATTCCTCGCCGGGCCGTGGTTCTCATCGTACTATGCATCGAAGAATTATGTATTGCAGCTCACCAAAGCTATATATGAGGAGCTGCGCTTGCAGAAATCGAACGTTTATATCGGCGCGTTCTGTCCGGGGCCTGTAAAGACAGAGTTCAATGATGTCGCAGGTGCGGAGTTCGCGGTGGAAGGACTCGATGAAATGGAAGCTGCCGAATACGCTCTGGACAAGATGTTTGACGGACAGCTCATAATCGTACCCACGGTATACGGCAAGCTGGCTGCTGCCGCTGCCAAAGTGATGCCGTCAAAAATGATGCTGGCCGCCACCGGTGCGGTTCAGCGTTCCCGCACAGTTCACGAACCGGAGATGCCCGTACCTGTGAACACGGGAGCAGATATGAAACTGCGGCTCTCCGACGAGGAGCTTGACAATGCTCTTTCGGGAATGTACGATGATATCCGGGAGATAAATGAGATAAATGATACAAACGGAGGAAACTATAATGAGTGAATGTACACACAACTGTGAGACCTGCGGAGCAAACTGCTCCGAGCGCACTGCGGAAAGTCTGCTTGCGCCGCAGAATGCGCTTTCTGATGTAAAGAAGGTCATCGCCGTGGTATCCGGCAAGGGCGGCGTCGGCAAGTCCCTTGTGACTGCTCTCATGGCGAACGCGTCCCGCAGAAAGGGCTTCAACACTGCCATACTTGACGCTGACGTAACGGGTCCGTCGATACCGAGACTGTTCGGTCTCCGTGACCGCGCGCAGGGCACAGAGGATGCTCTCCTGCCTTCGCAGACCGCTTCCGGCATACGCGTAATGTCGGTGAACCTGCTTCTTGAACACGACACAGATCCCGTAGTATGGCGCGGCCCGGTTATCGCGGGCGTTATAAAGCAGTTCTGGTCGGACTGCATCTGGGATAAGGTAGATTATATGTTCGTGGATATGCCTCCCGGAACAGGCGACGTGCCGCTTACGGTATTCCAGTCCCTGCCCGTTGACGGCATCATCGTCGTTACAAGCCCGCAGGAGCTCGTCGGTATGATCGTTGAAAAAGCTGTCAACATGGCAGCGTTGATGAAAGTTCCGGTTCTTGGCATAGTCGAGAATATGAGCTGGTTCGAGTGTGATCAGTGCGGCAAAAAGCACTATATCTACGGAAACAGCCACATTGAGGACACCGCAAAGAAGTTCGGCATAGAAAATGTAGCACAGATACCGATAAACCCCGCCTTCTCCCAGCTCGGCGACTCCGGCAACATCGAAAGCGCCGGCAATGTCCTCGCCGATTTCGCCGAGAGCGTGCTTAAGTAATAGCTGACGCTTGGGGAGAAGAGAGTCGCTGGCGCTTGAGTGGGAAGAGAGTCGCTAACGCTCGAGTGCCTCCGGCGGCCAGCCCTTTTGAAAAAGGGCTGGACCCTAAAACTAATCGCTTCGCCTTGCAGATTCGTTAATCAGTACGTCTTTTCGAGGTCAGGAAATCAAAAAAATAAAAATATCTGCTCCTTTTGTTAGCTAAAAGGAGCAGTTTTTGCGTTCATAAATCGTAAACCCGTCCGTTTTTGAATGCAGCGTACAGCCAGCAGACTAAAGCGGTTCAGTTCAGGAAACAATACCTTTTTTATGCCGGTCTCCTGAAGTCCCCGGGCACATCGGCTTCTCAACAGTCCCGAGCGAAGCAGCTGTCTCTGCTTCTTCGGCACTGTCAATGCTCCCGGCAGGAACGAGCCCGGTACAGTCCGTCGCGCTGACCGTGCCGGTCATTGTCATTTCGTCCCGCAACGGGAACTCATTGTGGTTTCCGCGGGCTTTCTTCTTGTCCATAAAAACATCACCTTCCGGTGATTACTATATGAAAAAAAGGCACCATTATTCGGTGCCTTTTCTGAATTTATCGAGAAACCATACGTTTTTCGCTTCAAACTCCCTGCCGTGAAGATACGAAAGTATGCCCGCGTCCGTGGTGAAGCGGAATTTCAGCTTATAGCTGTACAATGCCTGATATTTATAGCCCTTTTCCCTGTTCACACGGTTCGAGCCGTATTTGCCGTCGCCAAGCAGAGGGTGGCCTTTGTATGCCAGGTGTGCGCGTATCTGGTGGGTGCGCCCTGTGATAAGATCGACTTCCAGAAGGCTGTCGCCCGCTGAATTGACTTCAAGTACGCGGTATTTCGTGACAATGGTACGGTTTTCCGGAGTCTTTCTGTCCGATATTATGACCTTGTTTTCCGCGCTGTCCTTGAAGAGATAGGCTTTCAGCTCCGCTTCACGGGGTTCGGGAACACCGCATACAGCGCAGAGATAGAGCTTTGTCAGCTCCCTGTCGCGTATCTTCTGATTGAGTATGCGCAGACTTTCGGCATTCTTCGCTGCGATCACTATGCCGCCGGTATTGCGGTCTATGCGGTTACAGAGCGCCGGAGCGAAGCACTGTTCGTCCTCCGGAGAATATTCGCCTTTCGTATAAAGGTACTTCTTTATGCGGTCTATAAGGGTATCGCCGCTGCCGCCGTCGTCCTCGTGAACAAGAAGTCCGGGAGCCTTGTCGGCCAGCAGGATATTCTCGTCCTCGTAAATAACGGAGATCCCGTCCGCAGCGTCCATGAAGCCGTGTTCTGCGGGCTTTTCGTCCAGCAGCGTATCCGGAGCGTACACGGTAACGACATCACCCTCGCACAGCTTATAGGCAGGCTCGGTGCGCTTTCCGCCGACCTTTATGTCCTTTTTCCGGATAAGGCGGCAGATGATGCCCTGTGACATAGCGGGAAATGCTTTTTGCAGGAAACGGTCGATACGCTGTCCCGCGGAATTTTTCCCGACAGTTACGGTACGCAGCATCAGCGGCGTATCCTTGTAAAGCCGCGTTCTTCGAAGTGATCGACGGCTGCTGACATGAATTCGTTGGAATTGACACAGCGGGCGCTGACCTCTGGGAGCTCCGCTATCGCTTTGTCCCATTCCTTCCCGGTAGTTTCATCGTCGGGAGCCGAGAACCAGAGTTCGTTCCTCCATGTGCCGAATTTCAGGCAGATGATATAGGGTCTGTTATTTCTTTCCATTTTTTGTAACCTTATGGGATAAAAAGTAATATAATTATTTGATGGCAACGATATTCATAGTGAGCTTGCCGGAGCCGTCAATGGTAAGAACACCGTAGGAAGGCTTGTTCTTGCCGCGGGGCGAGTCGATCGCGCCGGGGTTCATTATATAAATGCCGTCGATGCATTCCGTGCGGTACATATGAGTATGTCCGTAGAGAGCGACTTTGCAGCCATGCTGCTTGGCTTCACCGATAACTGCGTCAAGGGTACCCTGAACGTTGTGCTCATGGCCGTGTATGCAGAGTATGCGGTAACCCTCGGCCTCGATGACCTCGAGCATCTTATGCTGACCGTAATCACATTCGCCGCCGACATAGTAGAACTTCATATCCGGGTATTCGTTCTTAACATCGGCAAATTCATGCTCACCGTCTCCGAGGTGAATGATCATATCCGCGTCGAGGTTCTTCTCAACAACGGATTTGTACTTGTGATAATCCTTATTCGTATCGGAAACTACGACTATCTTCATGCTGTCCTCCAGTTCCGCCCCGCGGGCTTTATATTTTTCCGTATTCTATTATAGCATCTATCGGCCGTCAAGTCAAATGTTTTTGAAAAATATTTACACATATCTGTGTTTTACATACCGTTTTTGTCAAAACCGACTAATAAAGTTTCAGAATAATTACAGAAAACGTTTCATATCTTATGAAAGGGGGGATAGACATGAAAATCAACACAGAGGCTCTGATAAAGACCGCGAGCCGGCAGCTCGGCATGCCCGAGGATAAGCTGCGGGAGGCTCTGAAAAGCGGTGATACGGCCGCGATAAAGAAGTATATGAGCGGCGCGGACGGTCAGAAACTCGACAGCGCACTGAAAGACAGCAGATATGCCGAAGAACTGAGAAAGAAACACGGCGGCCGGTAGTCCGCCTTGCCGGAGGTGAGCGCAGTGGCGGACATGAACGATATCGCAGAGCTGCTGGGAAGTCTCCTGTCCGGCGGCGAAAACGACAGTGACAGCGACAGCGCCGATATCTTCGGGGACATCGACCCGGAAATGCTGCTGAAAATACTCGATATCGCGTCCGGAATAAACGGGAATGACGCGAACACCGCCCTGCTCACCGCGCTGAGGCCTCTGCTCAAAGCCGAGAACCGCCCGAAGCTCGACCGTGCAGCCCGCCTGATGAAGCTGATGCGTATTATCCCGCTGCTGCGTGACGCGGGTCTTTTATCATAAGGAGGTCATATTATGGAATGGAAGAAAGAGAAGATAGGGGCCGCAGAGCTTGAACGCCGCCAGCGCGAGTACATGAATGCGGCAATGAACATGGTGAAGCGCTCGGCACCTGCCGCTGCCCCGGAGCCGGAGCCTGTTCCGGAATCCGTGCCGGAGTCCGTGTCCGTTCAGGAGATCGTTCCGGAGCCTGCACCCGCACCGGAGCCGGAATCTGCACCGGAGCCGGAGCCCGAATCTGAACCGGAGCCGGAGCCGGAGCCAGGGAACGACAAATACGGTGTGTACACTGCCGACGAACTGCTCAGGGACACGCCGAAAGATGACGGTATGAAGAAAGCAGCCGACATTCTTGAAGAAATGACCCGGAACGCCGAGATCATGCGAAAACTCGCGAACGAAGGCGGCGACCCGGATACGACGGACTTCCCCGATTTCTCATGCGGGACGGAGGACGGCGATGCCGGGCAGTTTCGGGACAGAGACGACGAAACGGCGGACGAAGAGCCGGAAGATGAATGACATACCTCTGCCGGGCGGGTCTGCCGTTGACGGCGATACGGCGCTTCTGCTTGCACTGGCATGGCTGCTGTACCGTCAGGGCGCCGACATGACGCTGATACTTGCGCTCCTGTCGGTTGTGTTGTTCTGATGAATAATCACACGGATCATGCACATAATAGCCTCGGACCCGTATCGGGCCAAGGAGGAACGCTTTTATGGGCAAGAATAAGAAGAACAAGCAGCCGGCGGCCACTGACAAGAACGGTGACGGCAAGGAAAGCTGCTGATAAGGAAACGGAAACGCCTTCCCCTCGGAATATGAGGTGCGAAGGCGTTTTTTCTTGACAAAGTACCCTCTGCGGGTGTATAATAAACGATGTATAATGTTTTGTATGGCAGTAACCGGTACAGGAGCACTTCTGACCGGGTCTGCAAGCTGCAGGGATTACCATACGGATCGGGAGCGATTCTCAGAGGGAGACTTATAATGGAAATAAACATAAAAGGTATACCCGTGCACTACACCGAGAACGGTGACGGCGAAGCCGCGCTCGTTTTACAGGGCTGGGGCACGAGCATAAATCTGTATGATCCGATAATAGACACTCTCGCGGAAAAGTACCACGTTTACGCACCCGACCTGCCGGGATTCGGACAGACACCGGAACCGCCTGAACCGTGGGACGTGGACGGGTACACGGACTTTGTGCTGGAATTCTGTGAAAAGCTCGGCATTACCGAGACTTTCATATTCGCGCACAGCTTCGGAGGCCGCATAGTCCTCAAACTCATGGCACGGGAAAATATCCCGCTGAAAATAAACAGGATCGCGCTCACCGGTGCAGCCGGCATACGCCACGAACCCTCTGCGGCCGCGAAGAAGAAAGCAAAGAAATACCAGCAGGCCAAAAAATTTCTGTCGTCCGCGCCTGTAAGGACACTGTTCCCGAAAGCACTGGAAAATCTGCGCATGAAGCACGGCTCCGCCGATTACAGGGCGGCTTCCCCGATGATGCGTCAGGTGCTTGTAAAGACCGTGAACGAGGACTTGTCGCCCCTGCTGCCGAAGTGCACGGCCGAGACACTGCTGATGTGGGGCAGGAACGACGACGCCACGCCGATCGAGGACGGTCAGCGCATGGAAAAAGAGATGCCGCAGGCGGCTCTCGTGACTATCGAAAACGCAGGACATTTCGCCTTTATCGACCAGCAATACCTGTTTATGCGTGTGCTGGCGGCATACATCGGACTTGCAATATAACATTGGAGATATAACTATGACAGTATTTGCTCACATTTTGTTCTATGCGGCTATGCTCGTGAAATTTTCACTCGACTATGTGCATTTCATGCATATGTTCCAGCTCAATTCCTACGACACTAAAGAACACATGGAATGGCACAGAAAGAACGGCTCCGACTACATAAAACGTGTCGTATTCCCCGTAGCATTCTGGTTCATCGCAGTATTTGCGGCAAGCAGATCATATTACGATACGGACGTGATCATGACCGTTGTGTGCGACCTGCTCCCCTATATAGGCTCCGTGCTGATGGCCGCAGGCATGATAGTCAGTGCCGTCGCCATGAAGAAGCCGGTCAAGAAGAAGCTCGTATTCACGCCCCGGGTGATCCGTATGTGTGTGACCACCGCGGTAATATACGGAGCCGTATGTTCGCTGTCGTTCGTATTCCTGTATGAATCGAAGTTCTACTTCGCAGCCGCTGCTCTGCTGCCTATCTTCTGTTTATTGATGCCGCCGCTCTCGAATTTTATCAACAAGCCGATAGAGAAGGCAGTCAACAACTACTACATCAAGGACGCAAAACGCATAATCGACGGGCTCCCGAACACCACGGTAATAGGCATTACGGGAAGCTACGGCAAGACATCGACCAAGTTCTACCTTGAAAAGCTGCTGTCCGTGAAGTACAACGTCCTGATGACCCCGGGCAGCTACAACACCACAATGGGCGTGGTCAAGGTAGTACGCGGTAGCCTCAACGCGACCCACGAGATATTCCTCTGCGAGATGGGCGCGAAAAAGGTCGGCGAGATCAAGGAGATCTGCGATATCGTACACCCGAAACATTCGATAATCACATCTATCGGAGAGCAGCATCTTGAGACCTTCGGCTCGGTGGAGAACATCATAAAAACGAAGTTTGAGATAGCCGACTGCATAACCGACGGTATGGTATTCCTGAACTATGACAACGAGCACATAAGGAACAAGAATATAGACAAGAACAGAATAACCTACGGCATAAGCGGCGGAGCTTTCGACTATACGGCAGACGAGATCACCGTGACATCGAAAGGCACCGAATTCACAGTGCATCACGGTGACGAATCCATGCGCTTCTCCACCAAGCTCCTCGGCGAACACAACGTACAGAACATACTCGGTGCCATAGCCGTTTCCCATGAGCTGGGCATACCGCTCAATGATCTGATATATGCCGTGAAACGTCTCCAGGCTGTTCCGCACCGCATGGAGATACTCGACAAAGGAAACGGAGTAACAATAATCGACGACGCATTCAATTCCAACCCTGCCGGAGCCCGTGCCGCTCTGAAAACGCTGTCGATGTTCGACGCCCTGCGCATCGTAGCTACTCCGGGCATGATAGAGCTCGGTGAACGTGAATATCAGCTCAACAAGGAACTCGGCATGGACGCGTCCTCCTGCTGTGATATAGCGATCCTCGTGGGAGAGCGTCAGGCTCCGCCGATCAAAGAAGGCTTGCTTGCAAAGGGCTTCCCGGAGAACCATATAATTGTGGCGAAGGACCTGAAAGAAGCAATGAATGCCGCATATTCCATCCAGCCCGGCAGAGAGCGCGTTATCCTGCTCGAAAATGACCTGCCGGATAATTTCTGATGACGCTTCGCCGTGCAGACCCGGCGGGCAGTACTATTTAAAGAAAAAAGAAGCTGAGGAAGTAATAATATGAAGATTAATTGTGATTACTGCGGTTCCCAATTCGATACCGACCAGTACGATACCTGCCCCAGCTGCGGCGGTATATATTCCAGGGATAAGGAAGTCCTGACCGAAAAAGAAAAGCTCGATAAAGCCGACGAGCTCTTCATGCAGCAGAGAGAACTCGAAAACGAACGGCTCCGTATCGAAAACGAGCAGCTGCGCAATTCCGGTACGAAAACGTCAGCAAAAGGCTGCGTTATCTCTTTTATGTTTCTTATTATAACAGCAGTTCTGCTCATTATACTGGCGCTAATTGCCAGTGAGAGTGAATCAAAGGAAAAAAATAAGGAACCGGATACCGGAAAAGCCACAGTCACCACGCATCGCATCGATCTGACCTACTCTATAAGCATGACACCCATAGAGATCCCCGAGATAGTTGTTCCGACAGTTCCGGACATAAAAATAGAAGTACCGGATATCACTACTTTAAATAATTGATAATACATAACAAAAGAAAGGATATATGATATGAAGATAAGATTAGGCGTATTCTTCGGAGGAAAGAGCGTTGAGCATGAGGTGTCCGTAATATCCGCACTTCAGGCCTGCCGCTCGCTGAACAAGGAGAAATATGAGATAATCCCGGTCTACATAACCAAGAACACCGAATTCTACATCGGTGAAAACATCGGTAAGATCGAGGCCTACAAGAACATACCTGCCCTGCTGAAGGAAAGCGAGCGTGTTCTGCCTGTCGGGAACAGCGGAACCGTGGAGCTCCTGCATTACCCGATGAAGAAATTCGGCAATAACATCGCCGCTGTCATAGACGTAGCACTGCCGATAGTTCACGGCACAAATGTCGAAGACGGAGCGCTTCAGGGCTATCTCCAGACCCTGGGAGTGCCGTATGCGGGCTGCGATGTGCTGTCCTCTGCCGTCGGCATGGATAAATACGTCATGAAGTGCGTGTTCGCGGACAACGGCATCCCCGTTCTTCCCGGAACAGTCATAAATATCAAGGAATTCACGAGAGAGCAGGCTTCTGTGACAGAGCGCATCGAAAGCAGAACACACTACCCCGTCATCGTGAAGCCCGTGAACCTCGGCTCCAGCGTCGGCATACGCAAGGCCAGGAACCGTGACGAACTGCTTGACGCTCTGGACTACGCGTTCACATTTGCTATGAAGGTGCTTGTCGAGGATGCAATAACCGAACTGAAAGAGATCAACTGTGCGGTACTTGGCGACTATGAGCACGCCGAAGCCAGCGAATGTGAGGAGCCCGTCGCAAATGATGAGATCCTTTCCTATCAGGATAAGTATGTAGGCGGAACGAAGTCCTCCGGCGGCAAGTCCGGCATGGCTTCGCTGAAACGCAGGATACCCGCGGACATCAAACCCGAACAGCGCGAGGAAGTGCGCACCATGGCAGTGAAAGCGTTCCAGGCGCTGGGCTGCGGAGGCGTTGCCCGCATCGACTTCATGCTGGACAAATCAACGGGAAAGATATATCTGAACGAGATAAACACCATTCCGGGCAGCCTTGCGTTCTACCTCTGGGAGCCCGTGGGACTTCATTACGGCGATATGCTTGACAGGCTCGTTGATCTTGCTCTCAAGCGCGCCCGTGAAAATAAGTCCATAAACTTCTCGTTCGACACGAACATTCTCGAAAATGCATCTTTCGGAGGGTCCAAAGGCGCAAAGGGCGGGAAATTATAACAAGAATTGTAAATACTGCACAAATTATATGTATGATTTGTGCAGTATTATTGTGTAACAGCACAAAAATGTTAAAATCCAAAAAAAACACTTGATTTTTCCATGCCAAAAGACTATAATATGATTATCGGTTAGCACTCAGGATAAAAGAGTGCTAACACTCGGAACAGCAAAGTGCTAATTCCGGACGATAAAAGTTTATAATTTTATTTTACCACAGGAGGTAATAGAAATGAAAATAACTCCATTAGCAGACAGAGTAGTCCTCAAGTTCCTCGAAGCAGAGGAAACAACAAAGGGCGGCATCATTCTCACAAGCTCCGCACAGGAAAAGCCCCAGATCGCACAGGTCATCGAAGTTGGCCCCGGCGGCGTGGTTGACGGCAAAGAAGTGAAGATGGAAGTCAAGAAGGGCGACAAGGTGCTCACAAGCAAGTACTCCGGCACCGAAGTCAAGGTTGACGGCGAGAAATACACAATAGTCCGTCAGAGCGATATCCTCGCAATAGTTAAGTAAAACAAACGAAAGGAAGAACACGATTATGGCAAAGCAGATAATTTACGGTGAAGATGCCCGCAAGGCTTTACAGGCAGGTATCGACAAGCTCGCGGATACAGTCAAGATAACACTCGGCCCGAAGGGCAGAAACGTAGTTCTCGACAAGAAGTTCGGCGCTCCGCTGATCACAAACGACGGCGTTACCATCGCCAAGGAGATAGACCTCGAGGATCCCTTCGAGAATATGGGCGCACAGCTCGTAAAGGAAGTTTCCACAAAGACCAACGACGCTGCCGGTGACGGTACAACAACAGCTACACTGCTCGCACAGGCTATCGTTCGTGAGGGAATGAAGAACGTTGCAGCAGGCGCTAACCCCATGGTAATAAAGAACGGTATCGAAAAGGCAGTTGATGCCGCAGTCAAGGAGATCGAAAAGACCTCTCAGAAGGTTAAGAACAGCGACGACATCGCAAGAGTTGCTACTGTTTCCTCCAGCAGCGAGATCGTCGGCAAGCTGATCGCGGAAGCTATGGATAAGGTGTCCGCAGACGGCGTTATCACTATCGAAGAGAGCAAGACAGCAGACACATACAGCGAAGTAGTTGAGGGTATGCAGTTCGACAGAGGTTACATCTCTCCCTACATGGCTACAGATATGGATAAGATGATCGCAGAGCTCGACGATCCTTATATCCTCATCACAGACAAGAAGATCTCCGCTATACAGGATCTCCTGCCGCTCCTCGAGCAGATCGTAAAGACAGGCAAGAAGCTCCTCATCATCGCGGAGGATATCGAGGGCGAGGCTCTCACAACTATCATCGTAAACAAGCTGAGAGGCACATTCAACTGCGTTGCTGTCAAGGCTCCGGGCTTCGGCGACAGACGCAAGGAAATGCTCCAGGATATCGCGGTGCTCACAGGCGGTCAGGTAATAACCAGCGACCTCGGCATCGAGCTTGCTGACGCTACCGTTGATATGCTCGGTACAGCAAAGCAGGTCAAGGTAACAAAGGAAAATACAACTATCGTTGACGGCGCAGGCAAGAAGGCCGCTATCAAGGACAGAGTAAGCCAGATCAGAACAGCTCTCGAGACCACAACAAGCGATTTCGATAAGGAAAAGCTCCAGGAAAGACTCGCAAAGCTCGCAGGCGGCGTAGCTGTCATCAAGGTCGGCGCTGCAACCGAGATCGAGATGAAGGAAAAGAAGCTCCGCATCGAGGACGCTCTCGCAGCTACAAAGGCTGCCGTTGAAGAGGGTATCGTTCCCGGCGGCGGAACCGCTCTCATCAACGCTATGGCTCCCGTTGAGAAGCTGATCACTACGCTCGAAGGCGACGAAAAGACAGGCGCAAAGATCGTTCTCCGCGCTCTCGAAGAACCCGTTCGTCAGATCGCTGCAAACGCAGGTCTTGAAGGCTCCGTTATCATCGAGAATATCCGCAAGGCTGACGCCAAGATCAGAAAGACCTACGGCTTCGATGCTTACAAGGGCGAGTACACCGATATGCTCAAGGCTGGTATCGTTGACCCTGCAAAGGTTACACGCTCCGCACTTCAGAACGCTGCTTCCGTTGCCGCTATGGTACTCACAACAGAAAGTCTCGTAACAGACATCAAGGAAGAAACTCCCGCTGCTCCTGCCGGCGGTATGGGCGGCATGGGCGGTATGTATTGATCGCTTCGCCCGAGGCCGAAAGCCAGAGGCGCTCCGCTTGAGTTGCCTCCGGCGGCCAAACCCTTTAAAAAGGGTTTGGATCCCTAAACAAATCGCTTTGCCTTGCAGATTCGACCATGTGTACTCCTACTCCGGACTGCGAGGCTGAAACCCACCTCGTTGCAGAATGTAACAGGCGGATCGGGTGCGGGGACCGCGCCGCAAAGCACAAAATAACTGCTCCTTTCGTAATTGAAAGGAGCAGTTTTGTTTATATTATTCTTCGCGGCTTTCCGTTATCGCTTTTACAGTCTTTTCGCTCTCAGCAGCAAAGGAAGCATGGTTTGACCTGATATATGCGATGTCACCGTTCTTCGCCGCCTCTTCAAGCTTCAGCGCACGGACTGCAAGAGCTTCTGCGCCGATCATTCTTGCGTTGCTTTTCAGGGCGTGAACCTTTATCTCATAAGTTTTCCAGTCCTCTTTTTCCAGAAGCTCGTCCAGCGCTTTTATCTTATCACCGCAGGATGCCGCAAATTCACCAAGGATCTCTGCATACAGCTCTTCGTCATTTCCGGAATAATCAAGACCGACCGATACGCCGATACCCGCCGCACTGAGCTTTTCCTTGTCGTAAACTGCCCCGCCGGAACCTCCGGAGTTCTCTTCCGGAGCAAACTCCATTATCTCGTCGCCGTCCGCCGATGATATTTCCGGGATCCCGGTTCCGGCTTTTGCCGCTGCAGTCTCGTTGCTTTTCAGGTACGCACTTTCCGGCAGATACTTTTTCAGCTTCTCAACAAGAGTCTTTACTTCCATAGGTTTGGAAAGATAATCCTTAAAGCCATCTTTGAGATACATCTCTCTTGCGCCTACGACCGCATTCGCGGTAAGCGCCACAACAGCCGTGTTATCCGGGACAAGATCCTCGCTTTTCATTTTCCGGAGCGTTTCGATACCGTCCATTTTCGGCATCATGTGGTCGAGAAATACGATATCGTATGTGTTGTGTCTCATGTATTCTATCGCTTCAGCACCGGAAGAAGCCATATCCGGCTTGATACTGCACAGTTTAAGCAGATTTCTGGCGACTTTCAGGTTCATTTCATTGTCGTCCACCAGAAGTATGCGGGCACCCGGCGCGCTTATCACGTCAGCGTTACTCTTGCGCTCCGTCCGTTTATTCATCCTCTCGCGGAGATTGCCTATGGGTGTGCTGTCAGCTATGCCCTGCTCCAGCACGAAATAGAACTCAGAGCCCGCGTTGTACTTGCTCTTGACCATCAGCTCACTGCCCATCATTTTCAGCAGGCTGGATACAATGGACATACCGAGGCCTGTTCCCTCTATATTGCGGTTGCGTATCTCATCAAGCCTTTCGAAGGATTCAAACAGTCTGCCCAGGTCTTCGGGCTTTATACCTATGCCTGTATCTTTCACCGATATATGCAGCTTAACGGTCTTTTCGTTCATCTCCGCTATTGAAACTGTGAGGGTGACTGTTCCCTTTTCCGTGTATTTTACCGCATTTGTGAGCAGGTTCATTATCACCTGAGAAACTCTTACATCATCACCGAAAAGCATACAGGGAAGATTTTCGTCCGCATCTATAACGAAAGCAAGGCCTTTTGCGTCAGCACGCTGTATTATAGAATGGTACAGATCGTTTATAAGAGACGCGGTGTCATATTTTACCGGCACCAGCTCCATTTTGCCGTCTTCGATCTTTGAAAAATCAAGAATACTGTTGATAAGAGAAAGCAGTGTGTTTCCGGCAGAATCTATATTCGCAGCATATTCGAGGATATCATTGTCCGTTGATTCCCGGAGTATCATCTCATTCATACCGAGAACGGCATTGATAGGAGTTCTGATCTCATGGGACATCTGCGCGAGGAACTGGCTCTTGGCATGGCTCGCAATGGCAAACTTATCCGCAAGTTCAAGCTCTTCCGTGATGTCCGCGAATACCATAAGCACACAATAGGGTTCACCGTATGTATCCTTGACGGAATTGAGCTTGACCGAATACGCTTTCTCGCCTTTCTTGTCCCACAGACGGGTGGAATATATCTCGTTCGCTCCTTTTTCGAACATGGTATCTATATCCGGTTCGCTGATGCTGAACAGATCATGGAGTTCCTTGTTTTTTCCGCCGGACAGGCAGTTCTCCGCATAGGCGTTCATTATCGCGATATGGCGGTTTGTATCAAACACGATGACGCCCGCCTCAATGAAGTTGAAAAGACGCTGTGTGATATTGCCGACGCTGACATCGAAGGAGTTGAGAACGATAGCACCGTACCACATTACGATAGTGCAGACCGCACCGCCGATACCGGAAGTGGCGATACCGGGAAGCCCCAGCGCCGGGAATACCGTGTCCGGAATTGTGAAGAAAAGAATGGAGAAGTTCGCCACGATAAGTATTCCAAGGAATTTCCGGGAACGCTTCAGTTTTGTCCTTTTCAGCCAGATCAGTGCGTGAACGAAAAGCATCAGGAACATAGCGATCTCATATATATTGTGGAATGTGCGGTTGAACTTCATTTCCGGATTGGCAAACCACCGTGTATAGCCGTCCTCGCGGACAAAGATATCCACATCCTCATGGGAATATATAATAACATCTGCCACAGCATACATACACGCGGCGATCCGTATGAACCACGCAGGTTTCTTTGATCCCCCGACCATCTCCGTAGCAAGGAAAGTTTCATTTATCAGGAAGGCGTCTATCGCGATCAGGCCAACGGTGCGTATACCCGCACAGAACGACAGGTCTGTCGAGACCCCGAGAGACGCATAGCTAAGGCACCACAGCGCGGAGAATACACCGTAGAAAAGCATATAGTACCTTATATTCCCTGCGGAACCCCTGTTCCGCATATAGAAACTTATCCCCATAACGCCCGCTACAGTTCCGGCTATCAGCAGAGCGCAGTTATTTATTATCCATATCAATGGTGTAACACCCCTTTTTTCCTTATCCGAAGTACCTCAGCGCCAGCATAGTCATATCGTCGAACTGCGGAGCCTCGCCCACAAAATCATCGACCGCCGACCTTACAGCATGGAGCAGTTCCCTCGGGAAAACGTCCCCGGCAGAATTCAGTGCATCTAAAAGTCTGTCGGTTCCAAAAAGCTCGTTTCCGGCATCTGTCGCCTCCGGGACTCCGTCGGTGTAAACAAACAGCGTATCGCCAGGTTCTAAACTGATCTCATAATCCTTATAACGTATGCCGGATACCACGCCGACAGCGGGAGAATGTGCGTCCCTGAACAGTTCATAATCCCTGCCGGCTTTTTTTAAGACGGGATATTCATGACCGGCATTGCTGCAGGTGAGTTTACCGGTGCTTATCTCAAGTATTCCGAGCCACACGGTCACAAACATACTGTCGTTGTTGCCCGAGCAGATGCGCTCGTTCACAAAACCGAGTATCTCCGCCGGCGAGCCGCCGAGTATCGCTTTATCGTTCAGCAGTATCTTTGAAGCCATCATGAACAGTGCTGCCGGTACTCCCTTTCCGGAAACGTCCGCGATAACAAGAGCGAGATGATCGCTGTCGATCATGAAGAAATCATAGAAATCCCCGCCGACTTCCTTTGCGGGACTCATGGACGCGAACAGATCGAACTCGGAGCGGTCGGGAAAAGCCGGAAATTCCGAGGGGAGCGCAGAGAGCTGTATGCGCGAAGCAAGATCAAGCTCGGCGGCTGTGCGTTCCTTTTCACTTGCGAACCGGGCTATCTCCGAGGTATAGTGCTCTATCTCATCGGCAAGGCGCGAAACATCGGCGGCAAGCTCACCGAACTCGTTCTTCGCGGTTATCCGCGACAACTCGCTGATGATGCGCTCCGAGTTCTTGGTATCGGTGTATTCGCGGACATTCTTCTGTATCTGGGTCACAGGACGTATGGAGCGCACATACAGGAAACTTATCAGCAGTACATTCGCAACGACTATAAGCAGCGCACTTACAAGGACTGAGGGCAGCACCGAGTTGTTCAGTCGGTAACTGAATTCGCTCCAGTCGTATAGTAAGCACAGAGCGTAACAGTGTCCGTCCTTGGCTGCGACAAGTATATATCCCGCGTAAAGAGGGGTTCCGTTTGTAAAGTTCACCACATCATACGCGATATCGCCTGCCGCGCCGCCGCGCAGCTTTCCGGCCGCGTTGGTGCCCCTTATATCAAATATCGGGTTTGAGCCGAACCGGGTGCGCTCGATGCGGTCTTCCCCGGTCTCTTCTGCGCTTGCCGCAATGAAAACAGTTCCGTCACTCTTATCGCTTATATCGGCAAGGTAAACTCTTTCATACCCGAATTGTATCAGCCTGTAATGCAGGGAATTCACCAGGTAAAGATAGAAGTCATCCGCCAGCATATGCTGATAGGCCGGTTCGGTCTCAGCAAGCTGGTCAAAGCCATTTTCGATGTTATTCCATTCCGCGCTGTCAAAATCGCTCGCCCAGAGCTTTTCCAGGCTGTCGTTCTCCTCCTGCGTGAATCCTCCCCTGATCTTATCCGGATTGTTCTGCCAGTATTCGATCAGCGAGGCCGCCGACTCCGTTTCACAGATATCAGAATACATTACATTAAGATCGCGCCCGATCATTTCATTCTTTGCGGTCAGGTAGACCTTCTCCGCGCTTGTGTAAAGCACGGCCTCCACAGCTATCAGCACTGCCGCAAGGAACAGTGATGCGGCTATCCCTACCTGTATCAGCAGTTTTTTCTTCATACAATAATTATTCCTTCCGGATCTGAGCCGATCGTTACAGATGATATATAAAACAGACCATTCCGGAGAGGCTTCTTTTTCTCATCGGCCCCTCTCGCATCGGTCACATCTCTGTACGGCTTATGTACAGATAATGTACTGCAAAAAATATACTATATATTATATATCATACGGCCGCCAAAATCAAGACAAAACCGCTTTTTTTGTTAAATTCTACATATTTTGCGGCATTGCAGCCCTGAAAGACATTGAAATAATTCAATGTCTGCACATCAATCCCGAAGTCATTTCAGAATTGCAGAAATACAAGGAGAAAAAAATCATTCTGTCAGCCGAGCGAGACAATTTGTATTCATTTATATTTCTGCTCCGCTCCCCTATTGCTTTTTTGGCGATAATGTGCTATAATTATCGCATAGACCCACGGCTGCTGGAAGGAGATCAGACCTTGATATTATCGGGGTCACAGGCTCCGCGCGCCGTAAGCTCATGCAGTTTTATCCGAAGGGAGACTAAAAATGACTGCAATAAAAACCAGACTGAAAATACTCGCAGCAGCGTTCGCTGCCGCGGCGATGATATTCACACTGACAGGATGCAATTCCGAACCCGAAGAAGAGATCCCGATGAAGAGCGTCACGATGACGGACGAATACGGCGACCTCATCACCGACGCGGACGGTAATCCGGCATACACCGAGGTGCCGCTGGAAACAATACTCGTCACCGACGATATGGGCGCGATAGTTACCGACGAAAGCGGAAACCCTCAGTATGAGTACGAAAAGCTCCCCGAACCGGAGAAAATAATTCATAAAGTGGGATTCGTTTACAGCGGCTCCGTTGAAGGAAGCACCACGAACCTGATGTTTGAGGCTGCCCGGGCGCAGATAAAGAAATCCCTCGGAATCGACACCTGCTACATCGAGAACGTACTGGTGGCGGATTTCCCTGAAGCGGTGCGGCTGCTTCAGGAGGCAGGCTGTACCATAATCGTGTCATGCAGCCATAAATTTGCCAATTCTGTTGACCGCGAAGCAAGGACACTCAACGGTACGACCTACATCAGTTTCGGCGGCGAAAACTCTTCATCGAACGTAACGTGCTTCGGCGGCGAGCTGTACCAGACCGCAGCCGTAACAGGCATGGCTGCCGCCCATAATACGGTCACCAACAAGATCGGCATTATCGCGGACCCGGGCGAGTACAACGCCTACGGCGTTCTCGACGCTTTCTGCCTCGGAGCGGCGGAGATACTTGCGGCTCAGACCGATGTCCGCGTGGACTGGGCATGGTCGAACAATGAAGCCGAAATCCGTTCGGCGGTCGACGACCTGATAACGCAGGGTTGTGATGTGATCATGTCCTACATGGAGTCGGATCTCCCGATAAGATACGCCGCGGGCAGAGGCGTGAAACTGATAGGCAACGCCGCAAATATCCCGGAGCTTGCCCCGGACGATTATCTGACCGCTTTCCACTTCAATTTCAGCACACATATCGTTGACAAGGTGCGTTCGGTAATGAACGACAACTTCCACCCGTCAAAATACGCGGGTGACATCGCCTCCGGCATGGTGAGAATGGTCGAATTCAGCCCCATGTCAAAAACCGGCACCGGTACAATCTGCTCGAAATATTATAATTACATCAAATCCGGAAATGCGAAGATATTCACCGGCGAGATAAGAAATGCCAACGGCGTTGTGGTCGTGGAAAAGGGACAGTCTCTTGAATGGAATAACGTGTCGCGGATCAACTGGCTCATAAACACCGTCCGCAGGACTACGCCGTTTACAGAGATCAACGAAAATCCCATAAGCTCCGATTTCGTTATCCGCGGCTCCACTGCCGCCGAGACTACCGCAGAATCTGCCGATACCACAGAGCCTCCCGAGGACGACGTGGTTATTGTCGAAGCCCAGCCTTGATCCGGCGCTGGCGCACTGAAGCCGCTGCGTTCGGGACCGGGAGAAACTTTTTTGAAAATGGTTTTCCCCGCCTCACTTTTAAAAACTTTGAACGCTCCGCTGTTAAATTAAAAAGAAAACTGCTCCTTTTGTCGGTATAAAAAGGAGCAGTTTTTTAATGCTAAAGATGTATTGACAGCGTATAGAGGAACGGCGCTGTCAGCCGCGTCTGCGGTCAAGGCCTGCGAGGATATCATCTATGTTATAAGGCTCATCAGCATCCTCTTTCAGAAGTGCATCGAGACGAGGGATAGACGACGTCGTACCGGTGCTGCCTGACCGTGGAACATACTGCTTGACCGGCTCCTCCGGAGTGAGCCGCAGCGCAGGACGCCGCGGAGCTGCAGGCTGTTCGGCAGGCTTACGTTCGGAGCCGGGCTGCCGCAGCAGCGGACGCTCGGCAGTCTGTTCGGGTCTGGGCCTTGACTGGCTGGCTGTACGCGCAGCCGCCTGCGTGATCGTGGCAGTACGGTTCCTGGAGAGCTCGCCTATGACCGCAGTGCGTTTGAGATCGCTGGGGCGCTGTGCCTGTGTCAGTATGCTCTTTTCGCGTATCTCAAATTCCTTTTCGGCAGCTATAGCCGCACCGCGGGTCTTCTTGATATCGTTCACGACCTGCTCGCGTATCTTGTTCATGTTGTCCATTTCATGTTCGGCTTTGGTGGCTTCAATAGCCGCGTCGAGCTTCTTCTGTGACAGCGGACGGTTATTATTGCGGGGAGCAGGCTGCGGAGGACGCTGAGGTTTTGCTGTGGGGCTTATGAAAAGCGGCGACTCCTGCGCGTTGTTCCGGCGGGCGGGAAGTTCCTGTGTGGGAGTGCGCTTCTGCGGAACGGTCTCGCTGATGGCAGTATCATAAATGCCTATGCTGCCGTCAAGTGTGGAATTGCGGTATGCCCGGACAGCCTGCGCCGAAGCCCTCGTTCCGCGTGACACGCGATCTTCGCCGGGAGTGTAGGTGGGTGTTTCATACTGCTTCCTGACCGGTTCTATCTCGGGCTGTGGCATGATCTTCGCCGCGAATTTTGCTATCTCCAGCAGCACCATTATGATACTCGGGGTTATTGCTATCAGCAGTATGCCCACGGGCGAAACAGCGAAGCCGATGAGAGCACCCCACAGGTCGGAATAACTCATTCCTTTGGCGACTATCTGGCTCTGGGTCAGTGTGATCTCGGAGTCGTTCTCCGTCAGTACCCGGAAGCTGTACACACCGTCCGAGAGCTCGGAATTGAGCACCTGCGCAAGGGCCGGTCTGCCGTTTTCAAGCTTGAAAATAACGACATTGGGGGGCTGTATCTCGGAACTGGGTACCTGCTTCGCTATGACTGCGGTGCCGTTTTTCAGAAATCCGAAAGCGTCGGTCTTCAGCAGGTAGACGTTGGTACCGAAAATATTCGGAGTTCCTCCGCCTGTGGAATACACGACAGCCGTTACTCCGAAGAACAGAGCAAGTACAAGGAATACGGCGCAGAGAACGCGCAGTATCACATGAAAAATTTTATTTTTAAGGCTCATTTTTCAAAACCTCTCTTGACAAAATCCGAAAAATGTGTATAATAGATAGAGTAGGCGTAATTACCTATACTATTTTATCACATTTTCATTCTTTTTGCAATACCTTTTAACAATATTTATTGATTTGTTTTGATGTTGACACAAGATATTGTGGGAGTTCCGAATGACAAAAGATGAGATAAAGGACATCATAGACCGGTCTCTTTTCGCCGTGTTAGGCTATACCGATGAAAACGGCAGGCAGAATGTCCGCAGGGTCTTCTGCGTATGGCACAAAGGAATAGGCGGTCATCTTATTTCGACAAATACAAGCTCACAGCACGTCCATAGCCTGATGAAAAACGGAAATTCATGCCTTTATTTCTTCGATGATGCAAGTTTTGAAGGCGTATGTCTTTACGGGAAATCGACAGTTCGTTCCGACCGTGAATACAAAGAGCTGCTGTGGAATGACGGCGATGAAAAGTATTATCCGAAGGGGATCGACGACGAGGATTACTGCGTTATCGAATTCACGGCCGACAGCGGAAGGTATTACCGTTATGACGGAAAAGGGGATCTGACCGGCGATGAAATACTCGCTTATGATTCCGGAAAAACGTTTGTTAACGGGTATGCGGAGAGCAGAAAATAAAGCAATGCGCCGCCGGTTCGGTTCAGTTGCGCCGAAAAGCCGCGGACCGGTTATAAAGCAGCAGCCACGGCACGATGCCGTGCTGAATTTGCTCGGATCAAAACGTAGACTTTACAAATTTTTACAATTTAATATGCTGGTGTAGCTCAGTCGGTAGAGCAGCGCATTCGTAATGCGCGGGTCTCGGACCGGTTATAAAGCGACATCAGCCGGATGTAGCCTTACAAAATTTTCACAATTTAATATGCTGGTGTAGCTCAGTCGGTAGAGCAGCGCATTCGTAATGCGCAGGTCTCGGAGTAGTGATAAAGCGACGCATCAGCCGGATTCAAAAACGTAGCCTTACAAAATTTTCACAATTTAATATGCTGGCGTAGCTCAGTCGGTAGAGCAGCGCATTCGTAATGCGCAGGTCGGGGGTTCAAGTCCGTTCGCCAGCTCCAAACCACTCACGCCCTATAGCTTGCGTGGCATCAAATAGCCGAGCTAAAATATAGCTCGGCTATTTTCGTATGTATTTTAGCTATTGCTTACTGTGTGAAGAGGTACTTCCACATGGTATAGGACAGTATGCGATTATCATTACCTTTTGTCGGACGAACGAAGGTGTTATTCTTAAATCTGATCGGTGGACAGCAGATAACAAGGAGGCAGCATTATATGGAATATTTGTCTGAAGAACAAATCAGAGAACTTATCATCAAAATAAAATCCGGTGACGAAAAGGCATGGGGACTTGTTTATGAAAACTTCAGGAACTATGTGCATGAACGCGCTTGGCAAAAGCTCAGAGGTATGAATCTTAAAGAGAACGTAAAGTGTGAAATGGAGCAGGATCTGTTTCAGGCTGGATGGAAAGGATTCATTTCGGCACTGAAGCGCTTTGATCCTGATAAAGGAAAATTTCTGACATACGCGACATCTTTTATTGATGAAGAAATATCCGATGAACTGGATTTTTACATTAATTCGCTTGGGATTAATCTGAATGAAAAAGGAAGAAGAGTAAAGGCGGCTATTAAAAGGGTATATATCGAAGATGACAAAGGAAATACAATCCCGACGGCCATGGCAAGGAGCTTATACGGTAAGCCCGGAGTGTATGTTGATGAGGCATCTGAAATCAAAGAGTATTCAGCAGAGAGACGTGGTTTACAGTATCTTAGCATACTGAAACTTATGACTGATGAAAATCATCAGCTGTCAAAGGAAGACTTTTCTGATCTCCTCAGGTTGTACAGAGTTGCAAAATATGGTACAAAATATGACTCGAAAAGTGGCATTGAATCCGATAATACGATAACCAAAACGATCGAGGAGATAATAACCGAACTTGATCCATTGGAATATTCTGAAGATAATGAAGATGAATACAGGATCAAATATGATGGGTATAAGGAAGATAGGATAAAGAAAAAGCTCAATAAGGAAAAGGGAACGAAAGCTGATTCTATAACAAACTTTTGGTTCTCTCACATATTCACCAATGATGAACTCGACAGACTCATTCAGCTTGTCTGCTTTTCGGATATGCTGGACGCAAATGAAAAGAGTGTTCTGGTGAAAAAACTTGTTTCGACCGCAAGTGTATATTATAATACACCGTTCTGTGATAAAGAGATAAAGTTTAATCCGAAGGCAGTACATGGAAGATTCAGTACGAGACGTCCCCAAGAAAAGAGTCACTTTGTACATAATCTTAAGACTATCCAATATGCCGTCAATAATCTTGTGCAGATCAGCTTTAAATTCAATCAATATACCGAAGATCATAAGATGATCCCAAAATCCGATTATACGCACATATTAAGTCCGTATCATCTGGTTGTTTATCACGATAATTACTACTGTATAGGACTGAAAAAGGGTGATAAGCGTATCTGGCACTACCGCATAGATCTTATGTCAGACGTTGAGATACTGAAAGATGATACCGGCAGGGAGATCCCGATTGAAATAAGCGCTTATGACTGCACTCCGATATGTAATGCTTATTGGGATCCGGAGAAGTATATGGCGGAGCATCTCAATATGGCTTATGACGAACCGAGAGATATCTGCATAAAGATCAGAAATGATGATTACACGATCCTGCATGACTGGTTCGGAGATCATTATGAAAAGATCAGAGATGCCGGAGAAGACGACAAAGGCAACAAATATGATCTGGTAAACGTTAAGACCTCTCCTTTCATGATCGTTCACTGGGCGATGCAGTATGGAACGAATGTGGAGATCATGGACGAGGAGATAAGGGAAGAAATCAAAAAAGAAATTAGTAAAATAGGAGAAATATATGGAT
>JAEEJW010000096.1 GCA_016282095.1 Ruminiclostridium sp. | reverse complement strand
CCTCGCACTCACGCTTTATTAGTATGATAAATTTATGAGCTCACCGTTGAAAGGCACTTCACATTCATCAGCGCCGGAAGCGTCCTTATACACAGGGAAGTCCGTAAATTTCACATTCTCCGCGTCCGGCACCGTACCTTCCGCCGAGTGGGGCAGGAGCAGCAGATCAAGGGTTTCCAGTTCCCGTCCGACTGCCTTTTGCGAACGTCGCAGCTTAAAGCCGTGCTCCAGCTTGTTCCCGGTGTACGGAGACAGCAGAAGATCCATGTGCCAACAGGACACGAACATTTCCGGGAAATTCCTTTTCAGCTTCAGCGCGGCTTTTATCGGCTCATAAGGCCGGTAGAAACCGGTCACACAGGATATGCCATGCTGTCTGACAAGTTCTGCGGCTTTTTTATATACCTTGCCGCTGCGCACAGGGGACGAATCGGGATAAACAAGTCCGAACGCCAGCCCGTGCAGCACCCTCAGCCCGAGTATCAGCAAATTGCATAAGCCGTTCCGTCCCTCAAGCCTTTCTATCGCAGCGGAAAACGCAGATCTCTTCACACCGATGACTGTCATTCCGTTGTCATCGTACATGATGCCAGGCTTGTCCGAGTCGTTTATGACATATACATGAAATCCCCTGGCCGCGAACTCGTCGGCAAGATTTCTCACACATACCGAAGTCGCGGATGTGCTCTCAAAAAATTTTGCGGTAATAAGAAGTATGCTCTTCATACGTCCTCAGTCGCGGTAGCCGTTCGGGTTGGATGACTGCCAGCGCCACGAATCCTCGCACATTTCCTTTATTCCGTACTTTGCCTTCCAGCCGAGTTCTTTTTCCGCCAGCTCCGCGGAAGCGTAGCAGGTCGCTATGTCTCCGGCGCGGCGCGGCTTTATGGAATACGGTATCTTCTGCCCCGTGGACTCTTCGAAAGCCTTCACGAGCTGCAGAACGCTGACGCCGTTGCCGGTGCCGAGGTTGTATATCTTCAGGCCGCAGTTCTCCTTGATCTTGTCCAGAGCCTTAACATGGCCGTCAGCGAGATCGACAACATGGATATAATCGCGGACGCCTGTTCCGTCAACGGTATCGTAGTCGTTGCCGAATACGCCTAGTTCTTTCAGCTTCCCGACCGCCACCTGCGTGATGTAGGGCATGAGGTTATTCGGTATGCCGTTGGGATCCTCGCCTATAAGACCGGATTTGTGAGCGCCGATAGGATTGAAGTAGCGCAGAAGTATCACGTTCCATTCGGGATCGGCTTTCTGTATGTCCGAAAGTATCTGCTCCAGCATGGATTTAGTCCAGCCGTAGGGATTGGTGCAGGACTTCTTCGGGCACTGTTCGGTTATCGGGATGAATTCCGGCTCACCGTAGACAGTAGCCGAGGAGGAGAAGATAATGTTCTTAACGCCGTGTCTTCTCAGCGCATCGACCAGCACCAGCGTCCCCTGAATATTGTTTTCATAGTATTCCCAGGGTTTTTTCACAGATTCGCCGACAGCCTTGAGCCCGGCGAAATGAATGCAGGCATCGATCTTTTCCTTGTCGAGAATTTCGTCCATAGCTTTACGGTCAAGAGTATCGGCTTCGTAGAATGTCACCTTTTTCCCGGTGATCTGCTCCACGCGCTCTATGCTCTTCTTTGAAGAATTGACCAGGTTATCGACTACAACTGCCTCATAGCCGTTATCCAGAAGCGAAACGACTGTATGCGAACCGATATAGCCCGCGCCTCCCGTGACAAGAATCCTCATAAATATGCCCTCCTGTTTTGAATGATGTTGGTTCTGAGCTCCGCAGATGCGGATAGGTAATTGTTTACACAATGTGATTATACCACAATCGCGCCTGAAAAGCAAGGGCTTTTCGATGATAAAACCTTGGGATATGACGGAGTAACACAAAAAAATTATGTCAATTGAGCGAAAATCATTGAAGTCCGGGACGGATTGTGATATAATAAAAATATAAAAACAGAGAAATGGTAAAAAAATGAAGAAAAGAAAGATAATATCGTTATTGCTTACGGCATTGATGGTCGGCAGCGCACTCTGCGGCTGTGCCAAACAGGAAGACAAGCCTGCACAGAGCAATACACCGGCGCAGGAGAACAAACCTGCTGCGGAATACACGCTGGCGCCGACCCGTAAGGTCATTATTGACACAGATACCGGCGCGGACGATGCCTCGGCGCTCATTCTCGCTGCAAAGAGCGGCAATCTTGACATACTCGGCGTGACCGTGCTCGTCGGAAACGTCGGTCTGGAGCAGTCCGCCGCCAATGCGCTCATGGCGCTGGAGATCGCGGGCTCGGACGCGCCTGTCTACAAAGGCTCGGCAGAGAACTACGCCGGCAAGAAGATAGAAGCATTCAGCGTTTTCGGCAGTGACGGAATGGGAGATGCGGGACTAATATCCCCGAAGCGCAAGGCAGAGGAAAAAGATGCCATTGACTTTATCATTGAAACGGCGGCCGCCTATCCGGGAGAACTGGAGATAATCGCCATAGGTCCGGCAACGAACATCGCAAAGGCTATCGAACGCGATCCGGAGACCATGAAGAACGTGAAGATGATCTGGTCCATGGGAACGGCAGGTCTCGGTGTCGGCAATGCCTCCCCGGTAGCGGAATTCAACGTGTATGCTGATCCCGCCGCCTATAAAGTGATGCTTGATTCCGGTCTTAATGTAACCGTCGTGGGACTTGATATGTGCGACGGCGAAGCTCAGTGGACCAACGCACAGTTTGCAGAGCTTGAAAAATCGGGCGATATCGGCAGATTCGTAACAGCCTCATTCTCGAAGCTGCGCGAGTTCTACGCCTCCAACGGCTCCGCCGATTCGGTAATGAACTGCGACACACTTGCTATGATGTGTGCAGTTTACAACGGATTCACAAATAAAACAATACAGTGCCACGGAAGCTGCATTGCCGACCCCGGCGAGACCATAGCACAGGTCATATTTTATCAGAATGGCTTCACCTATGACGCTGTGAAGAACGACTTCGATTATAACGTAACTCTTATAAACGACGTAAATAAATCCGATTATTTCGATCTTTACTTAAAAACGATAAAGTAACCGGACTACAGGAACAAGGAGAACATAATGGCTGAAAAACGTACAGACCGCCGGACGCTCAAAACACGCAAAGCTCTCTGCGACGCGCTCGCGGAGCTTCTTGCTACAAAGGAGCTGCACAAAGTTACCGTTCAGGAAATAGCCGACAAGGCAGACGTGAACAGAGTCACTTTTTACAAGCATTATCTCGATGTGTATGATCTTTACGATAAGATAGAACAGGATGTGCTTGTGGAACTCGGGCTTCTTGTTCTGCGGCTGGAAGAACTGCCGCCGGAAAAATTCTTCTCGCATCTCATAGAGTATGTCGATGAAAACCGCCCGGTATTCAGAATGATATTCAGCCCCAACAGCACCGGACAGCTCCGGGAAAAGTTCGCCAAATGCATGGAAGGCCTTTACCGTCAGTTAGAAGCGGAGAAGCAGAACTCCGACCCCAACGGTGACAAGCTGCGCTTTCAGACCTGTTACCGCGCACAGGGCTGCATAGCCGTAATGGCACAGTGGGTGCAGGGCGGTTTCACCGAGCCGAGAGACTTCATCGCGAAGATCATCTCCGAACTCGACACAAACACCGGAAAGTACATAACAGCATCACAGAAGACAAAGAGATAAAAAACGCGCAGAACCTCTGATGAATGGTTCTGCGCTGTTTTTTATGCAGGACTGCTGACGGATAATATAATCGTCAGTAAATCCTGTTCCGGTATTATACCGCCTGCGCGGTGTAGAGCTTGTAATAATCGCCGCGCTTGGCTATCAGCTCATCGTGGGTGCCGCTTTCTGTTATTCCCTTGTCAGAGACATACATGATACGGTCACAGTTTCGGATAGTGGAAAGGCGGTGTGCGATGATGAAGGAGGTGCGGCCTTTCAGCAGGTGATTGAGACCGTTCTGGAGCTTGCGCTCGGTCTTGGCGTCTATTGAGGAAGTGGCTTCGTCCAGCACGAGTATCTTAGGATCGGAAAGTATCGTACGCGCAAGAGCGATAAGCTGCTTCTGCCCCTGTGAGAGCCCTGCTCCTCGCTCGCTTACCCTGGTATAATAACCGTCCTTCAGTGTGCAGATATAGTCATGTATGCCGACGACTCTGCAGGCTTCCTTTACTTCCTCCTCGGTGGCGTCAAGTCGACCGTACAGCAGATTATCCATTATGGTACCGCTGAATATGAAGCTGTCCTGGAGCATTATGCCCATCTGACTGCGCAGGGAATGCAGCGTGACTTCCGAGATGTCATTGTCATCTATAAGCACCTTGCCCCCGGTCAGGTCATAGAATCGGGATATCAGGTTCACGATCGTGGTCTTTCCGGCTCCTGTGGGGCCGACAAGGGCTATGCTCTGCCCTGCCTTTACATCGAAATTCAGATGTTCGAGTACGGTGGAGCCTGTCTCATAAGAGAAGGTAACATCGCGGAAATGTACGTCACCCTTTATCGGAGGCATATCCTTCGCACCGATCTTGTCCTTTACGGTAACGGGTTCGTCCAGCATCTCGAAGATGCGTTCCAGATAAGATACGGCGTTGATGAAAGTATTCATAAGGTTCGAGAGCTGCATGAGCGGCTGCCAGAAACGTCCGGAGTAATCGCCCATCGCGAGAATCGTTCCAAGGGATATGCCCGGCATGAACACCAGTCCTACAAAATAGATCGCAGCGCGGGTGGTTATAGAAACAACGTCTGTAGCCGGCCACACAAGGTTCGAGTAACCGACGGCCTTCATCCATACTCCGCGGTAACTCTTGGCAAGCTTGTCGTTTATCCCGGCGTTGACTTCCTCGCGGGTGAACACCTGCGATATCTGAACTCCGACTATGCTCTCGTGGAGGTATGCGTTCAGGTTGGAACTCTTGTTGGAGACCTTCTGCCATGCCTTGCGCTGACGGTTCTTGATGAACATTATTATAGCGCCGTATACGGGCAGTCCGCAGAGCACCACAAGCGCCAGCTGCCAGCATACAAAGAACATGAATATCATTATAATGAGCAGATTCACGGTCTCAAGTATAAAGTTTATGATGCCGTTGGTCATTATATCGGAAACGCTGTTCACATAGTTTATGACACGCACAAGTATCTTGCCGTGGGGGCGGCTGTCGTAATACTCAAAAGGCAGCTCCTGCATATGATGAAACAGATCGCGCCGGATATCGTATATTATATCCTGACCTACGCGTGTCATCATCTTAGAACGTGTCCGGGACAGAAATACACTTATCACGATGCACGCCAGCAGTCCGGCTGCACAGATGATCAGCATTGGTATGCCCTCGCGGTTGAAGCAGTGATCCACCGCGTACTGGACGATGAGCGGCGACACAAGACCGGTCACAGAGGCTATGACGCTTATGAACAGCGACAGGAATATCCTGCTCTTGTACTTTGCGGCATAAGTAAGGGCGCGTTTCAGATGCCTGATATTAAACGGCGTTTCAAGGTCTTCGTCTATATCGAACTTATTTCTTGCCATTTACGTTCCCCCCTTACTTTTGCAGATCGTAAACTTCGCGGTAGTAGCCGTTCTGCCGGATCAGCTCTTCGTGCGTACCCATTTCCGCGATAGTTCCGTCCCTGAGCACGATTATCTTGTCCGCACGGCGTGTTGTGGTTATACGCTGGGCTATTATTATCTTCGTGCACGGGAAGTCCAGATTATCCAGAGCATCCTGAATGTTCCGCTCAGTCTCCAGATCCACTGCCGAGGTGGTATCGTCGAGTATAAGTATCGACGGCTTGACTGCCAGGGCTCTCGCAAGGGAGATACGCTGTTTCTGACCGCCCGAGAGACCTACTCCGCGCTCTCCTATTATGGTATCATAACCGTCGGGAGTATGCATGATGAAATTATGTGCGTCCGCGGCTTTCGCGTACTTTTCCACTTCATCCTCGGGCAGGTCGATGTTGCCGAAGGAGATGTTGCCCTCAATAGTATCGGAATACAGCAGCACGTCCTGTGTGGCTATGCCTATGCCGCCGCGGAGCTGTTTCAGTTTCATCTTGCGGACGTCATGTCCGTCGACAAGTACCTGTCCGCCTGTAGTATCATACAGACGGGGTATCAGGTTGATGAGCGAAGTCTTGCCGCTGCCGGTAGCTCCCATTATCGCGACGGTCTCGCCGGGCTCGGCTGTGAAGTTTATGTCGTGAAGCACCTGGGTTCTTCCGTATCCGAACGATACGTCCTTAAACTCCACTCTGCCCTCGAGTCTGCCGGGAACGTCGTCGGCATCTTCGCGGTCGGTGATGAAAGGCTTGCTGTAATAGAGTTCGATGATCTTGTTGGCAGATGCCGTGAATCTCTGGTAGTCGTTCACGATGTTTCCGAGCGTTCTCATCGGGTTGGAGAGCGTCCATACGAGACCCGCGAACGCTGCGTACTCACCGAAGGAAAGCCTGCCCCACGCTACGAATATGCCGCCGAACAGAACGCAGATAACGCTCAGGCTCTGTGCGGTTATTTCCAGCCCGGGGAAAAATTTCAGCCATGTGAATGCGGCTTTCTTGTTGGCCTCATTATAAGCCTTGTTGCATACGTCAAAACGCTCTTCCTCGGTATCCTCGCGGGCAAAGGCCTTTACTACGCGGTTGCCCGAGATGTTCTCCTCTGCGCGTGTGTTCATCTCGGAGAGCTTCTCACGCAGGGTGACATAGAACGGGCCGACAGTCCTGCGGAATCCCTTGGTGATAAGCAGTATGAACGGCGTCATGACCATCATGCACAGCGCCATCAGCCAGTCTATCGTGAAGAAGAACACCATGGTCGCCGAGTACAGCACTATGCACTCAAGGGTGGTCTTGATTATCCACGCTATAGAATGGCGGACCATTTCAAGGTCACCGGTCACCACGGTCATTACGTCACCGGTGCGGTGTGAGTCGTAGAACTGGGCATCCTGGGACTCGATGTTGTCGAACAGCACTTTTCTTACGCGGTAGATTATTCCCTGCGAGGCGCGCTCATAGCACATATTGGAACTGTACTGTATAACGCAGCGCAGCAGAGTGAAGCCTATCATGGCACAGAGCAGAAAAACGAGCCTGTCGGTGCCGGTGCGCAGATTTTCCGCGGCCTCCTCTCCCACAAGGAATGTGTCTATTATCTCCTGCGTGATATGCGGAGCGATAAGATGCATCGCCTGACAGATCACGGTCATGCAGAGCGCAACGCAGTATATTGCGCGGTCGCCCTTCATATTCTTCCAGAGCCATCGAAGCAGGAACATACCGTTACCTCCGTTCCCTGAACATCGTTGTGTAATCGTTTTTATCCATTGAGTTTTTATAATAACACATTTTGACAAAAAAATCAATATGATTTTTGATATTTTTTATAAAAATATGGTGTTTTATGCTTTATATCCGGATAATCTCCCGCCGGAATAATGTGTTTCTGAAGAGCAGGCACTAAACAAAACAGGCGCATACCTTAATGGTACACGCCTGTCAGACGTCATTTTTCCGGACACACTATATCTCACCACAACAAAGTACCGGCGGGATGTCATTTCCGAGTCCTCTTATTTCTCCGTGACCGAAGCTATCAGAGCCCTTCCGTCACCGGCAAGAGGCATCTCTATCCGAAGTCCCGCCACAAGCAGAACAGCCTCCATGCCGTCTATGCCGTAGGGCATATTCACATACGAGGACTCGGGTATTATTATCCTGCCGCCCTCCTTGATCTTGTCCGCAAACAGGAATATCCGCTCTGTGAGGCTCTCGATATCTGTATAGGAAGCCGGCTCCGTCAGATCAAGTATGCCCTGCTCAAAGCCGTTGAACATCCTGCTCAGGCCGGCCATATCGGCGGAGACGGCACCCTGCACTTCAGTGCCGCGGTCGGTTAATATCAGTGTCGTACCGCGGCAGCACGTCTCCTTCATTACCTCCGCTATATCTGCAAATGTCCTGTTACTGTGCGGCGGCACCTCGGCATCACCGAACAGTATCTTCGGATAGTGCATCTCCAGCTTATGGAGCAGCGCGAGATCCTCCATTACTACCTGTTCATTCTCATGCATCAGATACACGATGCCTCCCGCGTTCTCCATATCGGTGGTCTGCGGCAGCAGTACCTCCCTGCCCGGCCAGCCGAACGATGCCTTGTAGTAGCTCCTGAGTCTCCTGGCTATCTGTATCACCGGAGCCGTCACAGCCTTCGTAGCATCGGGAAGTATAAACAGCTTGAACGCGCCCTTGCGCTTCATGCGGTATTGTATGTTCCGGTCGTTCTCTATTCTTTCCGGATCGAGGTATGTGTCAAGTATGATATCGGTCTCATGGTGTCCGCAGATCCCCTCAAGGAATTCACGGGGCATACTTCCGCCCATGGGACGGCAATTTACCTCCATGAGCACCGGACCGCGGGCGTCGATCATATATTCGCCGTGAACGGGTCCGTTCTTTATGCCGATAGCCTCCAGAACGTCAAAGGCGTAGCGCACCATCCGCGAAGCTCCTATATCCAGCTTGTTCACGGTCTCGCCATAGTTGTAGACATACGAACCGTCCGGCATCTCTACCTTGTTGTAATGCCATACCGAAACCGCGCGGTGTATACCGTTGCGTGAGACGGTGTTCACAATGTATTCCTCGCCTATGATGCGCTCCTGTATCAGCAGATCGACCTTTTCGCCGCTGTCGATGAACGGGTCGGAAAGAGCTTTTCCGACCGCTGCGGCGACCTGCTCACGCCCGTGACAGAGGTGAACCCCCTGCGTTCCTGCGGCACGGCTCCATTTTACTACGAAATCATCGGCATCAATGCTGTCGCAGAACTGCATCGCGTCCCCGACCGAGTTTATTATGCGGCCCTCGATGAAGCGTATACCGTACTCTTTCAACGCTTTGTGCATCTCGGCCTTACGGGTCATCGCCGGTATGCGTTCCGGCGGATTGCAGGGCAGTCCGAGATCATACGCGAGCCGTGTTGCGCAGGGTACGCCGAATTCCGATCCCGCAAGTACAAGTATCGGCTCATATTCCTTAACGCGGGCCACCAGCTCATCATAATCCGCGTAATCCTTTATGACCGGAATATCATCGCTCATTCCGGCATATATGCTCTCCTGCATGGCCTGCATCGGCCTGACAGTCTCCATAGTTCCGACAAACGGCACATCGACTACCACAGGCATATATCCCCGGTAACGTATATCATTCAGGAAGTTTATTCCCGTAGAAACACAGCTGACAATAACTATTTTCTCCATACAAAACAGCTCCTTCTGACATATATATAGTTATTATATCACATTAATAAATATTTTTCAATACTTAATACTGATTTAAGTTTGCCTGTATACAATAAAAAGACCCCGGATTCTCCGGGGTCGTATATTACGCTTGTTATTATCAGTCCGCGCTGAGTGCTGAAACGACATCTTCGAATCTGGCGTCATGATCGAGTCCGAGTGCCGTGAGCATCTGGTTCTTTTCATCGCCGCTGGCTTTGAGTATGTTGTTCGCACGTTTCTCGGTAAGTTTCTTGAATGCTTCGTCCATTTTTTCGGAACTTATTGTAACTTCGTCGTCAGGTATATCCACACCAAGACGCAGCAGAGCGATACGCTTCGCTTCTTCATCGGAGAGATCGGCTCCGCGGGCGCCCAGCTGCCTTCTTTCACCGTTGTTCAGATCCATCTGAGCTGCCTGCTGTTTTATCTTCGTTATCTTTTCGTTCAGATATTCCTTGACAATATCATGCTTTTTACCGGCCAGTTTCTTTTTTTCTTTCTTACCTGTCGCGAAATCCTTGACACCGCCTATGGTCTTACCGACACCGCCGATAGCCGACAGAACAGTTCCGATAGTACCGAGCACGCCGCCGGCGTTTCCCAGCAGTTTAGAGAGACCGGTGATCGACGAGCCTAAAAAGCTCGCACCTCCGCTGATCATCGAGATGAGGCCCTTGGTAGACTCCTCCGAGCGCTGCTTGTGCAGTGCAGATGCCTGCGCCATGGCATATTTCTGTGCCTTGGCAGTATGACGCTTTTCACGCGCCTGTTTAAGCTGCTGCCTTTCACCTGCGGTAAGGTCATCGGTTTTTCTGCCTTTGAAGCCTGCCAGAGTATTTCTCGATTCGGTAAGAGCGGTATCTGCCGCAGCCTCCTTCGAGTTCTTCAGCGCTTCGGTATCGTTGGCAGCAGTCTTATGACCTGATTTTTCGGAACGGTTTGCCACATAGTCAAGGATATTCGCTCCGAATCCGGTAACGCCGCTCGCTATGCCAAGTGCTCCGGCAGCTTTCTGGGCTCCGGAGCCATCCACGGTTGAACGTGTACCGAATAATCCGAGATTGCCCGCGCTTACAAGTCCCGATGTTGCGCTGGAAGCCATTCCGAGACCTCCGGCGGCTGCTCTGAACCCTGCCGCCTTGCGCTTGTGCTTATTCTTGTTTCTGGTCGCCCGGTAAATATTGGAGGACATTTTTATGCCTCCGCTCAGCGTACCGAGCGCAGCGCCCGCGGCATTCATCGATTCAAAGACATCCACTCCGGTCTGGGAGTCAAGCTTTTTATTGAATTCGCCGGCATTGTTATTTAATTGCTTTCCGGCTGTATTGAAATCCTTGTTGCCGGTCAAAGAGCCCATGCCGTTGCCGACAGCCTGCGACATCGCGCCAAAGCCGCTTGAAGCACCTTTCAGCACAGGCGCACCCAGGGTTCCGGCAACAGTCGCACCTATACCGGCATAGCCGATATAATCAGCCGCCGCATCGGTTCTGGCATTATGCTTGAGGCTCGAGGTATGCTTTATGTCGTTGAAATCCAGAGAATCGGCTTTTGCTTCATCTTTTGCTGCCTTGCGGTCAGTAACGAGCTTCTTCTTCAGCAGTTTGTTGCGGCGCTTCTGTATTCTTTTTGTCAGTTCGGGATCACGCTGATCAGGTACTTCTTCATCGGGAGCTTCTTCACCATTATCATTTCCCTGATCCTGCTGCTGTGCGGCATTATCTCCGTGCTGTTCAACGCCCTGAGGATTGCCGCCGTTTCCGTGGTCATTACCGGTGACAGCCCTTCGTTCCTCTCCGGCTATCGGTTCGTTGCCCTCATCACCGAGATTCCCGAGGAGATCTTCTTCGTTTTCCTGTTCATTGACGGGATGGTTTTCTTCTTCGGGCTGCTGTACCTGCTGCTGAAGACCGGGAGCATTCTGCTCCTGCCGGCCTTCTTCCTGATGCACTGTATTTCGAATCGATTCAGGCATACTTTTCTACCACCCCTTTGTCCAGGATATACTTACAGCTTTCAGCCAACTATTATACCGGTAGCTTTAACAAAACCTACTCTGCCGTCAAATTCGCACTTGTACCATGCGCCCTTGTCACCCTGTACAGTCTCGCTTATAACTATCTTGGTTCCGGCCTTCAGTTCGGCTATGACAGCATTCGTAAACTTTGCGCCGGTCCTGAAATTCACGGGCTTGGCTACCGTACCGATCTGACCGTCCGATGCTTCGACGGTCTCGGGAGCCGAGGGAGCCTCTTCCGCTGCAGGAGCTTCCGCAGCAGGAGCCTCCTCCGCGGGAGCTTCTTCCGCGGGCGCTTCGGGAGCGGCTTCTTCGACAGGAGCTTCTTCAGCAACTTCTTCTACTGCTGCTTCTTCGACCACTACTTCTTCCTCCGCTGCTTCGCTCTTCTTATTCTTCTTTCCCATATATGTTACTCCTTTTTTACAATATTAAGGGGTGCAGAGTGTACACCGGATCATTGTACACTGCCGGACTGCGGAGTATGAGCCGCGCTGTCCGGTCTTTATACAATAAGACCGCTCGGTCGAACGGTCTTATTGCTCAGCATATAAGCTTATGAAACTCTTGTCATACCCTCGTGTGCGATCTCGATCGATTCAATGGCAACTTCCGATGCGGAAGCGTTGAAATCGGGAGCAGTATATCTCATGGGCCAAGCATTGATTACCTGCCACGAAGCCGCGGGAGACTCTTCTTCATCAAGCAGTGTGATGGTGATCGTCTTTCTGTCGACTGCGCCGTTTACGCCTGTGATCATCCAGTCGTAGATCGCTGTCGAATCAACGAGACCCTGCCTGAGTGTTATATTGCCGTATCTCTTGATGCCCGGTATCTTGGAAGGTGTAGTTTCCATATCGCCTTCTCTGTACTCAACTACATCGATAGAAGCGTCGAATCCGGTCGCCTCGGAAAAACCGCCTGCATCTATACCGTCTATCTCGACTTTGTATCTAAACCGTGTATGTGGATAAACCATACTAATTCAACCCCTTTCAATTATTCAGCATCGCCGGTCTTCTGAGTAATCCTGAAGATTACAAATTCGGCAGGCTTCACAGGTGCAACGCCTATTACGCATACGAGACGGCCGTTATCAATATCGTCCTGACTCATTGTGCTTCTGCCGATATTAACGAAGAATGCCTCATCAGCCGATGATCCTGCAAGGGAGCCGTTTCTCCACATTCCGTTGAGGAATACGCTGATCGTTCTGTGTACTCTTGTCCAGAGCGCTTCATCATTCGGTTCGAATACTGCCCAGTTGGTATTTGCCTTGATGGTCTCTTCGAGGAAGATGAACAGACGGCGTACGTTGACATACTTCCAGCTCGGGTCGCTCGATACTGTTCTTGCGCCCCATACTCTGATTCCCTGGCCCGGGAACGCACGGATAAGGTTAACGCCCTTCGGGTTGAGGATATCCTGCTCGCCCTTGTTGAACTGTGTATCAAGTCCTACGCAGGCTCTTACCACTTCATTTGCAGGAGCCTTGTGAACTCCTCTGGAATTGTCGCTTCTCGCATAGATGCCCATGATAGAGCCTGAAGGCGGGATAGCTATGTTCTTCTTGTCCAGCGGGTCAAACACTGTGAGCCACGGATGATAGAGAGCTGCGTAGCTGGAGGAGAAGATATCTCTGTGAGCTGCGATCTCGTCTACCTTCTTAGCTGTTCTCGGAACATCGAGTACCGCGAATCTGCTTGCGAGGTTCTCGCAGTGTGCAACGAGTGTAAGCTGTACGTTCGGGTCTGTGATACCCGGAACTGCCATAATGGATACAACATCGTTATCAAGGAAGGACTGGATACCTGTTCTGTTTCCTGCGCCCTTGTTCTCACCGATGAAGTCGCCAGCCGACAGATCGGAAGCGGAACCGTTGCTGCAGCCCTTGAATTCTGCGGTAACACCTGTATCATCCTCTGTGCAGAGAGTGCCGAAAGGATAGCCTATTTCGTTGGAACCTGTGTACTCAACGCTTATGAGTTCGGACTTTGCAGTCTTCTTTACGATGTAGTTGGGAGATTCGATATTGAACGAAAGATTCTCGTAAGTTTCTGTCGTATCGTCATATCTTACTTCCATGGAGATCTCACAGGTCGTGATGACCTTTGTGGGAAGGAGATTGTTATCGGTGATATCACCGGAGAAGTCATTCACGAATGTGATGACATTATCCTGGTTCTTCTCTACCTTATTGTATTCGATCGTCTCGCCGTCTGTGAAAGCAACGATGTCGCCGGGTGCGAAACCTGCGCCGTTCTTCACTCTGTACTTCTTGTCGCCCAGGGACTCGAAAGCCTGTGTCTTAGCCTTGGAAGAAGGTGTGATCTTCAGGCTGATGCTGTCGCCCCAGAGACCGGGGTTCTTGGCTGTAAGCGCGATATCGCCTACCTTTGCCTCAGAGCACTTTGCGCTGGAAGGAGCAACTCTCGAGATGAACGCGCGTGTACCGCCGTTGATGAAGAAATGCTCTACCGCGTAAGCGAGAAAACGATACTCACCAAACTCATTTTCCGAAAGGAATCCGCCGTACTTTCTTCTGAAGTCGGCAAAATTCGTTACCAGCTGCGGAACTCCGCCTACCGGACCCTTTTCAGCGAGTCCTACAAAACCTGCAGTACTTGTTCCGACGCCCTCCATAGGCTTTCCGCCGGACTCAAACTCCTCGACATAAACACCGGGAGATAAATACTCTGCCATAAAGATCGCTTTTACCCGTCCTTGCGAGTAAAAACCGTTCCCCCTTTCATTTTACGCTGCGCTCTGTCGGCGCATGCGGTTGGATTACATTTATTATTATAGCCGGTTATTATAACCAAAACTATAACCAAAACTATAATTCCTTATCATTTTCTCCAAGAATATTACCCGTTTCACCAAGGATATCGGCAATATCTTCCATATTGCCGAGGATATCGTCAGTGCTATCTTCGCCCGCGTCTGTCTCGTCATCGGCGTCACCGGTATCGCCGGCCATAACGGATTTGAGGATATTCCGCTTCTCATCTTCCTCGCGGTCTTCCTTGTCGTAGGTCTTACGGCGTGCTTTTCTGATACGCGCCATGAACCTGTCGCGGTACTCGGTCTCACGGCGGACTCGTTTCTCAAGCTGACGGCGCTCTTCATAGTTCTCATTCTGGGAACCGCTCATATTCCGCAGTTCCGACAGCTCTCTCATATCATCCTCAAGGCGCAGCATCGGCATGGCATCGAGCTGCTCGTGATCCACGCGCTTCCTGGCCATGTTTTCAAATTCCTTCATCATGCGGATATCGGAGATATTTCTGTCCGCCTTGAAGCCGAAAGCCCCGTGCCTGTCGGAAAACAGGTTGGTGTAGAAATCACCGAAGGCTCCTATCTTCTGCTTGCGGCGCTTGCCTTTCAGCTTTTTGCGGTCGCTGTCGAGGGTCGCTCCGCCCGGTTCCTTCATTGAGTTCACCGAAATGAGCATCTGGCCGTACTTGTCCGCGCCCACCGAGACATTGTCGAAGGAATTCTTTATTCCCATGACTTCATAGTATTTCTCGTCGTGTGGGTTAGGCTCATAGCCTTCAACTTCCTTCTTGTCCCGCATCTCGTTCTCGCGGACGTGTTCAACGCCTTCGGAAAGCTGCATTTTCCTGTCATAATTTTCCTGATCGTCAAACAGCGGCATAGTGACACCTCACTCGTCAAGATAATAGAAATACTCGCCGGCCTCAGCCCTGGTGAACGCCTTGCCGCTCTTGGAATACTCGTTTTTCAGCGCGGCGATGATATGCTTCATGCCGACCTCGGCACTGCCCTCGGCAGCCGCAAGGAACGCGCTGTGCAGGGCGATATTCTTGATATTGCTGCCGGAAAGCTCAAAATTGTTCACAAGATAATCGTAGTCTATATCCCGGAGCGGCAGCTTGTCGGGGAATGCCCGGTGCCACATTTCCATGCGGCGTGAAGCATCCGGGAACGGGAAGTCGATCATCAGCTTCATGCGGCGCTTGAACGCTTCGTCGAAGTTCTGCACGAAGTTCGTCGCGAGTATGACTATTCCGTTATACTCTTCTATCTTCTGAAGCAGGAATGCCGATTCCATATTGCTGTACTTGTCGTTTGAATCCTTGACTTCTGTGCGCTTTGAGAACAGAACATCGGCCTCGTCAAAGAACAGCACCACCTTGCTCTTCTTCGCCTTGTCAAATATCTCGTCGAGGTTCTTCTCCGTCTCGCCGATGTACTTGCTCACCACATTTGCGAGGCTTATGCGGTAAATATCGAGGCCGAGATCGCCGGCGATTATCTGCGCCGCCATGGTCTTACCGGTGCCGGGAGGCCCCGTGAAGATCATCGAAACGCTCTTGCCGTAGGCTATCTTGCCCGAAAAGCCCCATGTATCATAGACCTTATGCCTGTACCGCACCTGATCGCAGGCGGTCTTCATCAGCTTCTTGCTGTGTTCCGGAAGAACTATGTCGTCCCAGCCGAATACGCAGTTTATCTTCACTGCTTTGCTGCCCATATCGGAATTTATCGAGCGGCAGCAGCCGTTCTTTATGTCCGCAGCCGTAAGTACTTCACCGGGCGCAAGCATCTGCGCAAACCTCAGAGCCTTCTTTATGCCGTCAACCGTGAAGCTGAATTCGCCTGCCAGCTCGGAGATATCCACCGTACTGTCGGTCCTGACGAAACGTATCTCATTCTCCCATATCCGGTACTGTTCGTCTATTGAGGGGAGCCCTATCCTTATCATCACGGTCTCCGCCTGTAAGCCGAATTCCCGTACTCCCGCCCCGGGTATGGCAATAACAGTGCCGACGCGTTCCGCCAGCATACCGACAAAGCGCGTGAAGTTCGCGTCATCGGTATTTTCGTCCTGCACCGCTATCGGTACCGCT
>JAEEJW010000095.1 GCA_016282095.1 Ruminiclostridium sp. | reverse complement strand
GTTCTGCCGGTATAGCCTGTAGGTCTTTCTGCATTTCCGTCAGTGATCTTATCATAAGCTATTAAATAGAAGCTCATGTAATACTTCGCGGTATTGCTTTCAACTTCCTTGATAAGGGTCTTGTTCACCCAGACAAGCTCAACCGGAATTCTTTCGGCTGCATCAGCGGAATATTTCAGATACTCGGCTTTGATCGTGTCTTCTATTGCCTCATCCACACCGTCGCTGTACGGAACGCTGCCGTCAACGATCCAGTTGTAATTATCCGAATCCACACTGTACGTTGCATCGCCTACTGTAAATTTGAAGGTCATATTGCCCTGTTCGGCAATATTCTTCGGAACAATATGGTAGCTCGAACATTTGATTACTTTATCGGTGTATTCAAACTCAATTTCAAAATTCTCGTTTGTAAAGCCTTCACGCATTTCTGCGGTAAGCTGATATTTTCCGACTCCTTCGGGATAACCCGTAACTTCATCAAAAGGCTTGATCTTATAACCGCCGATGGAGAACTCAACACTTTCACCGATCAGGTTATAGAGCGCGAAAGACGGCATAGCCGTGAAATCAGTCTTTATGCTGTAGCTGAGGTCTTCGGGTTCTTCGCCGTAAATCTGCTCATAATCGGAAATAACTAACGTGAGTTTCGCTTTACTTACATGAACGATAACAGGTTCAAGTCTGATCGAAGCATAGCCGGGCTTGTTCACAGTCGCGATGACCATATATTCGCCGGGCTTTACGGTGTTATTGAGCGTAACCGCTTCCCAGCTTGGCTCATTGTCGCTGCCGGTGTTCTTGTAGTAGGAATAGGTTATCGTTTCGTCGGTGAGATTTACCAGATAGTCGTTTTCATCACACGCCATTACATTCAGCAGACCCTTGATATTCCTGCCGTCGTAGTCCTTTGCATAGTGATATTTACGATCTAATTCATATAAATCTAAATCGACCGGATCGCCGTTCTTGTCAGTCCTTGTGAACACATAATCTTTCGGATTCAGCTTCCGGAGCGTCGTTATCTGCTCTGACCAGCTTCCTTCGTAGTTGCCGCGCGCTACGACTGCGAGTGTGTAGGTGCCGGCGTATGCTTCACCAATAGTCAGAACGTATGTGTTCTCAGCGGCGTAATCATCATCATCGAATGTAAATCGAACGTCGCGTTCAAAGCACGAATCACCTATCTTTTCGGCAACAAGCGTACCGTTCAAATATACCGCAAACTCGGTGACTTCATCAAAACCTAATACAAACACATTGGGGATAGGCATATTATAAGTATCTATATCATTGAAAACATCAACAAAGTTATTTACCTTCTTCGGTGATACGGTAAGAACGCTGTCATGTATCTCTGTTTTGGTTGTGTCTTCGGCGGTTGTTGTGCCGTTGGCGATCTCAACTGTATAGTTGTTGAGGAATTTAAGACCGTCAGTATTAAATGTGCCGTAATAAATATTGCCTGTATGATTCGTAAGCCCATCTAAGCCACGAGAACCAATATAGGACAGTGGATACGTTCCGGCATCCAGCGGTGTATTATACCTGCCATATTTAATTTGGGCCAGGCAAATACTGGTGTCAACAAAAACGCCCTGATAAATTAAATCTGCAAGCCCTGCTGCATAATCTGTTTCTTCGCCGTAAGCAAAACCTGTTATTTCGGTTTCATTGACAAATTTCTCGTCAAACTCTGGTATGTTGTCGGTATCGCTACTATACTCCGAAATAACGGTCTTTTCAAACCCATACTCTGCGGAGAGCATTTTCGGCAGCGTTACAGTCAGTTTCTTGCGCTCGATAGTGAAGGAGAATATAGCCGTTGTAGACGCGTAATTGGGGTTTGAGAAATGAATTTCTACCCCGTAATCGCCTGCATCCTTGATTTTAGCAAGTTCCGCTGCGATCTCATCGGCTGTACTTGCGTTTTCACCGCCGATAGTGAATTCGGCAAATTTGCCAGAATACGTTTTATCATTTAAGAATTGATAAACTAATACCGTCTTTGCCGTTTCGGTCTCGATGACAGGGGTAGTGAACGTACAGGTAAAGTCAGAAATCGTGTACGGAACGCCGTAAGTCTTATCGTGTCGGATTAAACTAATTCTGGGAGCGTCTGCCTTTTCGATCGTTACAGGGATCTTAACCGTTCCGTCATAGTTGCGGTTTTCGTTTTCTTCATTGCCGACAATTACGGCGTAGTATTTACCGGCATCAACGGGAGTGCCGCATTTGATCTCCTGGCTGTTTTCGATCTTTAAATAACCCGCTAAAGCGAGATCAGCAGAAGGATCAAAAACTACAGGGTTGCCAAAAGCATCATTAACGGATGTCTCGGTAAATGTGAATTCTTCCCAGGAGACAGGTTTTCCGTCAAAGGTCTTGACGAAACCTTCATCGAGGCTGATCGGCTGTCCGTCCCGGGTGATACTGAGCTTGTTTATGTCTTTTCTGGCGAACCTGAAGAACTTATTGAGCTGTACGCTGAACTCCTCGCCTGCCGAAGTATAGCTGATAGTGGCACGCACGCAATAAGTAAGATCGTAGTTTATTGCCGTGACAACCTGTCTGATATCTTCCTTGAAATCGCTGTAAGTATATGCGTCCGAAGCACCGCTGCCCACGGGTGTCGCTACAGCGTACAGGTATTCGATGCCTGTTACCTTTATGCCGTTGATCTCGTCGCCGACACAAAGTAAGCCGTTTTCGCTGCCGTCCTTATTGAACTTCTTGATGATCACCTCAACAGGCGTATCGTAGGAAACGTTCTCGGTGCTGAGTACTGCGGCGGGGCTGTAAGTAACGTCGTTATTCCTGATAACAAGCTCTGTCTTTTCGGTGGCTGTACCGCGTGTGCTTACGCTGGCGGGAGCCGGGACAGCGTTGATAATTACAGGAGTTCCCGCGTCTGTCGGAACGAAGTAAACATAGTACACATAGCGTAAATTCGTCGCGTCCCAGCCGCCTGAAATATTGGACAAAGCGGTGTTCGTGAATGTGAGCGGCATTGACGAAACGATCGTGTATTTCTTGCTCTGATCGATGATATTATTGGCCGTATACAGTCCGTCACTGACAGTGAAGCTCGCCTTTGTAGCGCCGCCCGTGCCGGTTGTCGAGAACGAAGTGATAGCTTCGTATGTTTCGGCATTCATCTGAACGCCTGCGTATTCCGGTGCCGCAGCGACTGTTACCGGTGCTGTAAGGTCATCTTCTTCTGTAGCATAAATATACTTGTAGCTCTCGGCAAGGTCGCAGAGCGTCGAATAAAGCTCGGACGCGGTAAATCCGCTATCAATATCCTCCTGGGTGAGAAGATCATCGGTTATCTCATGCGGGTCTACCATAATATAATTCTCGGTATAATCGCCGAAAGTAAGCGGTGTATTTGACGCGATGAACGTTGCGGCGCTTGAAGATGTTCTGTTATTGGAAACATTCTGAACATCTGTTGTGAGGAGAGCGCCTGTGGTGTTCTTGATTCTGTAGCCTATGAAATCAGACAGGCTGTGCTTATCCTCATAGACCGTGACAGCCGTTACGTCCGCGTCAATGATAACATAGTTATAAATACCGGGGTCGGTTGATTTTACCTGCACAAGCTCAACAGGCTCGTCGTTCTGATCGTAAACATGAATGTTAAAGCCGGACGTAACAGAAAAGACCGTATAATCACCGCTGTTGTTAATATTGCACCAAAACTCAGCCTTATTTGTTACGTCTGTGATTTTCTTCGCGATTGACAGCGGGTCGACCTTGACATCCACGCTGGCACTCTGTTCCGCCACATAGTATCTGTAATCAGGAGAGGGAACCAACGCATTGATCTTCGGCAATTCGGTGTAATCCACTTCACTGAGACCCGAGCCTTCAATGTCAAGTTCAATGTCCTTATCAACGCTTATAAGTCTGACATTGTCAACAGTGTCAAAATATGATAATACTTCGTTGATCGAGCCACAAAATCCAAGTCGTGTAACCGTGTCCCCTGTATGATCATCTCTGTAGAATTTAGCATTGGGAACATTACAGGAAGTGATCGTGAAATCAGCAGTAAGCGGTTGCTGCACAATTGCATCAACCGATGAGCCGATGATGTTCGCGTCGGTGATAAATAATTCCGCATCGCCGCTTACCTTTATGTAGTCGGGGTCAACAAAGTATGCATCATTACCACTTAATAAATGAACGAAGTTGAATGACTTGCCTGCTGATGCAGGTTTAGGTGTCAGTACAGTATAAAAATCATCATCATCATACTGTACCCATCTTTGGGTAAACATAACATTGCTACTAAGGACAAAATGAGCTGCGATCAATTCTCCATTGGTGGAGAAAGCGGCCTGATCGTGAATATATACCTCTACGTTTTCGGGAGATTCTGAATAAAGGTTACCAAAGTCATTGTATACCTGATACCATACCTTGTATGTTCCCGAGTCCCTGTCCCCCACAGTGGGAATATTTCCACTCCAGCCGGTAGTCGGTGCAGCAGTAACAACTGGGGCAGTAACGGCATACTTGAAGAAACCGTGATCTACTGTGCCGGGCGTAATGAGTTCAGCATCAGTATCACCTTCAATGGCTGTTGTAGAAGCCGCGGGCGCTGTGGTTACTGCGGGGTCATAAATATCGAAGTACAGGAAAGTTTCACCACAATATAAGCCGGCGTCATTGGCTTTAGCCCACACACAGAAATCACCCTTACCGCTGACAGACTCAACATCCGTCCACACACCGTCGATCTTTTTTTCATAGGAAATAGTATAATTACTGGGGCTTATGGGGCTGCCGTTAAGAGTAACAGAAGATACACTGTAATCGGAAGTATTAAGATTAATCTTTGCACGGGAAAGATCTGTAAGACGTTCGTAACGGATCGAAAGGGGAAAATTTATCTCGTCAGGGTTTGGGTTTTCTTCAGTACTCAGAGGCAAATAGAGAATTGGAAAACTGTCATTTCCATTAATCTCTATAAAGTCAGGAGTATAGTTTTGATAGGATATTCCTAATGCTTTAAGAATGTCGGAGGTAGGAATAGGTAACCCATCTTTTATTCGTGTGCTATTCTCCGTTGTGGAATACACGCCATCAGTATTTCCCCCTGTTATTCTGATCCTGTACGTTCCGGGCAGCAGATCACCTGCCGCCGAAGCAGCAGTTCTCAGCAGCCCGAGATTGACCGGGGTGCCCGGTATGCCTGTCCCTATGACGCACACCGCGAGAACACCCGCGAGCAATCGTTTAAGGACGCTGTTTTTCTTCTTCTTAACTTCCAAAGTTAAACCCTCCTCATTCATTCTGTTACGGAATACGCTTCTGTTCAACAGGTACGGACTGCGCAAACACATAGTTATTTACTATAACATTGTACCACATTTTTGTTAATACGTCAATACTAAAATTGATTTTTTATAGTAATACAGCCGTTTTTTCAGGCATTTTCCCCATGTTTTCACGGGTGGGGGGACGCTTCGGCGGACGGCAGGCCTCATAACGCAGAAAACCCGCCCCGGAGAGGTTTCCGGAGCGGGGGTTTATCGTATTCCTGCTGTTCCCTGCCGTCATAGTATGTTCAACAACAACAAGACCGGAACAAGATCACCGCTCGCCCCGAAGCCCCGCAAACGGCTTCATTAAGCCAGACTTTCCGGAAATGTCATCATTCCCACTCAATAGTAGCCGGTGGTTTGCTTGTAACGTCATAGCAGACGCGGTTGATATGCTTTACCTCGTTGATGATGCGCACGCTGGCGCTTTCGAGCACGTCATAGGGTATGCGCGCAAAGTCGGCGGTCATGAAGTCCGACGTGGTCACGCCGCGCAGTGCGAGTATGTAGTCATAGGTCCTGCCGTCGCCCATTACGCCCACGGAGCGCATATCCGTCAGCACCGCGAAGTACTGGTTTATGTCGCGGTCGAGCTTCGCCTTCGCTATCTCCTCGCGGAATATCAGGTCCGCGTCACGCAGTATCTCCAGCTTTTCGGGCGTTATCTCACCGAGTACGCGGATAGCAAGTCCCGGTCCCGGGAACGGCTGTCTCCACACAAGATAATCCGCAAGTCCCAGCTCCGTGCCGAGCTTGCGCACCTCGTCCTTGAACAGCATCCGCAGGGGCTCGATTATCTCGCGGAAATCCACGCACGCAGGCAGGCCGCCTACGTTGTGGTGGGACTTTATCACTGCCGCGTCGCCTGTGCCGCTCTCTATCACATCGGGATATATGGTGCCCTGCACGAGGTAATCAACCTTGCCGATCTTCTTTGCCTCGTCCTCGAACACGCGTATGAACTCCTCGCCTATCAGCTTGCGCTTGGTCTCCGGGTCGCTCACTCCGGTCAGCTTCGCCATGAAGCGCTCCGAAGCGTCCACTCGTATGAAATGCACTCCCGAATCCCTGAATGCCGCCTCGACTTCGTCGCCCTCGTTCTTGCGCATGAAGCCGTGGTCAACGAACACGCAGGTGAGCCTGTCCCCGATAGCCTTCGCCATGAGCGCGCAGGCAACCGAGCTGTCAACGCCGCCGGACAGAGCCAGCAGAGCCCGTCCGTCGCCTACCTTCTCACGGAGCTGCGCTATCGCGGTCTTTGCGTAGTTCTTCATATTCCAGTTTGCCTTGCACTTGCATATCTTCTTCACGAAGGTGTCCAGCATCGACATACCGAACATGGTGTGGTTCACTTCCGGGTGGAACTGCACCGCGTAGAGCCTGCGGCGCACGCTCTCGAATGCCGCCGCCGGGCAGTTCGCCGTATGCGCGGTTATCCTGAAGCCCTTCGGCACCTTCGCCACATAGTCGGTGTGGCTCATCCACGAGACAGCCTTTTCCGGCACCAGGTCAAACAGCTTTCCCGTTTTGTCGTAGACAGTGTCGGTCTTGCCGTATTCCGAAGTCGTGCAGGTCTTCACCTCGCCGCCCAGCGTATATGCCATGAGCTGTGCGCCGTAGCAGATGCCGAGTATCGGTATCCCCAGCTCGAACACTGCCTTGTCGATGTGCGGGGAGCTTTCGTCGTAGACGCTGTTGGGGCCTCCGGTGAATATGATGCCTTTCGGCGCCAGCTTCTGTATCTCCTCAACGGGAGTCCGGTATGAGCGCACCTCGCAGTACACGCCGCATTCCCTGACGCGCCGCGCTATGAGCTGATTGTACTGCCCGCCGAAGTCAAGGACTATGATAAGTTCGTTTTCCATATATATGCCCTCTTCATCTGGATTAATTTTCTAAACTATTTTAACACATTCCGCAGAAAAATTCAAGATTGCGGAAACAATAATAATATGATATTTCACACAAAATTCACGTTGATTTAAGGTTGATTTTAGGTTGACATGGTATGATATGTACAGAACAGGGGGAACCCTTCGGAAAACCCCGCACCGATACAGAGAAAGAAGGCAGCTTTATGAAGAATTACGCAAGAACGATGATAATATGTATGATGTGCGCAGCCCTCGCTTCCTGCGCAGGCACCCCGGCACAGACAGACGTTCAGTCCACCGCCGCCGCATCAGCCGCACAGCAGCAGTCCGCACAGGCTCCGGCAGCCGCAAAGACTTCCGTTGACCTGACTGCGGCGGATTCCTCGGAGATGTTCACGGAACGTGATTTCGACGAGAGCTTCGGTGACTGCACGGAGATCATATTCTCCGCGGAGGGCGTTTCGGTGAACGGCAGCGGGGCATCCGCAGACGGCAGTAAAGTCCTCATCACCGCGGCAGGCTCCTACCGCGTCACGGGCGAGTGCGCAAACGGACAGATAGCCGTGAACGCACCCGATGAGAAAGTGCAGATTGTGCTTGCGGGCGCTTCCCTCACCTGCTCCGGCAGCGCGGCGCTCTATGTCATGGACGCGGGCAAGGTATTCGTGACCACGGCGGACGGCACCGCAAACTCCCTCACCTCCGAGGGTGAATTCACGGCGTCGGGTGACGACAACATCGACGGCACGGTATTTGCGAAGTCCGACCTCACGTTCAACGGCTCCGGCTCCCTTACGGTGACAAGCGGCACGAAGCACGGCATAGTCTGCAAGGACGACCTGAAAATAACAGGCGGCACAATTTCAGTGACGGCGGCGAAGAAAGGCATCGACTGCAACGAAAGCGTGCGCGCGGCAGGCGGCACAGTTACGATAAACAGCGGCAGTGACGGCATACACGCGGAGAACGAGGAAGAACCCGAAAAGGCGTTCGTCTATGTATGCGGCGGCACTCTGGACATCACTTCCGGCAAGGACGCGATAGACGCGGACGGCTCCGTGACCGTATGCGGCGGCAATATGACCGTGAACGCAGGTGACGACGGACTTCATTCCGAAGGCTCGCTGCTGATCTCCGACGGCACAGTGAATATCGAGAACAGCAAGGAAGGCATTGAAGGCGCGGTTATCGAAATAAGCGGCGGCAATGTGAAAGTTACGGCTTCCGACGACGGCATCAACGCGGCGGGAAGCGGCAGCAATACAAGCACCGGAGCAGGCGGCTTCGGCGGCATGATGGACACGGACGCATCGGCAGTCCTCACGGTTTCGGGCGGCGAGCTGCGCGTCAACGCAGGCGGCGACGGCATAGACTCCAACGGCTATCTGTATGTCACGGGCGGCACAACCTATGTCAGCGGCCCTGTGAACAGCGGGAACGGCGCGATGGACTACGGCATTGAGGGCAAAGTGACGGGCGGCAGGCTTATTGCGGCGGGCTCCCTCGGCATGGCGGAGAACTTCGGTCAGTCGTCCACGCAGGGCTCGATACTGTACAGTTTCGGCTCGGAAGTGGCGGCAGGCACGGAGATAACGCTTACGGACAGTACGGGCAGCGTGATACTCTCGTTCACACCCGAAAAGAAGTATCAGTGCGCGGTGCTTACTGCTCCGGAGATAGTTGAGGGCGGCACTTACACGATCACGGCGGGCAGCGAGAGCGGCACAGTTGAGATGACTTCCCTGCTCTACGGTCAGGGCTCCGGCTTCGGCGCCTTTGGCGGCGGCCGTCAGGGCGGCGGCGGCGCCGGATTCGGCGGCCAGATGCCCGAAGGGCAGATGCCGCAGATACCGGACGGCGGCTTCGGCGGCGAGATGCCCGAAGGGCAGATGCCGCAGATGCCCGACGGCGGCTTCGGGGGCGAGCGTCCGCAGCGTCCCGGCCGCGGCGGCAGGACGAATCAGCAGGCCGCAGCCATTAATTTATCAGACACCTCTCCTACATAATTTCCTTTTCCCAAGACAGCGAAACGTCCGGCTCTGCAAAGCGCCGGGCGTTTTGCCTTTTGGTCGCTTGCGCTCGAGAACGGGAGTAAGAGTCGCGCTTCGCGCTCGAGAAGATTATTATTATTTTTTTTGGCCTACGCGGCCGGCGCCAGCGTGACGCTGGACCCAATCGCTTCGCCTTGCAGCGGGGGCAGGTAATGCGCCTATTGTTAATATCAGCTATACATAGAAAAAACTGCTCCTTTTGGAAGTTAAAAGGAGCAGTAATATTTTATGTCTGCGATTGCTTAACCTTGTAAAGGCGTACTACTTAACGAATCTGCAAGGCGAAGCGATTTAAGTTTAGGCCAAGCCCTTTTCAAAGGGCGTCAAACTCGAGCGCAAGCGACTCTTAAACACTCGAGCGCGTAGCGCGACTCTTGTTCCCGTTCTCGAGCGTAAGCGACCAACTCACACAGCGGCGATGTCGGATTCGGAGAGGAGTTTGCAGCCGGACTTTTCGAGGGCTTCGACGGCGCTTTCGTTATTATCGACGCGGAGGATGAGGCAGGCGATGCCTTTTTCGGGGTTGAGGAATGCGGCGTACATATACTCGACGCTGATGTTTTCGTTGTAGAGGGTCTTCATAATAGCCGCCATGCTGCCGGGCTTATCGTCTGCGGAAACCGCGATGACGTTGGCTGCGGAAGCTATGAAGCCTCTCTCTTTCAGGGCGGTAACAGCCTTGTCGGTGTCATTGACGATTATGCGCATGATGCCGAAGTCGGTGGTGTCTGCGATAGAGACTGCACGGATATTGATGCCCGCGTCAGCAAGAGCTTCGGTCACGGCGCAGAGACGGCCGGGTCTGTTTTCTACAAATACGGATAACTGTTTTACTGTCATTTTCGGTTCCTCCCTTTTATACAAGCTTACGCTTATCTATTACACGGACTGCCTTGCCCTCGGAGCGCGGTATGGACTTGGGCTCCACAAGGGATATCTTGGCCTTGATGCCGAGTATCTGCACGATGTCGGCGCTGAGCTTCTTCTCCAGCGTGAATACATCCTTGATCGTATCGCTGAACATATCGTCCGAAAGCTCTATCTTTATCTCAAAAGTATCGCTGCTGCCCACACGGTCAACCACTATCTGATAGTTCGGGGTAGCCTTGAAATCCTTTATGAGCACTGTCTCGATCTGCGACGGGAATACGTTGACACCCTTGATGATAAGCATATCGTCGCTTCTGCCCATGGGCTTCGTCATCTTGATGAGCGTGCGGCCGCAGGAGCACTTCTTCCTGCTGAGTACGCAGATGTCCCTCGTGCGGTAGCGCAGCAGCGGGAACGCTTCCTTCGTTATGCTCGTGAACACAAGCTCGCCCTTCGAGCCCTCGGGGAGCGGCTCGCCCGTGTCAGGATCAATTATCTCCGCGATGAAGTTGTCCTCGTTGATGTGCATACCTGTCTGCTCTTCACACTCGAACGCAACACCGGGGCCGCTGGTCTCCGTAAGTCCGTAGATGTCGTATGCCTTGATGCCGAGGGATTTCTCTATCTCGCGGCGCATCTCCTCCGTCCACGGCTCGGCTCCGAAGATGCCCGCCTTCAGCTTTATGTCGTCGGGTGTGAGCCCCATTTCGTGCAGCGTCTCACCGATATACGCGGCGTAGGACGGCGTGCAGCAGATTATGGTAGCGCCGAGATCCTGCATGAACTGTATCTGTCTTTCGGTATTGCCGGAGGACATGGGCAGCGTAAGGCAGCCCACCTTGTGCGAACCGCCGTTGAGTCCCGCTCCGCCTGTGAACAGTCCGAAGCCGTAGGCTACCTGGCAGACATCCTCCTTCGTGCCGCCCGCGGCTGTGATAGCTCTCGCCACGCAGTCGTCCCACATATCGATGTCGTTCTGGGTGTAGAACGCCACAACGCGCTTGCCTGTAGTGCCGCTGGTGGAGTGTATGCGCACGCACTCCGACAGAGGCTCTGCAAGCATACCGTAGGGATATGTGTCACGCAGATCCGCCTTGCTTAAAAACGGCAGCTTGTGCAGATCCTCGATGCCCTTGATGTCGTCGGGTGTAATGCCCTTTTCTTCCATTTTCTTCCTGTAGTACGGAACATTGTCCCAGACGTGCTTCACCTGCTTTACCAGGCGCTCGCTCTGGAGCTTTTTCATTTCTGAAAATTCCATACACTCGATTTTTTCGTTCCAATAACGCTTTGCCACTGATGTGTCCTCCTTGTTTGTCGGATAGATAAATAGAAAGTTTATCCGTTTAAAGCACAATTTGCTGAAATTTATTATACCACAAAACATCTTGATTGTCAATCACAATTGTGCATTTTGTCCAAACTTTTCATTAAAAACTGCTATTGTACATCAGTCGGTTATATGTTATAATATAGATTATGAAAATATTGTTTTCTGTTAATTGACATATACGGAGGAACGGCTATGACAGATCTGTTCAAACGTCTCGGCACCAGGATAATACTTCTGACGGTCACGGCGCTTACTGTGACGATGGCACTGGTGCTGGGGGTATCAGCGATAATGTTCAGCAGCTTCAACGATTCTGTGATAAAGGAACGCTCCGCGGTAGGCGTAGGTGTTCTCCAGAGCGAGATCGAAGGCAAGATCTCTGAAATACGCTCATCATTCAGCACATGGTCGGGACAGTCCAGCTTCATAAGCGCAATGACTTTCAACACCACCAGCTATTTTGAGGAATCGTGGAAGACCATAGGCAAGGGCGCGGGCTATTTCTGCGCTATTGCGAATCCCCGCGGCATAGATCTGTACAGAAGCGGGAACTACCCGTTCACGACGCTCAATCTCGCCGGCATAGCAAAGGGCGAGATAAGCTACGACGGCATCGTGTACATTGACGGCAAACTTGCTCTGCTGCACGCGGAGCAGGTAGCCGCAAACGGCGTGTTCGCGGGTCTTGCGGTGGGCTTCAGTCTCGATTCCGAGGAGTGGCTCGACAGTCTGAAAACGCTCACGGAGTGCGATGTGACCCTGTTCCGCGGCAATACCCGCTTTTCGACAACTATCATTGACCCTTCCACGGGAAAACGTATCATCGGCACTAAAATGCCGGAGAACATAGAACAGGAAGTCCTGAAGAACAGCAGAGAATACAGCGGCAAGGCAACGATAGCAGACAAGCCCTACTATGTTACATACCGCCCGATGAAGGATATGTCCGGAAATACCGTCGGCGCGTACTTCGCGGGAAGTGAATCCTCAGCCCTGCAGCAGCAGTTCACAATACTTATCATTGTCTCGGTACTGATAGCTCTCGCTGCCCTGCTGATAACAGGCTTTATCATATTCGTGTTCGTGCGCCGCAACGTGGTAAGACCTATAAAGGAGGTCTCCGTCATAGCGGACGAGCTTGTGGAGGGCAGACTCAGCTCCACAGCCGTGGATTTCAGGTTCAGCGACGACGAGATAGGCAGCTTTGCCAACAAGCTCCGCGACTCGAAGCAGGCGATGAGCGTCTGCATAAGCGACATCTCCGGCATACTTGACAGCATGGCGGACGGGGACTTCACCAACGAGCCGTCGGTCAACTATCCCGGCGAATTTGACACCATAAGGCAGGACATTCTCACCATAGAGCGCGACATCGGCTCTGCTCTCACGAATATGAGCGTGTCCTCGGACGAAGTGCTTTCCGGCTCCGGCCAGATGACGGAAGGCTCCCAGTCGCTGGCAGACGGCACGACGCGGCAGGCTGCCGCCATACAGGAGATATCCGCGACTATCGCGGACGTGACCTCGAAGGTAGCTCTCACAGCGCAGAACGCCGCCCGTGCGGGTCAGATAGCCCGTGAGACCTCCGAGGAAGTCAACCGTCAGGACGAAGCGATAGCGTCAATGGTGGCGGCCATGGAGGACATCAGCAACACATCAAAGCAGATAGAGAAGATAATCAAGACGATAGAAGACATCTCGTTCCAGACGAACATACTCGCGCTGAACGCCGCCGTAGAGGCAGCGCGTGCGGGT
>JAEEJW010000094.1 GCA_016282095.1 Ruminiclostridium sp. | reverse complement strand
GTGTAGGTGACGGAAAGCTTTACCGGAGGCTCCTCATTCGTGGTCCCCTGATAGTATATGTCGCTGCCCGCGGCGTCCCATGTCCTGGTTGTGCCGTTCTCGGTGCAGGTCTCATCACCCTTGACGTTCTCGACTCCGCGCAGGGTCGAGGTCTCCGTAAGCTCCGCAAGTCCGTCGGGATTTGAGAGTTTGTCGCTGACTATCACCTTGTTTGTTCTGCCGTCGGCGCCTGCGAGGACGTAGACAGTCTCGTCCTTGACAGGCTGGCCGGATGTTCCGGAAGTTTTTTCCTCAACGGCTGGTTCATCTGTCGTTGCCGGAGCGGTGTCTTCGTTCACGGCATAGGCGGCTGTTGCTCCGGCTGCGCCCGCGAGTATCGTGCAGGCTGCGATATATGCGAGTTTCTTTGCTGTATTCTGTTTCATGGTGTTATCTTCCTTTCGCTGTATTTCAGTGGTTCCCGGCAAGTCTGCCGCTTCCCGCGGTGCCGGTCTTTTCGTCGTTTATGTGTCTCATTCCCGCTGTGGTGTGTCTTATCACGCCGTCACAGAGCATCAGCAGAGCGGGGAGTATGAATATCACGCATACCATGCTTATCACAGCTCCGCGCGCCATTAACATACACATGGAGCTGATTATGTCGATGTCCGAGTAGACCGCTACTCCGAATGTCGCGGCGAAAAGTCCCATGCCGCTGACGATTATCGAGGGTATCGAGGTCGTAAGGGCGGTTACGACAGCGTCATGCCTGTTCGCGCCGCCGATGCGCTCGGACTTGTATCTGGTGGTCATCAGTATCGCGTAGTCCACAGTGGCGCCGAGCTGGATAGTGCTGATGCATATAGGTGCTATGAAGGGCAGCGACTGTCCCGCGAAATGCGGAAGTCCCAGATTGATGAACGTCGCCAGCTCGATGACCGCTATCAGTATGAACGGCAGGGACAGCGACTTTTCGACAACGGCGATTATCACGAATATCGCGAGTACGGATACCGCGCTGACTACCCTGAAGTCATGGCCGGTGGTCTCTATCATATCCTTGGTGCAGGGAGCTTCGCCTATCAGCATACCGCCTTCGTCGTACTTCTTCAGTATGGTGTTCAGCTGGTCGAGCTGGTGGTTCACCGCGTCGCTGGCGACCTTGTATCCGGAGTTTATCAGGATAAGCTCCCACTTGTTGTTCTTCAGCGTTTCGGTCAGTCTTGCCGGTATTATCTCTTCCGGCACCAGCGGACCGACCACGCTTTCGAGACCGATGACGTATCTTACGCCGTCCACGTTCTCCATTTCCTTCATCATCTCACGCACGTCCCTGACGTCCGTGTCAGCATCGACAAGCAGCATATGCGTCGATGAAACATCGAACTTTTCGGACAGCTTGCTGTTCGCTATGACGTAGTCTATATCCTCGGGCAGGCATTTGCCGAGGTCGTAGTAAACTTCGTCGTTGGTTTTTGAATATCCGTAGTAAGCGGGGAACAGCAGTATCGCGAATACCGCGATGAATACGGGGAATACCTTCGCTATGCCTTTCGACAACCTGCTCATATCGGGTATCAGCGAGCGGTGTCTTGCGGCCTGAAGAGGCTTGTCGAGCAGCAGTATCATCGACGGCAGCACGGTCACGCAGCCGATGACTCCCAGCAGTACGCCCTTTGCCATTACTATGCCGAGGTCCGCGCCCAGTGTGAAGGACATGAAGCACAGCGCTATGAATCCGGCTATCGTGGTCACCGAGCTTCCGAGGACGCTGGTGAGCGTTTCGTGTATCGCTTCCGCCATTGCGTCGTTATGGTCGCTCGTCATGGTCAGCTTTTCATTGTAGCTGTGCCAGAGGAATATCGAATAGTCCATTGTGACCGCGAGCTGGAGCACCGCCGAAAGCGCCTTGGTGATGTAGCTTATCTCGCCCATGAAGTAGTTGGTGCCGAGGTTCAGGAGTATCATCATTCCGATGCTGGCGAGGAACACGAACGGCACGAGCCAGCTGTCGAGGAATATCATCATCGCCGCGCAGGCGAGGACTACCGCGATGCCTACATATATCGGCTCTTCTCTTTCGCAGAGATCCTTGAGGTCGGTGACCAGAGCGGACATTCCCGCTACGAACGCCTGTTTTCCCGCTATGCCGCGGATCTCCCTGATGGCGTCCATTGTAACGTCCGCGGAAGTGGAGCTGTCGAAGAATACCGCGATCATCTCCGCGTTCCCGTTGTTGAACGCACTGTAAACCTTGTCGGGGAGCATCTCCTTCGGTATCGATACGTCCGCGAGGCTTTCCCAGCAGAGCACCGTATCGACGTGCTCCACGTTCTTTATCTTATCTGCGAGCACGGCAACATCCCTGCCGGGCATATCCTCGACGACGATGAAGGAGAAGGCTCCTTTGCCGAAACCGTCGAGCAGCTCATTCTGTCCCTGCACGGTCTCCATATCTTCCGGCAGGTATGTGAGCATATCATAGTTTATTCTTGTCGATATCATACCGAGTACTGCCGGCACCATGAGCACCAGTGTCACTATGAGTACCGGGACGCGGTATTTAACGACTGCCTTTGAGAATTTCATATCTCATCATCCTTTCTGTGCTTTCATTATAGCACCCTGCGCACAAAAAGAAAACGGTCAGCTTTCCTGTCCGTGTCCAAAACTCATACAAAGACAGGCAAAATGACTGATTTTCAGACAAAGGACACCGGTTTGCCCAAAAAAAATGCGCGTGCGGCGCTGTGCTTGACATAAAGCCGATATTGTGGTATAATTATTCTGCTGTTTTATTTCTTTGAATAAATGCAGCCGGATAATAATAGAAATTACTGAAATAAATAATCTGTGAGGTATATATCTATGTGCGGAATAGTAGGATTTGCAGGTAAGCGTCAGGCTGCGCCGATACTGCTCGACGGCCTTTCCAAGCTCGAATACAGAGGCTATGATTCGGCAGGCCTCGCGGTGCGCGACGGCGAAAAGCCCGCGGAAGTCGTCAAGGCTGTGGGCAGGCTGAAAAACCTTGCCGAAAAGACCGACGACGGCAAAGCCCTGCCCGGCACCTGCGGAATAGGCCATACCCGCTGGGCGACTCACGGCGAGCCTTCCCAGACCAACGCCCACCCCCATGTCTCCGGCAACTGCACGGGCAGCGGCTCCGGAAAGGTGGAGTCCGAGGTAGTCGGCGTCCACAACGGCATAATCGAGAACTACAAGGAGCTGAAAGAAAAGCTCCTGCGCCATGATTACAGGTTCTACAGCGATACCGACACCGAAGTTGCCGTGAAGCTGGTGGACTACTACTACAAGAAGTACATACAGACACCCGTGGACGCCATAATGAAGACAATGGTGCGCGTCCGCGGTTCCTACGCGCTGGAGCTGATGTTCAACGACCACCCCGGCGAGATATGGGTAGCCCGCAAGGACAGCCCCATGATAATCGGCATCGCGGACGGCGAGACCTACGTTGCCTCCGATGTTCCCGCGATACTGAAATACACAAGGACAGTCTATTACATCGGCAATCTCCAGTGTGCGAAGATCACCCCCGGCGAGGTGCATTTCTACGACCTCAACGGTGACGAGATCGAGATACAGCCCGTTGAGATCAAGTGGGACGCCGAAGCCGCGGAAAAGGGCGGCTACGAGCATTTCATGATAAAGGAGATACACGAACAGCCCAAAGCTGTGGGCGATACCCTGAACTCTGTGCTTAAAGACGACCGCATCGACCTGTCGGAGATAGGGCTCGACGACGAAACGATAAGGGACATCACCTCGGTGACTATGGTGGCCTGCGGTTCGGCATGGCACGTCGGAATGGCGCTGCAATACGTCATTGAAGATCTGACAAGGCTTCCGGTGCGCGTTGAGCTGGCATCGGAGTTCCGCTACCGCAACCCGATACTCGACCCGAAACAGCTCGTTGTGGTCATTTCCCAGTCCGGCGAGACCGCCGATACTCGGGAAGCCCTCCGCCTCGCGAAGAACCACGGCATCAGGACGCTGGCAGTCGTTAATGTGGTGGGCTCGTCCATAGCCCGTGAAGCGGACAATGTGTTCTACACCCTCGCAGGCCCCGAGATCGCGGTAGCCACCACCAAGGCGTACAGCGCCCAGCTCATGGCGGGCTATACTCTCGCGGTGCAGTTTGCAAAGGCGAGAGGAACGATCACGGAAGAAGATTACGCGAAGTACATCGGTGAACTGAGATCAATTCCCGCGAAGATAACAAAGATACTTGAGGACAAGGAGCGCATACAGTGGTTCGCCTCCAAGTTCGCGCATATCCGCGACGCGTTCTTCATCGGACGCGGCATCGACTACGCGGTGTGCCTTGAGGGCAGCCTGAAAATGAAGGAGATCAGCTACATACACTCCGAAGCCTACGCTGCCGGCGAGCTCAAGCACGGCACTATCAGCCTCATCGAGGACAATACGCTGGTCATAGGCGTTCTTACGCAGAACGAGCTTTACGAAAAGACCGTAAGCAACATGGTCGAGTGCAAGGCGCGCGGCGCTTACCTCATGGGACTCGCTTCCTACGGAAAGTATGAGGTCGAGGATCAGTGCAATTTCGTGACTTATGTTCCTACCATTGACGCGCACTTCGCGGCGAGCCTCGCGGTTGTGCCGCTGCAGCTCCTCGGCTACTACATCTCCGTTGCGAGAGGCCTCGATGTCGATAAGCCCAGAAACCTCGCAAAGAGCGTGACAGTCGAATAAAACCACAAAATATGCGTGCAGCTGTTGACATCAGGGACGATATATAGTATAATATATATTATAGTACATATCACGGAGGTATAGAGATGAAGACGTTTATAAAGCGTACAGCCGCACTTCTGACAGTATCGGCGATGCTCGCGCTTTCTTCATGCGGCAGTACCCCGGCCTCAACAGCCCCCGCTCAGACAGCGGCTCCCGAGCCTGCCGCCCGGAGCGGTCTTACATACCCCGTTACCATAAAGGCGGGTTATTCAACAAGTGAGGAAGATCCGCGCGGCATAGTCCTGAAGAAATTCAAGGAGACCGTCGAAAAGGAGACCAACGGCGACGTTATAATCGAGATACACCCGTCCGGCGAGCTTGGCAGCGATACCGAGCTGATAATGGGCATGATAGAGGGCAAGGTCGGCATGACCGTGTCCAGCGCGGGAAACTACGCTTCATTCGCCACAAGGCTGGGATGCTCGGCGCTTCCGTTCCTGTTCGCGGATTTTGAGAGCGCGTGGAAGTTCATCGACTCCGAAACCATGCAGAACATCAACCCCGACCTCGAAGCCTACAATATGCACGTTCTCGCGTACTTTGACAACGGCTTCCGCTGTGTTACCACATCGGAGAAGGCAGGTCCCGTGAACAGCGTTTCCGATATGGCGGGACTTAATATCCGCACTCCGGAGAACCAGATCGTTATGGAGACGATGTCGGCGCTGAAGGCGAACCCGAAGAGCTTCCCGTTCGCGGAGCTGAAAGACGCGATAAAGGACGGCAGATTCGACGCGCAGGAGAACCCTGTTCCCGTCATCTATAACAACAAATTATATGAAGTACAGAAATATCTCGCGATTACGAACCACAGCTATGACGCTATGCCGCTCACTATCGCCGACGATATCTGGCAGGGTCTGACCCCCGCATACCGTGAGATCATCGAAAAGGCCGCAAAGGCCGCCGAGACCGAGGACCGCCGGCTCGTGAAGAAGCAGACCGAGGACTTCGTTTCGCTGCTTGAAAAAGAGGGAATGACAGTCACATATCCCGATCTCACGCCTTTCAAGGAGGCTACCGCAAGCGTGATGGACGTGTTCGCGGCAGTCTACGGGCAGGAGCTCATTGACGAGATACAGAAGGCTGTAAACTGATATACATAAACATAAGAAAAGGTGATAACATTGAATACCAACGAACGCCTCATAGCCGAGGTGAACGGCTCCATGGCAATAGAGGGCATGGCGCTCACCAAGGCCGACAGGGAAAGAATGATGAGGTATCTTCACAAGCCCGAGGATTTCGGCAGGATAATCAAGGAGATAAAGCTGAAATACCAGTCTGCCGACAAGAACAATGCCTGACAGATACGGATACGATTTCGAGCATGACGACAGGTACTGCCGCCCCGGTTCGGGAGTGCTGAAGAACAAGCTCGGCATTACGGACGAGGAAAGGCTCCGCTGCGCGGAACGTGAGATCACAGCCATGTGGCTGCTGAGGCTCAAAGCCGAGCCTGTGAAGGGCTGCTTCGACCTTGGCCACCTGCGGCGCATCCACAGGAAGATGTTCTCGGACATCTACACATGGGCAGGCAGATGCAGGACTGTGGATATCTCGAAAGGCAACTTCTTCTGCCGCGCCATGTTCATAGAGGAGTACGCGGACGGTCTGTTCTCGGAGCTGGCGCGGGAAAATTACCTGATTTCCCGGGAAAAGTCCGGAGTTCCGCAGCGTCTCGCCTACTATCTCAGCGAGATAAACGTGCTACACCCGTTCCGTGAGGGGAACGGCAGGACGCAAAGGCTCTTCATCGAGTATCTCGGCTCCGTGGCGGGATTCCATGTGGACTTCTCCGGCGTGGACAGCGAAGAAATGGTGGCTGCCAGCGCCGACGCCTTCGCGAAGGACTACGGCGGGATCAATGCCATGTTTGAACGCATCTGCACCCCCACGGACGGGGAAACGCAGGAACGGGCGATCAGGTATTTCTTCGGTGCGCGGAGCGAACAGCTCATGCTGTACAAAGAACTGAACAAATGACGAAAAGACCGCCGTTTCCGCGTTCTGCGGGGACGGCGGCTTTGTTTGAAAGGACGGATGCCGGTGTGCATAGGCTGAAAAGAATATGTACAGTATTTGCGGCAGCGGTGATGCTGTTCCTGTGCTCCTGCGATACCGGCAGGGAAGCGGAGCGCAGTCTGTTTGCCATGGATACGCTGGTCACGGTGAAGGCTTACGGCGAACAGTGCGAACAGGCGGTGAACGCAGCCGCGGACAGGCTCACGGAGCTGGAAGGCCTGCTGTCGGTGACGCGCCCGGACAGCGATATCGGCAGGCTCAACGCCTCGGGCAGCGCCGAAGTTTCCGGCGATACCGCGGAAGTGGTCACCCGGGCGCTGGAAGTATGCGAAAGCACCGGCGGAGCTCTCGATATAACGATCTATCCCGTGCTGCGGGAGTGGGGCTTCACGACCGGGGAATACCGGGTGCCTTCAGATGAGGAGATATCTGCCGCCCTTGCGAAGACCGGGTATTCTTCCGTCACGGTGAACGGCTGTACGGTGAGCGTACCGGCGGAGTACAAGCTGGATCTCGGCGCCTGTGCCAAAGGCTACGCAAGCGGCGAGATGCTGAAAACCATGTCGGCGCTCGGCATAAAGTCCGCGCTGGTGAATCTCGGCGGCAATGTACACGCCCTCGGGACGAAACCCGACGGCACGGACTGGACAGTAGGGATAGCGGATCCGTTCAGCCCGAACGAACTTCTCGGAACGCTGAAGATAAACGGCTGCGCGGTGGTGACTTCCGGCGGCTATCAGCGTTATTTCACCGACGATGCCGGGAACGTGTATATCCATATTCTCGACCCGTCAACTGGCAGGCCTGCCGGCAGCGGCCTTGTCTCGGTCACGGTGATCGGAGAGGACGGGCTGCTCTGTGATGCGCTTTCCACCGCGCTGTTCGTCATGGGACTTGAACGCGCGGAAGAGTACCGCCGCACGAACGGCGGGTTTGAGATGATACTTGTGTCATCGGAAGGCAGGATATTTCTGACGGAGGGCATAGCGGACAGGTTTGAGAACGTTTCGGGAATGCCGGCGGAGGTCATAAATGAGCGAAAATAAAAAAATATCCGCGAAAAGGCTCGCGGAATTGTCGCTGCTGACAGCGCTGGCGCTCATCATATTCGTAGTGGAGCTGCGCATACCCGATCTGACGCCTGTGCCGGGCGTGAAGCTCGGGCTGGCGAATGTCGTGACCATGTACTGCCTGTATCGTTACAGGCCCTGGGAGACCGCGCTGGTAGTGTCTGCGAGAGTGCTGCTGGGCGCGGTATTCGCCACAAGCCCCGTGACGCTGATATTCAGCGCGGCGGGAGCGTTCCTGTGCCTTGCGGGTATGATACCGCTTTCACGGCTGCTGCCGAAGATGCCGATATGGCTTTGCAGCATTATCGGCGCGGTGCTCCACAACATCGGGCAGACCGCCGCCGCCGTTGTTTATATGGGTTCCTTCGCTCCGGTGTACTATCTGCCGGTGCTTCTGATAAGCGGCTGCATAGCCGGTGCGTTCACCGGGCTGTGCGCGCAGTTCGTCACTGCGCGTCAGCGGTGACGGTGATCGTACTGCCGTCGCAGCTTGTCACCACATTTCCGTTCAGATTGTCATAGCTTTGTATCGACAGCTCCGTCAGCAGGGCTGTCGTTTTTTCGTCCGCGGGTTCATTCGCGGAGACCGTCATGATCGAGTAGACGGGTGACGCAGCGCCGAGCAGGTCGGCCAGCCGTTTGGCGTATTTCCCGTGGTGCGGCAGCTTTATCCAGTCACAGTCCCAGTCCGTGTCGGCTCCGAGCATCTGCTTTATGCGGGCGTTCTCGATATCTCCGCAGAACAGGAATGTGCGCTCACCATAGGTCATTTTCGTGACCAGCGACAGGTCGTTGTCGTATTCCTTGTTATCCTTCATCAGCTTTTCCGGGGCTTCTGCCGGAAAGATGATAAACTGCGCGGAGCCGAGTGTGAGGCTCATCTGCGCGGATACTGCCTGCGCGCCTTTCAGTCCGTCCGCGGCTTTCGCGAAGTTTTCGTATTCCTTGCCGCTGCCCGTATAATCGGGATATAGCACGGTGTCGGCTCCGAGCTTTTTCAGTACGGCTTCCGCGCCGCCGACGTGGTCTTTGTCGAAATGGGTTATCTGAAGCACATCGAGGTGTGTGATACCGCGCTTCCCCAGCTCGGAGAGCAGATAGTCGCCGTCCGAGGCTTCGCCGCAGTCTATGAGCATCGCTCTGCCGTCGGACTGCACGAGGATAGCGTCGGCTTTTCCGATGCCGAACACGGTTATGACAGCAGAGGACGTTTGTCCAGCGGGCTCTTTTTCCGAGGGTGCGCAGCCCGCCAGAATGAACAGCGCGGCTGCAGCGAGTATCAGTATCCTGAAAGCATGGTGCTTCATATCGCAACTCCTTGTAATATTTTCCTCTTGTCCGAATATTATGTACTAATAATACCGAACGGAGGAATACTGATGAAAAAAATAAAAATATGGGATATCCTTATATATGTGCTGTCGGCGGAGCTTGCCGGAGCGCTGTCTGCGCTCATCGCGGGCGGGAACTTCGGCGCGTACTACGAAACGCTGTCGAAGCCGCCGCTGGCGCCGCCTGCGTGGCTTTTTCCGGTGGTGTGGGCAGTGCTTTACGCGGTGATGGGGATATCGGCGTATCTGATAAACGAGTCGGGCAGCGAACAGCGCAGGCCGGCGCTGATACTCTATATTGTCCAGCTCTTCGCGAACCTGCTCTGGAGCCCCGTGTTCTTCGGGCTGCGCTCGTCCGGCGGAGCCGTTGCGGTGGTCATAGCGATGCTTGTTCTTGTGGTATGCATGATCGCGGCATTCGCGAAGATACACAGATGCGCGGCTCTGCTGAACATACCGTATCTTGTATGGACGGCGTTCGCGGCTTATCTCACCATAGGCTTCTGCCTGTTCAACTGAGCTTACGGCAGCTGTCCGGACAGCTTATCCCGGATCCTGCGCAGTACATATTCCGCACGGCTCTCGAGTTCCGGCAGCGCGTCAAGCGGGAAAAAACGCAGGCAGCTGCTCTCGCTGTCGTTGACCGCAGGCGTTCCGGTTACGCCGACAGCCTTGTAAACAACTGCTGCGGTATAAGTTTCGTCGCCGTTCGGATAGCGGAAGTACATTTCCCGGCCCGAGACCACGTCAAGCAGCTCGAAGCGTTCCGCTTTCAGGCGGGCTTCTTCCCACAGCTCACGGGCGGCGGTCTCCTCAAGGCTCTCGCCGGACTCCATGCCGCCGCCGATGATGCCCCATGTGCCTGTATCGGTGCGCAGATTGAGAAGTATCTCGTTCCTGTCGTTCATTACTATGACTGTTGCGCCCGTATTTATGACCGGGCTGTGGCCGATGTATTCCCTAAGTCCGGATATATAACTCATATACATACTCCGTATGATGTTTATAATATCTTATTATACCATATATAGATGAAAATAGCAATAGAGGAAGAAAACATAAACAGCTGAATGCGGCAAACCCGGCTTCGGGTGCGCGGGTTCCGCGCTTATACCATATAAAGATGAAAATAGCAATAGAGGATGAAAACATAAACAGCTGAATGCGGCAAACCCAGCTTCGGGTGCGCGGGCTCCGCGCTTATACCATATAATAGTGCATTTGTCTACTCTATTATATGAATTCCTTAGTAACAATTCTCTGTTTTATCCGATTTGACTGGGTTTCAGAGAGTTGTTGGTAGATAATATAAACGTGAATCACATTATTTTTCTACCATTTTTTCTACCAAAATCACACGTTTTTTGATTTCTTTTTCTTGATTCCACTTTCGTTGATTATATTCTATAATGTTGACATCTGCGATTCTCCCGTGCCTTCGGGATTATCGCTTTTCTTTTTTCTACCGCCAGTCTTTTTGGGCGGTGTTTTACTTGCTGCCTTTGACGTTGACTTTCTTCTCGTGGTCTTTTTCTTTTCGGCAGGCTTTTCAGCTTCGGATTTATCCTCTGACTTACCGCCGAGAACCCTTGCGATCGTTTCAGCCGAGTTGACCTTTGCATTGTATTCCAAATGACTATAAAGATTCGCCGTGATAGAAAAATTACTATGTCCGAGCCACTCCTGAATAGCCTTCATCGGAACATCATGAGCAAGCAATAAGCTCGCACAAGAATGGCGAAGATCATGGAAACGCAGTTGCTTCAAACCGTTTCGGGTAATGACGTAATGGAAGTGCTGTGTCACATAGCCTGGCGATAGCATATTACCATAGTTGTCACGGCAGATAAATCCGTCAAATTCCTTGTTGTAGCTCTTTCCGCAAGCCTTTTTGAACTTGACTTCCATTTTCTTCTTTTCAAGAAGCATCTCCTCGATGTGAGGGATCAGCGGAAGTGTTCTTCTGGTGGAATTGGTTTTTAGCCTTGTTTCTACAAAGATCTTCATCTCACCGTTATCGTCGTAGTCGCTTACTATCTTACGCTGAATGGTGATGGTCTTGTTCTTGAAGTCGATCGCATCCCACCTCAGACCAAGTATCTCACATCTTCTCAGACCATAATACGCTGCGATGTTCACCACAAGCTCCAGTTTGTCTCCTTTGAAAACCTCAAACAGTTCATTCAGCTCATCAGCATTGTAGAAGGTAGCTTCATGCCTTTCAGCTCTCGGTACTACTAACTTGTCCATAGGGTGCTTTGGTATCAGTTCCATTTTTACAGCGTAAGCAAATGCAGAATGCAATGCGAGATAATACTGCTTTGCGGTACTGCCCTTGCAGCCACTATCCAGTTTGTAGTTGAGATAGTTCTGAATGTGGTTATGATTGACCTGTCCAAGTGTGAGGTTCGGATAGTTTTCGTTGATGTATTCCATGTATCTCTTGCTGACCTTGCGATAGCAAAGATGCGTAGTACGAGCCACATTCGGTTTGATGTATGTCAGCCACTCGGTAAAGAAATCATCGAGCAGCATAGTTGAAGCGGTTTCATCGCTCATAACAGCATACGGCACAGCGTTTGCAGACTTGACAGCGATCTCACCCTCCGAAATGCTCTTATCAAACTCTGCGACGATTGCTTCAACTGCTTCTTTCAGAGCTTTCTTTGAACACTTTTCAGGCAATTCCGTGTTTACCCACTTGCGCTTACGCTTTCCGCTGTGATCCTTATAGTCAAAGACAACATAGTGCTTTCCGTTCTTTACGGAAGTAATATATTTGTAAGGCAGACTTGCTTTCATATCTTATATCCTCCTTTGAGTTGAAAGCGGTAGAAGTCTGCTGTTGACTACTCTATTATAGCGCGTAACC
>JAEEJW010000093.1 GCA_016282095.1 Ruminiclostridium sp. | reverse complement strand
GGCGTGTCGGTAAACAATGGTACGGGCAAGATTCTTGTGCCCGAGGACTATTATTCCAACTACAAGTTCTCGGAGAAGATGCAGGGCATTCCGTCGGGCGGTATATATGCGCACTGGCACAAGCCGGGCTCTCTGTTCGGCGCAGACGGCGGTATTGTGTACTATCAGAAGGCAGCAAAGCTGAGTTACTCCGACAATATGGAACTTAACTACGACGTACGCACGCGCTACAGTCATCTGGGCGTTGAGGGTATGCTGCGCTGCTATCCGTGGCGAAAGGGCTTCAGCATCTCGGCAGGCGGACGTATTGCGGCGGTGCTCAACCCTAAAGGACTGAAGTACAACAGCAATCAGGAGGACGAGAAGTTTGCATCTTACGGTTACGGAACATCTGCCGAGACCGAACGCATAATGCGCGACAAGCTTACCGGTCGCCCCGACGTGGCTGTTGGCGGCGGCTTCGGCTACGAACTGCCTCACTGGCTCTTCGACGCACGTTACTTCTACGGACTGACAAGCGGACTGAAGACCGAGGCGAACGACTTCAACTGGGTTGACAACAGCGTTCACAGCCACAACATCGAAATTAGTGTATCTTACCTCTTCAACCTTAGCCGATGACTGACAACAAGAAAAGCAACCGCCGCAAGCGCGCGGCAATAACGGCAATACTCCTGCTGCTGGCTCTGCTCATAGGCTGGGATAGATGCACCGAAAAGGAAGAGCCGAAAAACGATGCAGGCACAAGCGCAACGACAAACATCGCAGAAAAACATAACGACAAAGAGCCACACAAGCCTCAGCCTTCGGTAATACGCCAGAAAACAAAGCGTAACAGGAGGCAGAAGGTAACGGAAGAGCCAGTCGTCAGCCAAAAGCCTGTAGAGAAACAGCCCGAAGAGGAAATCTGGGCAGAGATGCCAGTCAGGAAACCTGTTAAAACCGAGCCTCAGCCAGAGACAAAAGAAGAGCAGAATACTGTTGAAGAGCCTGCCCAACAATTTGCGCCGTCGAAGCATCGCTTTGCCATAGGCGTGAGGGCCGGCGCGGGCTACAGCAGCATTACATCGCTCGGCGGAATGACCGAGAGCTACAACGTGCGCCCACAATTCACCCTGAAAGAGAAAGGAAGCATCGTGTTCCGCGGAGGCATCTTCGGCACATGGCGATATGGCATGATTGGTGCGGAACTGGGCGTGGACTACCTTCGTCTGTCGGGCAGCACAGAGAAGAACACGGCGGCAATAAATCTTACAGAGAAGATGTCGGTGGGCAGCGATGCCCTTGCGCCTCAGCTGATGTTCCGCTTCTACCCTTACGACGGATTCTACATGTCGGCCGGAGCGATGGCAGTACTGCCCTTCCACACATCCGTAAGCTACGAGACAAGCCGCACTGGTACAATATACCGCCAGCAGGACGAACTGGCAGCCAAGCACCTTAGAGAGACAGTTAGCAGCAACGTTCAGTTTGCACCAGCACTCAAGATTGGCTATACCGACAAGAATACAGGACTCGAAGCCGCCATTGAGTACGACTACGGCGCAACCGACCTTCTGCATACGAAGAAAAACGAGTACGGATATACCGAGCGGTGCAACAACTCGCACTACATTGGCGTAAGCATCGGCTACACCATCGACTTAAGCAAGAAAGTACAAAACAAGAAAGATTGACTATGGCTAAACTCTACGACAAAAGACTTTACATACCACTCGCCGCAGTCCTTGTGGCAATGCAGGCTGCGGCACAGACTCCCGGCGGCGTTTCATCGCCCCTGGCATGGTCTGCCACCAACCGCGCCGACAGCATAAAGATTGACGGCGGCAGCGGATTCACCTTCGTGGGCATTTCTAAAGCTGACAAGAACCGCGAGCGCACCATCTGGAGCATGACCGACGGCACGGCATCGGAACTGGTGCAGACAACATCGCGCACGGCCGACCTCAAAGGCGGCTCGTTTATGAACTGCAACACCGACAGCGCAGGACAGATGCGCCTCTACAGCTATTCGGCCTCGCGCAACGTGGGCGGAAAGACGCTTCTGCTGGGCAAGTCGAGCAGCGGAAAGCTGCCGAGCGACGACATGACCGACGCGCTGGTTGAATATGCCGTGTATAACCGCAGTCTTTCGGGCAGAGAGCGCGCTCAGGTCGAGAGCTTCATGGCTCTGAAGCACGGCATCACCCTTAAATCGAGCTACTACGACTCGCACGGCAGAGTAATATGGGATGCCTTCAAGAACAAGAAGTTCCGTAACCGAATATCGGGCATAGCAGCCGACAGCGCGTCGGCACAGCATATACAGTCGGCAATGAGTGCCGAGGATGGCGCATTCGTGCGCATCAGCACAGGCAATATCAGCGACGGACAGAGCCTTCTGTTTGGCGACGACGGCGGCAATCTGTCGTTCGCGCGCAGCTCTGCCTTCGGAAAATGGATGGGCAGACGATGGAAGGCGGCATCGGCAGGCATGGCAGAGACGGAAGTGAAACTTACCGCCAACGCATCGGACATACGCCAGAT
>JAEEJW010000092.1 GCA_016282095.1 Ruminiclostridium sp. | reverse complement strand
GTTTGATGCAACGCGTATGTCTATAGCGGTTAGCGCCCCTGCTTAACATGGATAAGCAGGGGCTATTTGCCTCTATTTTGTAATGCAGGCAGGTGAAGAAAAGCACAGAAAAGGAGAAACTATATGTTAGAACTGAAAGGAAAGTATAACAGCGCGAAGGTTTTCGCCGATGTTATCGGCGAGAGCGCTGTTGCTCAGATCATCGAACTGTGCTGCCAGCCTATGAGCGAGGGAGCGCAGATCAGAATTATGCCCGATGTACACGCAGGCAAGGGCTGCACAGTCGGGACAACAATGACAATAAAGGATAAGGTCGTACCGAACCTTGTCGGAGTCGACATTGGCTGCGGCATGGAGGTCGCAATGCTCAAGGAAAAGCACATCGAGCCGCAGAAGCTCGACAAGGTTATCCACGAGAGCGTACCTGCGGGCTTCGAAACCCGCAAGAAGCCTCACCGCTTCAACGAGCGCATCGATCTCACGGAGCTGTACTGCTGCAAGGAGATAAATCCGCTCTACGCCGAAAAGAGCCTCGGCACTCTCGGCGGCGGCAACCACTTTATCGAAGCGGACAAAGACGATGACGGGCGCATCTACATCGTTATCCACTCCGGCTCGCGTCATCTCGGACTTGAAGTTGCGAACTACTATCAGGAGGAAGCCTACAAGCGGCTGAACGGCAGCTCCAAGCGCGACATAGACGCTCTTATCGCCAGAATGAAGGCAGAGGGCAAGGAAAAGCAGATACAGAGCGAGATCACAAAGCTCAAAAACACAAAGTTCACCGATGTTCCCAAGCACCTTGCGTACTGCGAGGGCGAGCTGTTTGAGCAGTATATCCACGATATGCGTATCGTGCAGGAGTTCGCGATGCTCAACCGCAAGGCAATGATGGACGAGATCATCAAGGGCATGGGACTGCACATCGACGAACAGTTCACGACCATTCATAACTACATCGATACCGAAGCGATGATACTTCGGAAGGGCGCTGTGTCGGCCAAAGAGGGAGAAGTGCTGCTTATCCCGATAAATATGCGCGACGGAAGCCTTATCTGCACCGGCAGGGGCAATGCGGACTGGAACTGCTCGGCTCCTCACGGCGCGGGTCGCCTTATGTCACGTTCGGAAGCGAAGAATACCTTCACCGTGTCCGAGTTCAGGAAGCAGATGCAGGGCATCTTCACAACTTCTGTGAACTCGTCCACGCTGGACGAATGCCCCATGGCGTACAAGACAATGGACGACATCGTGAACAACATCGGCGATACTGTCGAGATCAACAAGATCATCAAGCCGATCTACAACTTCAAGGCAGGTGAGTCGGATTGAAAATCAAAGATTTTCAATCCACAATTCGATGCTATCGTTTGGAGCAAACGATTTTTGCTTCGCAAAACCCCATCAAATTGAAAGGAGCAGCACCCTGACGGGCGCAGATCAAAATGAAAAAGTTCGTATCAACCGAAAAGCTCAGCAAGAAGGAACAGAAACGGCTCAGCGCGATCGGCCGCGGGAGCTGGGGCGTGATCATTCCCGTCACCCGCGTTGCCGATACCGACAAACGGCGGTATAAGCGGAAAGCAAAGCACCCGGCGAAAGACTGCGCCGAGTATATTTGAAAATTCCCCGATAAGCTGTATGCTTACCGGGGATTACGTTTTATGCTGATCATTTGTCGGATATCTGACAGAACAAGGCAGTCATTGTACGGCTGTAAAAGTGAAAGTGATCTCTATGGTCTTTATGATCTCGTTCTGACCGGCTTTCCATATCTGCGCCGAAGCCTCCTCCGGCGTACCTTCGGCCATGCGCGGATCATCGGGAGCCTTCGGCACCCACTGATTATAGAGGTTCATGCGTGTACACTTGCCGTTGTCCGAGCAGGTGTAGCCCTTGCCGTCAAGTTCCTTTTCCTCACCGTTTATCTTAAAGCTCTTTATCGATATGACATGATCGGGAAACAGCAGTTCGCCGTTGTAGATGCCCAGTGCCGAGAAAGTCACACCTTTGCCGCCGCCCGCGCCGGTCAGGTCAAGCGAGACGGTGTACTCACCGTCGCCGGTTATCAGCGCGTTGCAGGCCTTTACATTTACAGTCTTGTTCGTCGGGTCATAGATGTCACCTACGCTGTAGGATACCGCGTAATCGCCGCTCTGATACATTATCCACGCCACTGCCGTATCGTCAGACGCTGGAATGTCATTCTCGTCGGACATACGCTTCTCGGCGGCTTCAAGAGCTTCCGCCATGCCATTTTCCGCATTCTTCTTCACCTGTTCGTCGGTAAGCAGCGACTGAGCCGCAAAACTGCGGTCAAGGAACAGCTTCGCAATGGTCTCATCGTATATCCTGCCTTCACGCCTGCGGTAAAGGCCGTTGCAGTCCCATAGCAGCGGGCAGTAGTTATACAGATCGCAGTTATTGAGGAAATTCGTGAAGTAAATGTCGGTATCGGGTTTCGGGGTGGGTTTCCCGTCAGTGAGAACTCCGTACTCTCCGATAATTACGCCGTAGCCTTGTTCCGTGAACTTCGTCATTTTCGCGAGAGTTTCATTCTGCTCCCTGTACTGTACCGGAGAGCCCCACTGATTGACAGCCTTTGTGCCGCAGTAGTCCCACGGTCCGTAGTAATGCACCGAAACTATCAGCTTGTTCTCCGCCGTGTCCTCGGGCATTCTGTATCTGTCGTCAGCAGTGTGGTCGAAGTCGGTATTGTAACCGGCGATAAGCAGGAATCTGTCGGCATTTCTGCCGCCGGTTCCGCGCACTATTTTAACGAACTCGGTGTTTATTTCGTATATCTTGTCGAATATTTCATCGTCTTTGAGATGCCCGGAATCCTCGCACATGACCGTGCTGTTGAGTCCGTCGCCGAGGTCTTCGTTTTCAGACTCAAGTATCAGCTTGTAGGGATAGTCGCGGAACCGTTCGGCTATCTGCTGCCACATAGCTCTGTACATTTCCATTGCTCCGGCACGGGTCTCCTCGGAAGCGGAGCCGAACCTTCCCCACCAGCCGCCGTCCCAGTGCTCGTTGAGGACTACATACATATCGGCGTTCAGGGCGTAGTTCACAATCTCCTCGACACGGGCAAAGAGACGTTCGTCTATCGTATAGTCGCCGCTTTCGTAGTTCATGCCGTTAGACCACGCCACGGGTATGCGCAGGGTATCAAATCCCGAGGCCTTCATTCCGTCCACCATTTCCTGCGTAGTATGAGGCATACCCCACAGGCTCTCGAAATTCGTCGGATCCTGACCGTTCAGATAGCCCGCGTGATTGTAGGCTTCCATTGTGTTTCCGAGGTTTATGCCGTTGCCCATGAGCCGGGTGACTTCAAGTGCCGTGAGTTCGTTCTTCTCTTCCGGTTCCGGTGCCGCTGTCTGCGCTGCAGCCGTATCGGCGGAGGTCTGCCCTGCTGTGGGAGCCGCGGGCTGCGAGCACGCCGCCGGTAAAACTGCCGCCGCAGCGATCAGAGCTGTCAGCATCATATTAATAAACGTTCTTTTCATAATGTCTGCTCCATAGATCTTTATTATCTGTATCTTTGCGGAATGCTTTCCGGAACTGCCGCGCATCAGTTCCCGGCAGCCTTTCTTATAAGCTCCCTGTAATCTTCGAGGTAAGTCTCTATGAGATTGTAGTTTGCCTCACGAAGCTGGTTGTAGGACGAGCCGAAATAGATCGGGCCGTCGTACAGTGATTCTTCCCCGCCTGTGAGTATGGCTGAAAAATCGTCATTGAAGCCGAGTGAATTGTCGAAAACGAAACCGAACTTCCCGGGGTCGGTCATATCGTCACATACTCTCATGACGCGCTCACTGTAAACAGGCTTGAATTTCTCCTTGCGTGCAGCTCCGCATTCCGGGCAGACCGTAAGCTCGTTTTTGCCCTCGGCTTCAAAGTTGTACTTGCACTGCGGACACTTTGCATAGTACAGCGGAGAAGTATCCATTCTTCTTGCTCTGTCCGCCGCGACTATCTCCGGGTCGGTGGCCCAGAGCCTGCCGCAGAGTATCCAGTCCACCGCGCCCTGAATGTTCTTTGCTCCCGTCGGAACGAGGAAACCGTAGGTGTCCGCGGACATATAGTATCTGTCGGCGTTGGGGTCACGCGGAAACGGTACGACTTCAAAATCACCGTCAAGTCCGTTCTTGAAGAAGGATCCCTGTGCGCTCTCGTATCCCCATGTCAGCCCCATTCCGAGGAACAGCAGCTTACCGTCCACAAAAGCCTCTGCCGGATCAACGAAGCCGTCGCCTATATAACCCAGCTTCTTCATATTGGACAGCCGGTCCATAGCGCGCTGGACTTCGGTGTTCTTCAGATTGTTTATGATATCGCTGCCGGTCATGTCTATGAGCTTCACGCCGGTGGTGTTCGCAAACATCATCGCAGACCATGAGCCTCCCGTAAAGCCGACATAGTCCGCGCCTATGTTGACCCACCTGCTCATCATATCTTCAAACGTGTCCCATGTCCAGTTGTTCTCGAAATAAAGGTCTGCGGGTTTTTCAAGCCCTGCTTCCTCCAGTGAACGGGTGTTATATATTATCGCGAAGTTCGTGGATACATCAGACGGATAATAATAGTGCTTACCGAGGAAGTTGAAAGAATCAATGACGTCCTTCTCGCCCGACCAGAGCGGCGAATCTATATCAAGCCAGTCATCGAGGGCAGTGAACATATTCTTGGCAATTCCTGTGGGGTATGCCATCCAGTCGTATCTCACGATGTCCGGCGAGTCACCCGAGGCAATGAGAACGCCGAGTTTGTCAAAGTAGGCGCTGCCGCTGGAGGCTATCTCCGTGGTTATTGTGCCTCCGTATCTCTGAGCCAGCAGCTCCGCCAGTCCGGATTGCGTGGAGGCAAGGTCGTAGTAGCAGAGCGCCTTTACTTCCCCGGCCTTCTGACCGGCGGTATAAAGGCTGCCGGTACCTTCTTCATCGGAAGCCTCTACTTCTTCGATTTTCGCCATCTCTTCCCAGTCGGTCACGTTATCCAGCTCGTTCTGCGAAGTGGTAACTGCCGACTGAGGCGCAGCAGTTGTCTGTGCGGAATCCGCGGATGTGTCGGCGCGGCCTGAACTGCTGCCGCAGGATGTCAGCGAAACGATTGCCGCTGTCACTATCGAAGCCGCAGCGATCTGCTTTTTCTTCATACTCTTGTTCCTCCTGTCTTATTTTATCCGTTCGTACGGATAATATTATTTTCACTTAAATTATAATACTCGGTGCTTAATAAATCAATAGATGATATTATCTATATATAACGATATGAACTTATTATCAAACTTTTTCTGAAAGGTCACGGATTCCGTCACGGCTATAAATTCCGGCGCTGTCGGTATCCGGTACGGGAAAGCAGAATCCGCGGGTCAGGTACCGCTTATTCCATTTCTGAAACACAGATAAGTAAATAATATAAATAATTAAAAAGCGCTTTACAAACCGGCGAGGATATGATATAATTTAATGTCAGAGTATGAAAGCAGCAGTTACTTCCGATAAGAAAAAGAGGGTAAGACCTATGTATCATAGAAGAAGAACAAGTATTTTTTCGCTCGCTGTAGCCTGCGTATGCGCGTTATGCGCCGTTTTTGCACCTACAGTCTCTGCCGCGGATATTCCGATGACCGGCGGCGGCGCAGCCGTAACGGGTCAGGCGCAGGGTGTGGGTTACGCCGCCAAGCTGTACAATGCCGACAACGGCCTGCCTACCTCGGAAGCCAACACGGTCTATGCATCGTCGGACGGATTTATATGGCTGGGCGGTTATTCCGGTCTTATACGCTACGACGGCACCTCCTTCGAGCGGCAGTCCTCCTCCGGCGGTATAACCAGCGTGAACTGCATTTTCGAGGACAGCAGGAAGCGCTTCTGGATCGGTACAAACGACAACGGTCTCGTGATCATGCACAACGGCAAAAGCCTCCACATCTCCTGCGAAGAAGGACTTCCCGCCACGTCGGTAAATACGATCGCCGAGGACGGCAGCGGGAATATTCTCGTGGGAACTAAGCAGGGTCTCTGCTATTTTGACAGCAATCTGAGGATAGAGACAATTAACGATTCCCAGCTCAGGAACTCATATATCAGCGAACTCAAAACCGCGCTGGACGGCGCCGTCATAGGCACTACATACAGCGGCGCGATATTCCGCATCAGGGATCTGCGCATGACCGAATACTACAACGGCAGCGAGATCGGCACCGGCGAGATCACCGCGGTACTCCCCAATACCAGCGACCCGGACAAGATATGGTTCGGCACGAATGAGGGCTATATCGGCAGCGGCAGCTTCGCCGACAGCTTTGCTTCGGCAGATAAGACAGCGATATACTTCAACCGGCCTCTCGCGCCCGAAGAGCGTGAAGAAGGCTCGTCAAAGTCTTATGAGCGCGTGGCCGCTTCGGAACCCGTAAATTACCTGTACTACTCTGCCGGAAGGCTGTGGGTGCTTATGGCAAGCCGCATATTCTATGCCGACTGGACAGGTATGTACTGGCAGCTGGAAAAGAGCCTGCTCGATGCCGGCATCAACAGAATGTGCGAGGATTTCGAGGGCAACCTTTGGTTTTCTTCGAGAAGACAGGGCGTAATGAAGATAGCCGCGAACAAATTTCTCGACCTTTCGGACCGCGCCGGACTTGAAACAAGAGTCGTCAACACCACCTGTATGCGCGACGAGATGATCTATATAGGCACCGATACCGGGCTTCAGGTGACGGACAGATTCTACACAGCCAAAGCCGGCCGCCTGAACGAATACCTCGGCAACAGCCGTATAAGGTGCATTTCCGTGGACAGCGAACGAAATATGTGGATATCCACATTTTCCAACGAACTCGGGCTTGTATGCTTTACCGACAGCAATGAGATATTCAGCATCACCGAGGCAGACGGCCTGCCGAGCAATAAGGTGCGCTGTACGGCGGAGGCTCCCGACGGTGCCGTACTGGCTGCCACGAACGGCGGCCTCGCCGTCATACGCGGCCGTAAGGTAGAGCGCACGATAGACGCGTCAAAAGGCCTCGCCAATACCGTTATCCTTACCGTTGAGGCGGACAGCAGCGGGAAATATTATCTCGGCTCCGACGGTGACGGCATTTATGTTGCCGACGGGAACAACATAACCCACCTGTCACGGGCAGACGGTCTCACCAGCGATATCATCATGCGCATCAAGAAGGACGAGAAGCGCGGTGTGTTCTGGATAGTCACCTCCAACTCGATAGAATATATGAAGGACGGCGTAATAAAGCCGGTAGAAAACTTCCCGTACACAAACAACTATGATATCTGCTTTGACAGCAGCGACAAGGCTTGGGTTCTGTCGTCCAACGGCATATATGTGGTGAACGCGGCCGATATGCTGACAGGCGACAAATTCGACTATGCATTCTACAACACAGCGGACGGCCTCGCCAGCGTTCCCACCGGCAATTCCTTCAGCTACACCGACGAGAACGGCAATCTGTACATCGCAGGCAGAGAGGGCGTAAGTCAGGTCAATATAGACAGCTTCTTCGTACAGTCCAGCGATATAAAATTCAGCGTTCCGTATATAGAGGGCGAGAACGGCAGGTATTATCCCGACGACAACAATGTGTTCACCCTGCCTCCGGAAGCCGGCAACATAACGATCTACAACTACGCTCTCACATATATGATGCATGATCCGCAGATAGAGTATTTCCTCAAAGGCGCGGATAATCAGCCTATCGTCGTCAATAAGTCCGACATGGCTCCGGCAAGATATACAAACCTTGGCGGCGGAAAATATGAGTTCTGTATGTCCCTCATCGACAACACCGCACATACTGCGCGGCAGACTGTGACATACACGATAGAAAAACAGCGGGCTTTCTTTGAAGAATGGTGGTTCTACGTCATCATCGCATTCATCGCGATGCTGCTCATTTGGGGGCTTGTAAAACTCATTCTCCGCCGCAAGACCGCACTGTTCATCAAGAAGGAACAGGAACAGAAACGGCTGTTCTACCAGACAGCCAACGCGCTGGTAAACGCCATAGATGCCAAGGACAAGTACACGCACGGACACTCCTCCCGTGTAGCCGATTATTCGAAAAAACTGGCGGAAATGGCCGGCAAGAGCGACAAGGAGATCGATGAGATATACTATGCGGCTCTGCTCCACGACGTCGGCAAGATAGGAATACCCGGCAGCATCATAAACAAAGACGGCAGACTCACCGACGAGGAATATGCCACGATCAAGCAGCACCCGACAAAGGGTGTGCAGATACTCAGAAGCATCACCGAGTTCCCCTATCTCAGCATAGGAGCGCATCATCATCATGAGCGCTATGACGGCAAAGGCTATCCCGACGGGCTCAAAGGCGAAGAGATCCCCGAAATGGCAAGGATAATCGCCGTGGCGGACGCCTACGACGCCATGACCTCAAAGCGCAGCTACCGTGACCCTATACCCCAGCAGAAGGTGCGTGAGGAATTCGTCAAAGGCGCCGGCACACAGTTCGACCCCGAGTATGCGAGACATATGCTGCATCTCATTGATGTCGATACCGAATACGAAATGCAGGAGCGCGAGGAGTTCTCCAAATCAGAGACAGAGACAGACCTGATCATCACGGAATACAGGAGTGCGGTCTCGGAAGGCATTCTCCTTACCGACAGCATGACGACTGTGTATATGAGCATCATGTCCGACGAGGAAGCCACGGGAATAGCCCCGATACCGTCGATGATACTGTTCGATTCTCTCGACGGAAAAGTACACACCACAGAAAGAAAGATCAGGGATCTGCTCTATTTCGAATACGGCGAGATATGGTTC
>JAEEJW010000091.1 GCA_016282095.1 Ruminiclostridium sp. | reverse complement strand
TAAAGCGTGATTTTGTCAAGTAGTAGAGAGGAAATTTTGCCCTGCGATATGGCACGAAGCCATAAAGAAGGTTTCCAAAAGCGTGCAGGACGCACGCACACGAGAAACCTTCGAAATGCCGAACTGTGTATGAAAAATATTTACGGTATCTTACTCAGGATTTTTTTCAGAAGATCCCATATCCGATCCAACTCCGATTTCATCTGTCTGATGTCTTCGGCGTAGATCGTATTTGTGGAATTAACTCTCTTGGCTACCTGATTTATATTCTGACCTATCGCTTCGACTTCTTTACAAATCTCCGGCAAGCCGTTAATATTTACTGTATAGAGAAAGCCGTCCTGTGAAATTTTCCGCATATATGCGCTGAGGTTTGTTGTACCTATAAGCTCCATTCTCTGCCGGATAACATCACGTTCCTGCTCGGTCACGAAGAATTTTATTTGTATCGGTCTTGTACGATTTTCCATTTAGTGTTCCTTTCAAAAATCCGCTTTTCAGAAATAATTTTTTGAACGTATTTTATCAATCCGAGGGGTTTGGGGATACCTCCCCAACAAGCTAAGTTTTTCGTAGCGACGAGTAGCGGAAACTGCCGAAAACGCTGATTTGTGTACACAAATCATATGCTTGCTGGTATAGCTTCCTATCATTTTTCAAAAATCAACTTTTTCGGAATCGTCATCATTTTTTCATCCGAGAAGTCTGATTTTTTTCATAATAATTATCGACTTGATTTTCGGTGTCTTTGCCGTCTCTTGCTTCCGTAAACTCGCTCTGTTATCGGATTTTTACAACGTCAACCGGTGTCTCAGAGACCGTCTCTTGCAGTACACTTCGCGTACTGCGATGTACATCGGCGTCTTTCGGTGTCTTGTTCCATTGGCTTAACCGTGAGAATTGAGACACCAAAGACATCAAAGACACCGATTTTTAATTTGCTGTCAGATATAATTCCGATAGAGAGTATCTATCCCTTTGTAACCCCGGGCTTTCTTCCCGCTTGACCTGCTCACAATGTTGTGACTGTACTCGATATTGTATTTGCTGTGATTATTTTTCAGCCACAAGTTAAAGCTCTCGCGTCTGAGCGCGGTCACGCTGTTCAGGTTGCACCAGTAACAGTAAGCGGAATATAAATCCGCACTCGAACATTCAAGTCCGGCACCGAATCTGACGAGCTGTTCATCTTTCAGAAAGCTGATGATGTTGCAGTTGTCCTCTTTCATCTGTGCAAGGTTTCCGCGCGTCCGGTCACTTATCGTGAACTTATAATCGTTAGCGATCAGACGACGCAGACCTTTGTATGCCCACAGGAATATCGCGTCGGTCTCCGCGAGAAGTTTTTCCGAGAGAAACGGGTCGTTCACTCTGTCCTTCGGCACGGGCTTCGCGGACAAAACGATCAGTCTGCGCTCCCAGCCGTCGGTCTTATCGTACAGAGATTTCGGTGCGCCGTTGGCGAAGCACATAGCCCTGCATTTCAGCTTGACCTGTATGCCTTGCTTGCCTTTTGCCTGAACGGTTATCGGAGTTTCCGCAGTCGCGAGCGATTTGAGAAAGCTCGTATCTTTCAGCCCTTCAAGGTTCATATCATCGTCGATCAGAACCATTTTGCCGTCAAGGTTTGCTTTCAGAAATTTGTCGCCCGCGAGGTCGGTGATACTTCCGAAGTAAGCAGCCTCGGAGAATATTTTGTACATCACAACGCCGATGCGGGACTTGCCCTCGCCGCCGTTGCCGGTTATGAACAACATCGCCTGTGCTTTGGTGGAATGTATCAGACAGTAGCCCATATACTCCTGCAAAGTCCTGATGTCCTCCGGCTCAAGCAGGTCGTTCAGAAACGCAAGCCAGCGTTCCGGTTCCAGCGCTGTCGGGTTGTAATTTACATTGAGCCTGTTCCGGCATATCTTATGCTCATCGGGTCTGAACTCCAAGCCCGTCGTAAGCACGCCGTTGAGCAAATGAATTTCATCAGCGCCGCCCTCGAAATCCGGAGCGTAGCAGATATTCTGCAATGCTCCCGTGAGACCGTTCACCTTTTTCGCAAAATCTTTCTGCACCTGTTCGGCAAGCAGCTTGTCCGAGATCATCTTTTTCACGGTCTGATAATCGACCGCTCCGTCCGTATTGTAGAACTTTCCGTCAACGAATTTCATCGGGTGTTCTTTAAGGAACTCGTTACAAAACGCTACTTCATACACATCTTTTCCGTCATACCATATACATCTGTTTTTTGCCTTAATGCCCATTACGCTGTCCTTTCTATCAAGGTTGTACTCATCTGACACACCCTTAGTTTCGGTCGTAATCTGTCGAACTGTTTTATCACCACGTCTCGCCCCCGCCGATAACGACGGAGGACTTTCCGAATACAGCTTCGATAAGATCATCCTCAGCGATAAGAAACTTGTTGCCCGCTTTGAATGAACGAAGCTGTCCGGTTTTACACATCTGTCTTATGCGGTATTCGGTTATACCGTCGATCAGACGAGCCGCCTCTCCAATGGTTAGCACTCTGAGCTTGGTGTTGTTTTCCATAATGGAATCCTCCTTGTACATATTGCTTACGCGGTGAGATCGCGACATATATCTTCCATATATGTATAGGAGGCGGCATTTTGGGTCTTTGCGAAATAATATATTGCCCGTGATGACACGTTTCGACATTTCGTGGTCAAGGCTATTTTGGGTCTTGACGGAAAAATCGGCATATTCTATTTTCAAGGAACCAACACGAACGGCAATGGCATTTAAATATACACTTATCGTTCGTGCAAGAATATAATAACAAGTCAGGGAGCATTTGTCAACAACTTTTTGTTATCCCCCTATTTACAGAAAATATCTCTTAATCGGATTATAATACAATTATAAACATTCCTGTACGGAATATATTGTGCATTTTGTCAATTGATTTATCTGAGAATCTATGGTATTGGAAAGCTAACATTTTCAGCACGGCAAAGCGTGTAAGTTCACATCTGTGCGAACATCGATTCTCCCTTTCGCACAAAACTGTACCCAACAAATTAGTCACTCTGACGTGAATATTTTGATTAGCTCAACGGTCGTGCGGACGTAATAAATATATAAACAGCGTACTTTGGGCAGTATCGTCTATCCACATATTCGGCGGATTGGTTATATAAAATAAGAAACGGCAGCTGGAATGCTCGCTACCGTCCCGTTGTTCGTGTTTTCAACAGTATAAATGCACCGAAAAATGACAATTGACGACGAGTGGAAAAATTGGGAGTTCCGGGCGCAGTCATACCCTGTGATAAAAGGGGCGAATCCGGGTCGAAAATCGAGGATTTTCTTCGTTCTGCGCCATGCAAAATACACGGGTAATGATCTTACCCTACCGGCATATCAAAAGCCGCTCAGAGCGCATTTTTCGCTCGGTCGGCACTGAGTGGTGTAGCGTTTTGTGCCTTCATCGCAGGAGGCCTGTTTTGGATACTCCTTGTGGGGTAACGTTTCCTACAAAATTCTGTCAAAAACCCTTGAAATATAGGAAGTTTCGTGTTATAATATGGTATAGGTACAGATATTTATGTGGCCTCCACGGAATATTGTTTTGCTTGTGGAGACTTCAGTGCATGATGTTATACAGTAGGAAGTCTTTTTTATCACTGTACGTTTTTATGGTTCGGTTCAAGAATCTGGAGGTATTTGTTATGTTTTTAGCAGAATTGTCAAGTGAAAGTCAGCATGCTTTTTTAAATCTTGCGGTAGCACTTATAAAAGCGGATGGAAAGGTTACACAGGATGAACTTAATACAATGAATATGTATAAAGCTGAAATAACTGGAATGAAAGATATTTCTGAATATAGTTCTGACAATATTGAAAAAAGTATCAATTGTATAGCAGAACTTGATGTACAAACCCGCAAGAAGTTGTATTTTGAACTGGTTTCCCTTGCATATAGCGATTCAGACTATTCAGAAGACGAGAAAAAACTTATTGATAATATTATAACTCAATGGAAGCTTGATGCAGTTGTATGCAGTGAAATTGATATAATAGCTTCGGATATAATTAAAACACTGGGAAAGCTTGGTGAGTTAATAAATGAGTAGTAACATTTTTTCTAAACTGTTAAAGAACATTCCGTCTTTACCAAAGAAAAAACAGGATGATAGTAATTCTGAAGAAAACAGATCTGATGATATCGGTACGTTAAAAAATATGGGCGTTGCCGGTGGGGCTTCTGAAATTGCCAGTCAACATGCAGAAAAAGCAGCGGAGACATTTTATAAGCCTTCTTATAACCCACAAGCTAGAAAGCAGTATTATGATGACTCAAATGCACATCACGCCGCTATTAATAAAGCTTTTTCCAGTGGTAAGACCGTAAGAGATCCGTATTCCGGAGCTGAGCTGGTTAAATCACAAAAAGAAGCCAAACTGTTCTATGGAACTGAATGGGAAAAACACGCAGCAGAAGCTGACCATATTGACCCTTTAAGTCAAATATACAAAAGAAATAAAAATAATCCTTTTGCAACTACAGATGATTTAAAGGAAGTAGCAAATAGTTCAGATAATTTTCAGGTTTTATCAAGAAAGCTTAATCAAACAAGCAAATCGGTTGGCAAGGGGGGGAGCACACAACAGCAATGGGCTAATGATACGGAAAAAATGAGCAACCTTGAAGCTTTGATTGAGACAGATGAGACTATTGAAACTGTACAAAACAGAATAAGAGATAATGGTGAAATTGCTCAAAACAGTAATGATGCAAAAATAAGAACCAGAAGCATAAAAAATGCAGCCAAAACCGGTCATGAAGCAGGTATGGCTGCTGCCAAAACAAGTGCAATTATTGGAGGCGGTATTTCAGCAATACAAAATGTTGTTGCTGTTGTAAAGGGCGAAAAGGATGCCGGTGACGCTATTGTTGATACAGTAAAAGATACAGCGGGTGCTGCAGCACTGGGTTATGGCACGGGTGCGTTAGGTTCAACAATATCTCATACATTAAGTTATTCTTCAAATACAATGCTGCAATCATTGTCAAAAACAAATCTTCCCTCACAAATTGCTGTTGCAGCACTTGAAACGGGAAAAACAATGAAGAAATTCATATGCGGAGAAATCGATGGTACTGAGTGCATGACAGAACTCGGAGAAAAAGGCACCGGAATGATTGCTTCGTCATATGGTGCTTTTGCAGGACAAATATTAATTCCTATTCCTGTAGTCGGCGGAATGATAGGTTCTATGATAGGATATGCATTCGCATCATCGTATTATAATAGCTTGGTTTCAATAATGCAAAACAGAAAATTGGCTTATGAAGAGCGTATACGAATTGAAGCTGAATGTAAAGAAACCATGGAAGCGATAAAAATATATCGACGAGAAGTTGAACAAATTGCTGAGGCGTATTTTTCTGATCATTTGCAAGTGTTTAATATGGCTTTTGGAACAATCAGCGAGGCGCTTCAAACAGGAGATGCAGATAAAGTTATTGCCGGTGCAAATATGATAACAAGCAAATTAGGCGGGAATATCCAGTATAATAATATGAAGGAATTTGACGATCTTATGAACAACGAGGAGTTGGACTTTATTCTATAAAATCGGAGGTTTATCATTTATGATACCATTACTTATAGGTGCAGGCATTGCTGGTATCTTAGGCTTAGGCGGAGTAGCTGTTGCTAAAGATACACAAAAAGAAGCTGAAAACACTCTTGACGAAGCAAGAGATATCTATGATTCTGCTAAACGAAGCCTTGAAATACAACAGAACAATACAGAAAATGCATTAAAAAGACTAGGCGATGAAAAATACAGAATACTTACAGGAGTAATCACGGAATTCGTTGTTGCATTCAATAAGTTCAAAAATATAGACTTTAAACAATCTCACGGAATCAATGAACTTGATAATTTAAAATTTGAAGAATTCACAAAATCAGACTTGTTATCAATTCAAAAACTTGCAGAAACAGGAGATAGTTTAGCAAAAGGTGCTATGGCAGGCGGTGCGGCTGGTGCGGCTATTGCATTGGGAGCAGGAGCAGCTTCTGTGAATGCTTTGTTAGGTGCGGGAACAATGTCGGCTTTTGCTGGTGCTGTTGGTATTGGAGGTGCGGCTGAGCTTGCCATTGCAGGTGTTGGTGGATTAGCACCTGCTCTTGGAATTGTCGCAGGACCGGCATTGCTAATAGGCGGATTCGCAGCTTTTTGTAAAGCAGATGAAAACCTTCAAAAGGCAAAGTCAGCTTTAGCAGAAGCAAATGTCGCAGCGCAACAAATGGAAACTGCGGAATATCTTTGTCGTCAGATTGAACGAAGAAGTGAAATGTTTAGTGAGCTGCTTGATGAACTGGAACCGTTGCTCAGAGCAAGTGTACAAGAATTAAATCGATTATCGGGGCTTTCTATAAAAGTTTCTGTACCTAAAAAAAGAGGCGCACTTGTACAATTTTTTGCTAATTTGTTTAAGATACAGCTTAAAGACAAATATGTTACAAAGACTATGAAGAAAAATGATTACAACAACCTTAATGTAGATGAGAAAAAGTTCCTCGCTATGAGTGGCGCGATTGCAAAAGCAATCAAATCTGTTGTGGATACTCCTATCCTTGATTCAACTGGTGAGGTCACATCCGAATCGGAGAAGGTTTATGATAATATATCAAACGCCTTACCTGATTACAGAACTAATCAACCTATTCTTATTAATTGTATATCATGATATTTGAATGTAAAAAATGTGGTCAGTGCTGCAGAAATATAGGTAAAACTGGGCTGCTTAAAGAATATGAAAACGAAAATGGGGAATGCATACACCTCACCAAAGATAATCTTTGCGATATATATGAAAACCGACCAGATATATGTAATGTGAAAAAAATGTATGAACTTCATTTTCAGCAATATATGACATATAAAGAGTATTTACAATATAATTGTGAGATTTGCCAAGTTCTTAATGAAGAAGAGTCTTGTTAGCATTTTACTGAACGAATAGAGGATAAGCAGTCTCATGTAAACCGTAGTAGGTTTTGATTAGTTTGTCACTCAACAGGAAATGCCTTGATTTTGGACGTTGTTTGGACGTTAATCATACAAAAGTTTGCTTCAAGAGGTCGCAGGCTACTGAATGTGCAGTGCCGCAAACAGGCATTATACCGCACTTTTCTTGAGTTTGTCAAAAGATGCAAAAAGCTCAAAAATCAATTCAAGTCCAGTAACAGGAGCCACGAAAATCCCTTAACCATGAAGGTTGAGGGATTTTTCGTTTTGTTTGTTTAACGATTTTGGGCGTTGCTTCCTTTGTGGACTATCACAACAAATGCCGTCCAGATTTGTGCAGGCTGCACATTCCTGTTTAGTTCGATCGGTAGCAGAGTGAACCCGCCGCACATGCTAAAATTGTAATACAAAATTGCTCACTTCTGACGTAGATCAGGTTAGAATTTTCAAAATTTTAGCTCTGAAATATGTTGATGATAGTCTGACTATCATTTTTCGCCGATTTTTTGAGTTTTTCCTGTGTAGTTCGGACGCTGTCACGGATAGTAATACAATAGAGCGAAAGTATTACTATAAGTCGAGCGAGGGCGTATGAGCTGAAATTCATATTTTAAGGTTATATGGTGAGAAATGTTTCATTTTTAATGTTTGAGTTTTTATTATAATTGTGCTTATATTATAGCGTATTCTTATTAGATAGATATGAAGTCGTTTCCAATAGCTGTTATCTTTGTCAATTGTTCTTTATTTTCGATTGTTCCTATATTGGTACAATTAACTATAATATAATAAAATATTCTTGAAATATCTGTCGCATTATGCTATAATTATTTTGATAAGATATTTGTGGGATACACTTTTGGCTAATCACAAAATAGAACGGGAATATAGCAAGCTGTACCGCACTATATAGTTTATTGCTGATGATTTTTGTGACAGTGCTTGTTTATGGAAGATTATTAGTAGTTTTTAATTTAATTCTGGCGATTCGGAGTGATGCTATGCTTACAAAGGATTTATCTCAAAAGCAAATTGAGGCGGTTAATGCTATTGATGAAGATGTTGAAATTATAGCGTGTGCAGGTGCAGGAAAAACTCGCGTTGTAACACGTCGGATTGTTAATACTTAATGGATGTTATAAATAATATCCCGAAACAATTCTGCCGTCGTCATCGACCAGAACAGCAATATTGTTGACGCTGCCGTTTCTGTATATCTCGCAGCGGTATCTGTCATCGGCAATGCCTGCATCAAAGCCATAGGAAAATGTATATTCGTCAGCAATACGTTTCGCGAGCAGGACCGGTTCCCGGATCCCCTCAAATTCTTCCGCAGGATAGTATATATCATAAAACTCATGACGGCAGTATTTTTCTTCCGGATCTCCGAAATACTCATACTCGTCAAATGACTGATAATACGGCACGCCGTCGGTCATTGCGTCTGTTCGGCGGCTTCCCTGTTCGCAGTAATACAGCGCATCCCCATATCCGACAAAATAAAACTGTTTTGTCGAACGTTCGTTGACATAGCAGGTCACACTCTCGCCGCAGATGCCCGAAAGATCGGTATTAAGACGGGGACTTCCGTTGTCATCCGTTATGCCGCTTTCCGATGAAAGAGCAAGTGTGTAAGTATCGCCGCCGGATAACACAGCAAGTGCTGCATTCGCGATAAGTTCATCTGCTGTCTGCTCTGACCCGGTCCTGTTCTTCGGAATGAAACAGCAGTTCGGTGTGATAATATCGGAATAATACCAGCTCCCGTCCGGGCAGTATATGTATCTGCTTTTCAGCGTATTGTCAAGATCTATCGTCAGCAGTGCCATGTCGGCATCTGAGGCTTCTTTTATTTCCGAGTCTTCGCGGAGAGCTTTCAGCCGATCGTAAATGTCCTTGTCGTTCTTCTTCGGAGTTTCGGTACAAAACGCTTCGCCCATACTGTTTTCGGCTGTAAGAGTTATTCCCGATTCAAAAACGTCTGTGATACCGCCCTCGAACGGTACGTCTTCCGTGAATGTATAGTTCTTATCCCCGACAGTCCGTATCATCACCGATATTCTGACCGAACCCGGATCCGTAAGGGTCAGCCCGATCAGCGAATACCATGCCTGTTCAGTGGTTGTATGCTCTGCACTGACTGCGGCTTCAAGCGAATCCTTCGCTTCATCATTCTCTGCTATCATCTCAAAAGCCCGGCGAAGGCATTTTATAAGGAATTCCTTGCTGTAAAAGCCGTCATTGCGGTCTGTGAACAGCATAAAGGCTGCGCGCTCATACGGCATCTCCTTAAGCCTCATATTCTCATCAAAATGATCGAGTATTTCCTGCGGAGTATCTTTTTTCAAGTCAACAAGATATTCGGCGTATGTTTTTTCCGACAGTTCCTCATGATCCCCGCTGTCTCTGAGCTTTGAGAAATACTCTTCGGTCATCCTGCTTTCAGCACTCATAAGATTTAGCGAAACGCTGATCTCATCATTCCCGACCAGGCTGTACTCACTGTCGGCATTAAGTGCGAGACATTTATCCCCGTTAAGCATTTCCGCTGCGGCTTTTTCAAGGACATCGTCGCCGGGTATCAAAGACCTGACTGTACTATCTGCGGCTGACTGTGAGACAGCCGTATTCTCCGCTGCAGGCTGCTGTATTCTCTCTGAACAGCCTGAAAGAAGAAGTGCGGCACAAAGTGCTGATGCCAGGATCTTATTTTTATTCATCGTTATTCCTCCGACACTGGATCTTATTTTCATTGATCTCATAGATATATTCTATATAATACCACATTTATTCAAAAAAAGCAATTCCCGGATGTTACTAATCTGATTACAGGTTATAAACAAGAAATAGCTGCACAATACGGGGCTTGTGTGCCTGTTGTTTGTGTCCGCCGTTAAAGCCTGTGCAGCTGCGATGTCAGCACTTTCTCCGGTAAAAATCAGTTTTTTTAGGAAAACACTTGAAACCAAAGGCGATTTGTGCTATAATATCTTATAAAGTTAGCTGCGGCTAACGAAATTGGGAAAGGTAAGGAGAAAACCCGTGAATAAGTATGATATATCACAGCCGATAGTGCTGAAAAGGGGCGTTTATAAGCTGAACGATGAGCGGAATTTCGATTATCAGTTTAACCGTGTGATAAACTGGGACGGCGGACGGCTCGAAGATGTTCAGCCTGTCGCCGCAAAGATAAAAAACAGCGCGGACTGGAAGCGTGAGCTGATAAACCTCGGTGACGCGGCAATGCGTGAAGAACGGACAGGGAACGCTATCGCGTACTACCGCATGAGCGAATTCTTCATGTATGACGGCGACCCCGACAAACGAAAATACTACGAGCTTGCGACAAAGTTGTTCTATGAGTATTACGCGGATTATTTTGAGGGAGATGATCCGCGGATAGAGCGCTTTGATGTTCCTTTTGAGAATGTGAAGCTTCCTGTGATGCACGTAAAACCATTCGGCGAATGCAAGGGAAAAATACTTATCCATGGCGGCAACGACAGCTACTTTGAGGAGTTCCTCTTCTCGCTTCTGTATTTACAGGAAAAGGGATTTGAAGTGTATCTGTTTGAAGGTCCGGGGCAGGGCGGAGTGATGCGGATTCAGGGTATGCACTTCACGCATGAATGGGAAAAGCCGGTTAAAGCTGTGCTTGACTTCTTCGGTCTGTCCGATATTACGATCGTCGGAATATCCCTCGGCGGTTATCTCGCTCCCCGTGCTGCCGCGTTCGACAAGCGTATCACGAAGGTAGTCGCGTGGTCTGTATTTCCGTGTTTTCAGGATATTCTGGTAAGTATGCAGCCGCAGTCCACACAGCGTGCATTCCGGACTCTGATGAAGCTCCACGCCCGTCCGCTGCTCAATCTTGTTTTCGGGAAGAAAGCAAAAAAGTCCCCTATAATCGACTGGGGAATAAAGCACGGCTGTTACGCCTACGAAGCGCCGGACGCATACAGCTACGCGAAGAAACTGAAGCTCTACGACCTTGCGCCGGTAGCGGATAAAATAACGCAGGATATGCTGATACTCGGCGCAAACGGCGATCACTTCATAGATTACCGTCTGATCGGGCAGGAGATCAATATGCTCACGAAGGTAAAAAGCCTTACATTCCGTCTGTTCACAGAAAAAGAGGATGCCCAGAACCATTGCAACGTCGGAAACGGAAAGCTCGCGCTCGATACGATATGCGATTGGATAGCTTCTGTGAGCAGATAAAGTACACTGGCCGGTATCCCTCTATACTATATTCAATGCGGCAAATCTTTTATATTATTTTTATATATATGATCACATTACAGCGCACACCTTACGGTATGTGCTGTTTTTATGCCCGGAACGATCTCAGCATCGCAGTACGGATGCCGGGATTTTTTACAAAAAGTTTTATAATATAAACAGCAACAATGTAATAAACGCCGAAGTTTATTTCCGCCTATTGACAACAGTGAAAAAATGTGATAATATTTGCATATAGACAAAACATATCGGAATGATATGAATAGTAGGTAAAAGGAAAGAGAATACAGTTATGAAAATACTTTCAGGCAAATCCGGAGGGATAGCGCGTTGTTGATTTCTCATTGCGTTCACAGTTTCAACATCATCAACAATAACGAAATGAGGTATTCAAAAATGAAAGGTATAAAATTCAAAACAACAGCAGCTTCTCTCGCACTGATAACAGCATTATTCGCAGCAACATCATGCTCAAACGCTTCGGCGTCGAACGAGACCGTACCGGGAACATCGGCTCCCGAAGCCGGGAAGCATTACTCGATAATCAACGTTTCCTATGATCCGACCCGCGAGCTTTACGCCGCATATAACGAGGCTTTCAAAAAGCACTGGGAGTCTGAACATGACTCTACTGTCGAGATCACACAGTCTCACGGCGGCTCGGGCAAGCAGGCGCTCGAAGTTGCAAACGGAAACCCTGCCGATGTGGTAACACTCGCACTCGAATATGACGTAAACTCGGTACGCGACGCAGGACTCATCGAACCCGGCTGGGTAAGCGAATTCCCGCTTGACAGTTCTCCCTATACTTCCACTATAGTATTCCTGGTAAGAAAGGGCAATCCGAAGAAAATTCTCGACTGGGGCGACCTCGCAAGAGATGATGTCGGTATCATCACACCGAATCCCAAGACCTCGGGCGGTGCGCGCTGGAACCACCTTTCGGCATGGGCATGGGCGCAGAAGGAATACAACAACGATGAAACAAAGATCATAGACTATATAAAGAAGCTTTATGCAAACGTTCTTGTACTTGATTCCGGTGCCCGCGGAGCAACAAACTCCTTCGTTGAGAACAAGCAGGGCGACGTACTGCTGGCATGGGAGAACGAAGCCTTCCTTTCTCTGAAGGAATATCCGGACGATTATGAGATCGTTACACCCAGCATCAGTATACTTGCCCAGCCCTCCGTTGCTATCGTTGACAAGGTAGTTGACAAGAACGGCACCCGCGAAGTAGCGACCGAATACCTGAACTATCTCTACTCCGAGGAAGCACAGAGAATAGCAGGCGAAAACTTTTACCGCCCCTCCAACGAGAAAGTTCTTGCCGAATTCAAAGACACCTTCGACCTTAACATAAACCTCGTAACGATCAACGATTTCGGCGGCTGGGACGAAGCCTTCGCCAAGCACTTCGCGGACGGCGGACTTTTCGATCAGATCTATGAGCAGGATTGATCGGTTCAACAGCAAAATTCTTTTCTTCGTCAGAGTTATCCCCGTCACCATGGCGGGGATAACTTGCAAACAAGGATAATTATTATGAAAACTAACAAACGTCTTATCCCCGGCTTCGGGATATCAATGGGCATAACCCTCGCTCTGCTCGGCATAATGGTGCTGATACCGCTGGCATCGCTGGTGGTATTCACAGCGAGAATGGACTTCGCGGATATCATAAAGGTCATTACCCGTCCGCGCGTGGTCGCGAGCTTTGAGGTAAGTCTGCTCACATCGTTCATCGCCTCAGTGATAAATGCGGTCATGGGTGTTGTTCTGGCATGGGTGCTTGTGCGTTATGACTTTCCGGGCAAGCGCATACTCGACGGCATGATAGAACTGCCCTTCGCACTACCCACTGCGGTGGCTGGAATATCCCTCACCTCGCTGTACGCGGATACCGGCTGGATAGGCGGGATATTCGCGGATTACGGGATAAAGATATCATACACCCGTATCGGTATAACCATAGCGCTGATATTCATAGGCATACCGTTTGTGGTTCGTACAGTACAGCCCGTGCTTGAAAAACTTGACCCGCTGTACGAAGAAGCAGCGGGCATTCTCGGAGCAAGCCGCACCCGCACGTTTCTGAAAGTCATACTTCCGGAGCTCCGCCCCGCTATATTCACGGGCTTCGGACTGGCATTCGGACGATGCCTCGGCGAGTACGGGAGCGTCGTGTTCATTGCGGGAAACCAGCCCTACGAAACGGAGATAACCCCGCTCATCATAATGTCCGAATTGCAGGAATATGACTACCCCAGCGCCACAGCGATAGCTCTGGTCATGCTGGCGGCGGCATTCCTGATACTGTTTCTTGTTAATCTGATACAGATAAGAAGCTCAAAGATACTGAAAGGGGGACACTGATATGGCAGCTGAAAACGCGGAAAAGAACGCAGAAGTGATCTCCCGTGAGGGCAGTACCGGGATACACGCAGAGACAGCAGGCTCGAAAGCTGTTAAGATATTGCTTATAACCGTCAGCGTCATCTTCCTGTTCGTAATGCTGGTGATGCCGCTTGTAACTGTTATTTATGAGGCGTTTCGCAAGGGGCTGGTGCCGTATCTTGAAGCGATATCCGATCCCGACACCCTGAGTGCGCTTCTTCTCACGCTAGAAGCGACAGTATTCGCGGTGGCAATAAATACGATATTCGGATTGTTTGCCGCCTGGGCAATTTCCAAATTCAGGTTTCACGGAAAGAAAATCCTTGTAACTCTCATAGACCTGCCGGTAACTGTTTCTCCGATAATCGCGGGACTTATATTCGTACTCACATTCGGTCGGCAGAGCGTGATCTATCCGTTTCTTGAAAGTGTCGATTTCATGGTAGTGTATGCCGTTCCGGGAATTATCCTCGCTACGGTATTCGTGACATTCCCGTTTATTTCACGCGAGATACTGCCGGTACTGGACGCACAGGGAACGGATGAGGAAGAAGCCGCCGCGCTTATGGGAGCGAAGGGGTTCACGATCTTCCGCAAAGTCACGCTGCCGCATATAAAGTGGGCTCTGATGTACGGCATAGTGCTGTGCGCGGCGCGTGCCATGGGAGAATTCGGCGCGGTATCGGTACTTTCGGGGCATCTCCGCGGAAAGACCGTGACGCTTCCGTTACAGGTTGAGATACTCTTCGGAGACAACAAGTTCATGCCCGCGTTCGCGGTGTCGTCGATACTTGTCGTTCTGGCGATAGTGATACTGGTAGTGCGCAGCATAGTTGAATACGTCGGCAAGCGAAAGGGCGGATAATAATGTATATCGAACTTAGAAATATTAACAAGTCCTACGGCAGTTTCAAAGCCTCTGACAATGTCAGTTTTGAAATAGAAAAAGGGAAGCTCGTTGCGCTTCTTGGGCCTTCTGGCAGCGGCAAGACCACGATACTGCGGATGATAGCGGGTCTCGAAAAGCCCGACAGCGGCGATATCATCATAGACGGAAAGATCGTGAACGATATCCCCGCCAGCGAACGCGGCATAGGCTTTGTGTTCCAGAGCTACGCGCTGTTCCGCTATATGACTGTGTTTGATAATATCGCGTTCGGCCTGAAGGTGCGCAGGATGAGCAATGCCGCAATAAAGGAGAGAGTTAACGAGCTTGTGAAGCTGATAGGGCTGGAAGGCTTCGAGAAGCGCTATCCGTCGCAGCTTTCCGGCGGTCAGCGGCAGCGCGTGGCCTTTGCGCGGGCGCTTGCACCCGATCCGCAGGTGCTGCTGCTTGACGAGCCGTTCGCCGCAATAGACGCCAAGGTCCGGCAGGAGTTGCGCAGGTGGCTTAAAGATATGATACACCGGCTCGGAGTTACGGGTATTTTTGTCACCCACGATCAGGACGAGGCTATCGAAGTTTCCGACGAGATAATCGTCACCAACAAAGGCCGTGTAGAGCAGACGGGAACGCCTATCGACATTTACCGTCACCCGACTACCGCGTTTACATCTTCGTTTTTCGGTGTCACCTCGGAGCTCAGCGATTACAGGTCTTTCAAGACCTTTGAGGAGGTCGGAGAGTACGACAAAGCGATAGTCCGTCCGGAATTTGTGAAGATAACAAAGAAAAACGAGTTTCAGAAATATAAAAGTTCGGCGGTGGAGGGAGTCGTGCAGGATGCGCAGTTCCGCGGAAACAGCATAGAAGTAACAGTGAACTGCCTCAACAGTGTATTCAGCGCCAGACGCGGACTTGACGAACCTGCCGTCGAAATAGGAGAAAAGGTCGATGTGTTCATCTACCGCATTTTCGTAACGCACGGCGATGAGGTGAAGCTGCTGAAAAACAACGCGATACGCGAAGAAACGGTGATCATCTGAAATTATGAAAGCATTGGGTATAAACTACAGAAAAGCCGATGCCACGGTTCGCGGAAAGCTGACTTTCAACCCGGAAGAACGTGCCGGACTGCGCGGAATACTCGGTGCGGCGGTGATACTCTGCACCTGCAACCGTACGGAAATTTATTTCACGAAAGCAGACACTGAAACGGTCCTAAAACTGCTTACGGACAAGGCCGGCTGCGATATTTCCGAATACCTGCGTACATACGAAGATACACATTCGATGCGGCATCTTTTCCGTGTCGCAAGCGGCATAGATTCAATGATAATCGGTGAGGACGAGATACTCAGGCAGGTCAGGGAAGCCTACAGCGAAGCGGCAGACAGCGGCAGTACAGACTTTGAACTGAACACGGTTTTTCAGGCAGCAATCACTGCCGCAAAACGCGTAAAGACCGAGACTGCGTTGTCGAAAACTCCCGCTTCCGCGGCGACCATAGCCGCCAACGAGGCTGCAAAACTCGGCGGCAGCGTCAGTGTCCTGATGATCGGTGCGTCGGGAAAGACAGGCAGCTCGACGCTGCGTAATCTTCTTCCTCACGCAAATGTACATATCACGCAGACCGCCCGTGCTCACAAGGCGGGAACGATGCAGTTTGAAGGCGTCCGGACCGTTCCTTATGAAAGCCGTTATGAGCTGATGAACGACGCGGACTGCATTATCAGCGCTACCGCAAGCCCTCATTTCACCGTAACTGCGGCAAAGCTGAAAGCGGCGCTCAAAACCGGAAAGCCGCGGCTTCTAATCGACCTTGCGGTGCCGCCGGATATAGAACGCACGGTGACGGATATTCCCGGAGTACGGCTTATAGGGATAGACGATCTCGCGGAGCTTGCCGAAAGGGGCAATGAACTGAGGCTTTCCGCGGCGGAACAGGCGGAAACGATCATAAGCGAAGAACTTGATGTACTGTTGAAAAAACTGTCATTCCACGCGTTCCTGCCAAAGCTGGAAACAGCCGGAAAAGCTGCCTCTGCACTGACATTTGACGAATTGATCTACAGACTGCGCGACGGGCTCGACAGCTCACAGTTTGCGGCAGTGCTGGATGTTTTTGCGGATATGGAGGGATAAAATGGCATTCTTCCCTTTCTTCATCGATATCGCAAACCGGAAAGTGCTGATCGCCGGCGGCGGGAATGTAGCTCTGCGGAAAGCTGAAAAGCTGCTGCAATTCGGCGCGGATATCACAGTTGTTGCTCCCGTTATATGTACGGAGCTTGAACAGCTTGACGGAATAACGGCCGAGCGGCGCGGGTTTACGGACAGCGATATTGACGGCGCGTTCGCGGTCATCGCCGCAACAGACGACAGAGCGCTCAATTCACATATATACGAACTATGCACGCGGCGTAACATACTCGTGAACACAGTCGATGACCCGGAAAACTGCGGGTTTTATTTCCCAGCGCTTGTACGGAAAAACAATGTTACTGTCGGTATATCCACAGGCGGAGCAAGCCCGGTATTTGCGCGGTATCTTCGTGAAAAGACGGAGGAGCTGCTCGACGAAAAAACGCTTGCGGCAGGAGATATTCTTGCGAAATACAGACCGCTGATAAAACAGGGATTTCCGACCGAGGAACAGCGGAAAAACGCTGCCGAAGCTGTGCTTGAACGCTGCACCGAAAGCGGGGAAATCCCGACGGATAAAGAAATAAACGAATTGTTGGAGAGACTATGAAAATTCGTATCGGAACACGAAAAAGCAAACTCGCTCTGATTCAGTCGGAAATGGTAAGTGCTGCTATAACAGCCGCATTTCCTGACATCGGAACAGAGCTTGTCCATATAACGACAAAAGGCGACATCGTGCTTGACAAGCCGCTCGAAAAGATCGGCGGAAAGGGCGTTTTCATCGACGAGATCGAGCGTGCGATGCTTGACGGCGAGATAGATATTGCCGTTCACAGCGCAAAAGACCTGCCGCTTGAACTCGCGGCGGGAACCTGTATCTGCGCAGTGCTGCCCCGTGCGGACGCACACGATATGCTTGTCACGAACAAGGACGCGGAACAGCCCGGGAAACCGGTAATCGGAACCAGCAGCACCCGTCGTGCCGCGGGAGTGCGAAAACTTTTCCCGGACGCGGTGACAGCGGATATCCGCGGAAATGTCGATACACGGCTGAACAAGCTCGCCGACGGACAGTACGACGGAATTATCCTCGCAGCGGCGGGACTTTCAAGGCTCGGAGCACTTTCTGACGAACGCTTCGATTTTACGACAATCGGCTTCGGGACGCTCGTTCCCGCGCCGTGTCAGGGCATAATAGCCGTACAGGCGCGGGTCGGAGCTATCGCTGAACGGCTGCGCAGGATCAGTGACACAGATACATATTATTGCTTTGAAACAGAACGTAAAGTGCTGGAACTGCTGAATGCTGGGTGTTCGTCACCGGCGGGAGCGTTTTCGGAAATATCTGACGGAAAGATCGTGCTGACGGTAACAAAAGATCAGCAAAAGACATTGACCGACAGCGCCGACATCACTGACAGGTTTGCGCTTGCGGAAAGGCTGGTATCGGCATTATGAGCGGCTTTGTTTACCTGATAGGCGCAGGCTGCGGGCAGTATGATCTGATAACTCTGCGCGGGCTGAACGCACTTAAAAAGTGCGATGTGGTAGTGTACGACGCGCTTATCGACGAAAACTTGCTTGAATATGCGCCGGAAAATGCGGAGATCATCTGCGTGGGAAAGCGTGCGGGAAAGCACTCTGCGGCACAGGACGAGATAAACGCGATACTTGTAGAAAAGGCGCTTGACGGGCATACGGCCGCACGGCTCAAAGGCGGTGATCCGTTTGTATTCGGACGCGGCGGCGAGGAAATATCCGAGCTGCAAAAGCATGGTATCGCCTATGAAGTTATCCCCGGCATTTCGTCATCGATCGCGGTTCCCGGGCTTGCGGGGATACCCGTGACGCACAGGCAGACAAGCCGTTCCTTCCATGTCATCACGGCTCACACCGCGGACGGAACACAGGATTTCGCGCAATATGCGGGGCTCGGAGGAACACTCGTTTTCCTTATGGGATTGAACAAACTCGGTGAGATTGCCGGAAGCCTTATCAACGCCGGAAAGCCCTGCATCACGTCCGCCGCTGTGATCTCGGAGGGCTGTACGGCAAAGCAGCGTGTCGTGCGGGGAACTCTCGCCGATATTGCGGAGCTTGCGGAAAAAGCGGAAATGACAGCTCCCGCGGTTATCGTTATCGGTGAAACGGCGGCGCTCGATTTTTCGGGAACAGCCGGAACCCTTTCGCTCAGCGGTGTTTCCGTGACTGTCACCGGAACTCGTAAATTCACTGAAAAAGTCGGCGCTCTGCTTGAAAGCGAGGGCGCGGATGTCCGCAGATACAGCAATATCACGATCACGAAAATCCGCGACATACCGCCGCTTGACGGTTATGACTGCATAGCGTTCACAAGCTCTTACGGCGCGGAGATCTTCATAGAGCATTGTAAGAGCAACCGGATCGACCTGCGGACTCTTGCGGGGGTGAAGATAGCCGCGGTAGGGAGCGGAACTGCGGAAACTCTCGCATCGGCGGGGATTTACGCTGACATCGTTCCCGAAAAGTACACCGTCCGTGATCTCGGAGAGGCAATAGCCGACAGTGTGAAGGGACGGGTGCTTGTACTGCGGGCGGAGCTTGGCTCCGACGGGCTGAACAAGGCGCTTTGTGAGCGCGGAACAGCTTTCGACGACGTAAAGATATATGACACCGTGAGCCGCGAGCTGCCGCCTGTTGCAGCTGATACTGACTACATAGTTTTCGGCAGCTCGTCAGGCGTGGAGAGCTTTTTCGGGAATGGCAGCACTATCCACGCAGATACGAAGGCTGTCTGCATAGGCGCACAGACTGCGGAAACTGCACGAAAGCACACCGACAACACGATAATTACGGCGTTTCCGCACAGCGCTGCGGGAGTTGCCGAAGCGATAAAAGAGGACAGAAAATGAGACGATTCAGAAGACTTCGCGCAAGTGAGGAGATTCGCTCACTTGTGCAGGAAACGCGGCTTTCCGCAAAAGAACTGATATACCCCGTGTTCGTCAAAGAGGGAGAGAACATCAAAGCCCCCGTGGATTCCATGCCGGGCATTTATCAGTGGTCACTCGACTCGATTGACGAGGAGCTTGACCGCGTGTCGGCAAGCGGCGTCGCGGGTCTGCTGATATTCGGGATCCCGGAGCATAAGGACGAGCTCGCGACCGAAGCGTACAGCGAAAACGGCATCACACAGCGCGCGATACGCCATATCAAGGAAAAATACCCGCGCCTGCTCGTAATAGCGGACGTTTGTCTCTGCGAGTACACCTCTCACGGGCATTGCGGCGTTGTCTGCTGCGGAGAGATACTGAATGACGATACGCTCCCGCTTCTTGCGAAAATGGCGGTAAGTCTCGCGGACGCAGGCGCCGATATAATCGCACCGTCCGACATGATGGACGGCAGAGTTGCGGCAATACGATCGGCGCTTGACAGTGCGGGTCACATAAATACACCGATACTTTCTTACAGCGCAAAGTTTGCTTCCGGTTATTATTCACCGTTCCGTGACGCGGCGCAGTCCGCTCCCGCATTCGGTGACAGACGCACATATCAGATGAGCGTCACCAACGGGCGTGAAGCTCTCCGTGAGATCGCGGACGATATTGATGAGGGCGCTGATATGGTAATGGTGAAGCCGGCACTCGCTTATCTCGATATTGTCCGTGCTGCCCGTGACCGCTTTGACCTGCCGATAGCTGCGTACAATGTGAGCGGCGAATACAGCATGGTGAAGGCAGCCGCGGCGAACGGCTGGATAGATGAAAAGCGTATAGTGCTCGAAAACCTGATCGCGATAAAGCGGGCGGGCGCGGATATCATCATCACATATCACGCGCTCGATGCCGCGGAATGGATAAAAGAATGAAAACATCAAGATCATCTGAATTGTTCTCAAAAGCGAAAACGCTGATGCCGGGCGGCGTGAACAGTCCTGTCCGCGCATTCGGCAGCGTCGGCAGGGAACCGCTGTTCATAGCGTCTTCTCGCGGCGACAGGATAACCGATGCGGACGGTAACGAGTTCATTGACTACGTCTGCTCATGGGGACCCGATATTCTTGGTCATGCACACCCGGCTGTCATAGATGCGGTAAAGCACGCCTGCGGCAGCGGGCTTACATACGGAGCCTGTCACGAAGGCGAGATAATACTGGCGGAGAAGATACAGTCTCACTTCCCGTCAATGGAGCTGCTGCGGCTTGTAAACTCCGGAACGGAAGCTGTAATGAGTGCAGTCCGTGCGGCTCGGGGCTATACGAAGCGAAGCAGGATCGTAAAGTTTGCCGGCTGCTATCACGGGCATTCGGACGGACTTCTCGTCAAGGGCGGTTCGGGACTGCTTACAGGCTCGGTCCCCGACAGCGCGGGAGTTCCTTCCGGGTCCGCCGAAAACACTCTGCTTGCGGGATACAATGACGCCGGTTCGGTCCGGGCGCTGTTTGAGCGATACGGAAAAGATATAGCCGCCGTGATAGTTGAGCCCTGCGCCGCGAACATGGGCGTTGTGCCGCCGAATGACGGCTTTTTGCAGGCGCTTCGTGACATAACATCGGAGTACGGCGCTCTGCTGATTTTCGACGAGGTGATTACGGGATTCCGCCTGTCGGCAGGCGGTGCGCAGGAATACTACGGTATCACGCCCGATATGACCGTGCTTGGAAAGATCGTCGGCGGAGGAATGCCGCTGGCGGCTTACGGCGGTAAACGTGAGATAATGGAGCAGGTCGCTCCGCTCGGCGCGGTATATCAGGCGGGTACGCTCTCCGGAAATCCGATAGCGACAGCGGCGGGAATTGCCGCTATAACAGCGATAGAGCAGACACCAGACCTGTACACCGAGCTTGACCGGAAAACAGCGGCGCTTGAAAATGCCGCAAAAAGCACGGGGCTTAACGTGAACCGCTGCGGGTCGCTTATGACGATATTCTTCACTGACACACCCGTCACGGACTACGAAAGTGCCGTGACATCGGACAGGGCAGGGTACGCGCAGTTCTTCAATTACCTGCTTGAAAACGGCATTTACGCCGCTCCGTCGCAGTTCGAGGCGATGTTTGTTTCCTACGCACACAGCGATGAGGATATAGCAAAAACAGCGGAAATAATAGCAGATTACAGATAAGGAGAAACACTATGGCAGTCGATTATTCAACACTCAAAAAGGGCGGCTTCATGCGCCAGAAGCAGAAAAACAATTTTTCTCTGCGCCTGCGGGTTGTCGGCGGGAACGTAACCGCTGAACAGCTCGCGAAAATAGCGGAGGTCGCGGGAAAATACGGTGACGGACACGTTCATCTCACATCGCGCCAGAGCATCGAGATACCGTTCATTAAGCTCGAACAGATCGATGAAGTGAAGAATGCACTCGGCGAAGGCGGCGTGGAACCCGGAGTCTGCGGCCCCCGCGTCCGCACCATTACCGCCTGTCAGGGCAGCGCGATATGCCCGAGCGGCTGCATTGACACCTACGCACTCGCGCAGGAACTCGACGAGCGCTACTTCGGGCGTGAGCTGCCGCACAAGTTCAAATTCGGCATCACAGGATGCCAGAACAACTGCCTCAAAGCGGAGGAAAACGACCTCGGTATCAAGGGCGGCATAAAGGTGCAGTGGAAGGAGCAGGACTGCATACACTGCGGAGTCTGCGAAAAGGTCTGTCGTGTGAACGCGATAACCGTGCAGGACGGTAAGATCACTGTGGATACAGGCAAGTGCAACTTCTGCGGGCGCTGCGTGAAGTCCTGCCCGACAGACGCGTGGGAGCAGAAAAGCGGCTACATCGTGTCATTCGGCGGACTTTTCGGAAACAGCATAGCCAAAGGCGAGCCGATAATTCCGTTCATCGAGGATCACGATACGCTGATGCGGGTATGCGATGCGGCTATAGAGTTTTTCGCACAGAACGCGAAGCCGAGCGAGCGGTTCCGCTTTACGCTTGACCGCGTGGGACATGACAAGTTCAGAGAAGCGATACTTAGCGCGGTAAATGCAGAATGAAAACCGAAATAATAAAGACGGATATACTTATTATCGGCGGCGGGACAGCGGGCTGCTACGCGGCGGTCACAGCAGCCGAAAACAGCGATAAGAAGATACTGATATGCGAAAAAGCGCACATAAAGCGAAGCGGCTGTCTCGCCGCGGGAGTAAACGCGCTGAACGCTTATATCACCGAGGGCAGAACGCCTCGGGATTACGCGGATTACTGCAAAAAAGACGCGGCGGGGATAGCGCGTGACGATCTGCTTCTCACTATGTCGGAACGGCTCAACGCGGTGACTGAACGGCTCGAAAACGAGGGACTC
>JAEEJW010000090.1 GCA_016282095.1 Ruminiclostridium sp. | reverse complement strand
TCTGGGTGTGCAGCGACGACGAGATCAGCTTTGATGACTGTGTTTTTGATATGAAAGAGATACAAAAAGCTCTTCCGAACCTTACTGAGCTATATATGTATCAGGCACGTGTGACGAATGAGAAGTATATCGGTAAGCTCACAAAGCTTAAAGCGCTTTCGTATTATCCGCTCGGCGCGGAAGAAAATTACAGCAGGTTTATTGAAACGCCTGTCATTAAGGATCCGCCGCTTAAAAATCTCAAAAATCTGAAAAAGCTCTGGCTGTATGGCGAGTATTCCGATTTCAGCTTCCTTGAAAAGCTGCCGAACCTTAAAAGCGTTTATGCCGAGCTTCGCAGCGAAAAAGCAGCTCCGTCACTGTTCAAAAGCAAGTGTGTGACAAAGCTGTTTATACAGTGCGGCACGAAGTTCGACATGACCGGAATAAAGAATATGACAGGGCTGAGGGAGCTTGATGTTGAAAATGTAGCAAATGTTGACCCGAAAGCAATATCCGGCATCAAAAACCTCAGAAAGCTGAAAATAGGTGTCGGCGGGACTTATGACTTTTCGCCGCTTACAAAGCTCACGAAGCTGAATGACCTGTCTATAAGCGGCGCGGAAACAAAGGACTGGTCATTCCTCAAAAAGCTGAAAAGCCTCGATACACTCTTTATCGGCTATACAAAGCTGTACGACAGTGACATAAAGGGACTTAACGTAAAGAGCATATGTCTTTACGAGACCCGGAACACTTATGCCGTTTTCTCGGAGCTCCCGAAGCTCGAAACGGCGGAGATGATGAGCAGTTATCACAGTTTCAAGGATTTCAAGCCTTCAAAGACGCTGAAAAATTTTACCGATACCTTCGGCAAAGGCGGGGATTATGCCGCACTCGCGAAATGTCTTAATCTTGAGAGAGTAATACTTCTCGGCTGCCGCGGAAAATTCGACGCAAAGGATTTTGTTAAATGCAAAAATCTCCATACCATATATTTCAACGGTACGGAGATCATAAACGGAGAAATGCTCGGAAAGATAAAAACGCTGAAACTTATCTCTCTGCATTCAAACGGCGTGAACCTTACGCTTACGGACAAGCTTCAGAAAGCCCTCCCGAAGTGTGAGATCGACATTAAACAGGATCAGTTTTACAACAACTGATGATCGAAAGGTAGGATGAAAATGAAGAAGCATATTTCTATGTTCGCGGCAGGCGCGATAGTTCTTGCAATGCTGCCGATATTTGCGGTGCCCGTATCGGCGGCGGATATACCGGTATCGGTGTCCTCGGCAGTGAGAACATCATACAGTGCAAATACAACGATCATCGAAAATAATATAAAGCTCAGCGGGTATAACGCTTCCGAAAGCGATATACGCGACTTTGTCAAAAAGGTGAACGCCGCGGCTCTCGGGAAGATGATACTGCCCACGGACGTGACGGACTCGAAAAAGGAGTATACCATAACAGGCACCAGCGACAGCGGCTATTTCACCGTGTCCCTCGTCAGGGGAAAATACTACGATCATTTCATCATCAACGGCAACTATTACCCGTTCAATAAGGCTCTTGACAAGATATGCCGTAAGATCGTCGGAACGAACGTCTCCGGAAGCAGCAGCGATGAAGTGGCAGACCGCCTGCTTACATATTCGATCAGATGCAATGAGCCGAAGAATGAGCAGGAATATATGAATGCTGCGCGCTCGCTTGTGGGCAAGTGGCTCGATACACTGAAAAATGAGACGGGTGAATATAAGATCGGTTCGTATGTTTTTAACGATGAAACTCTTCCGACCGAAAGGAATATGCTCCGTGCAGAGGGGCTTATAAGCGGAGGTCGCGAGTTTTGTGTGACAGTCGGGTTTGAAGTGAACGGACTCAGCAAGGAAAGCGTCTTCTCGCAGCCCAAAAATTCCGGCTACGGTAAATTCTACAATTATTACAGTGGTGCACTTGTTGTTGTAAGATGCCGCTGGGAAAATGGAGTATGCCGGATACTTGCCTACGGCAGCGGCGGCAGCGAACTTACGGCGGGACTGAACGGCATACGCGAAAAGAATTCTGCTTATGATACGCTGTTCGATTTTTACAGGGACACAAAGCAGGTAGAGAAGCTCAACAAAGCGTGTACCTATAATATACTCGGAAGATATGGCATCGCGGCAAGCTCGCCTGTCTACATGGCAGACGGACGAATCGGATATGTCGCAATATATCCGAGAAACTACGCCGAGACAGGTAAGGACGGGATAAAAACCGCCGAATACAATAATGGCTTCTTCGACGAAAGCTATAACTCGACCTACAGCTCACCGATAGATTTCAAGGACGGCAAGGGGGCACAACTCGAAAACTTCCGCGAGAAATTTAGTCTCGTATTCGACGACTACAATGGTGACGGCAGCGCGGATTACGCAATAAAGCAGTCTGCCGAGGACGAGACATCCGACGGAGCGAAGTATGAGGTGCGTTGTATGTCGAACGACCTCACCCCACGCGCGGAGCGTTTCGATTTCTTCATGGCAGGGCGGCACGAGGAGTCGATAAGACTACAGCACACCGACAGCGGAAGATATGTTTACTGGTCAAAGGGCAATGACGGAAAAATTGTGTCTAATGTTCCCGTTGACGATTACCGTATGTATTCAGAGAGATACTATCTTCCCGAAGCATATCGTTGGTACGACGATGAAAAGAGCATTTACTGCTTCTTCTGGAACAATACCGCAAAGGACGTAAAGGTCGGCGGAAAGTATCATATAGAGTACAACAAAAATGGCGAGTGGGTAAGCGTGTCGAAGGATAAAACGCTTGCGAACACGACCGCAAAAGCGTACCGCGATACCGAGCTGAAATTCGACATTTCCGATATAAAGCGCAATTACGGAGAATACCGCATTGTGATGAAGGTCGCGGGCAAGACGGTTTACGGTGGTTTTTACATCGGCGGAAGAGGCACGTCGATCTCTGTTAATGCTGCTGAGAACGCAGTTCCTGCGGGTTCGGGATCTATTGAGTTTAACGTGAAGAACAGCGGCACGGAACCTGTGCGCCTGACCTCTGCATACATTGCAAAGAGTGGGAAAAAGATATCAGACGTAACAGTTGACAGCAGTCTGATATTGGCGGGCGATGAAAAGCATCTAACCGCGGCGCTCGACAGAAGCCTGAAACCCGGGAAATACACAATAAAGGTACCATGCGGGAAAAAGACTGCATCGTTCAGCTTTACCGTCAAAAAGGTCGGCGACGATGCGCTCACATTCTTCGGCGGG
>JAEEJW010000009.1 GCA_016282095.1 Ruminiclostridium sp. | reverse complement strand
CTGGTGGTGAACGTGAAGATGCCGTCGCGGTATGCGACGGTGAACGCCGTCGAGCGCAGCCCGAATATGCGCCAGATGTCGCCGCCCGAGAATCTGTTCTCACCGATCTCCGCGGAAATAATGTAGCCTTCCTCGTTTACGTCCATACCCGTGAACCACTTCGAGCAGTCCGCAGGTATCTTTATCTCCGGGTCGTAGTACGCCAGCGCCAGCCGCGCATCTTCGGCACGCATTTCGTTGGTGCATTCAAAGTTGATGTACCCCTTGTCCGCAGAGCTGTCAACGCGTTTCAGATAATCGGGCTTTATCCCCCAGATGTACTCCGCCGGACAGGTGCGCCCCGCACTTACCGCGTGATATACCGAGTATATCGGCTCACCATTGTATGTGATTATATGCGTTTTCCCGAAGTCCACCGCCTGCGCGATACGGTCGGCATACTCCGTATGCACGGCTCCGCGCTCCTCCGGAGTAAGGAATGGCTGGCAGAGTTTCGGGTCGTCCGAGATGTCCGCGCCTTCGGGGAGCTTACCGCTCCCGGAAAGCTCCTTCATCAGCCGCAGCGCATAGGTCGCACAGGCCGCCGCCTGCGCTTTCAGAGCCTCGGGCTCGTAGTCCGCGGGCATCTGCGCCGCAAGACACCCCTCTATGTATTCCTCCGCGCTCATGGTCACGATGCTGCCGCTCTCCGTCAGATACAGGGCAATACTCTCCGGAAATGTCACCTCCGGCCGCGGTTCCTCCTTTGCCTGCGCTCCGAGCCCCGTCAGAAACGGCAGCCCGAATATCGCAGCCGCAAACATCAGCAGTATTATGAGCCTGTCCTTCATTTTACATTCTCCTTTTCAAAAATCCTTGTTCAATTATATTGACTTTCAGGGTAAAATATACTATAATGAAAAGGTATCTATTGAAAGAGGGCATAAAATGAAAAGCAGATTAATACTTCCGATCTTTTTGCTGGTGGGCGTCATAGCCGCAAGCGTGCTGCGCTTCTTCCAGTATGTAAGCCTTATCGACTTCAGCACAGGCTTCTTCTTCGAGGGCTCTGAATTTGCCGGGATCCTCATATATATATTAATGGGCATCGTTGCTGCGGTTTCCGTGGTGCTGCTCATTATCGGCAGGAAGAACGGCGGAACCCCCTACACGGTGGCTTCCGACGGTATGGGGAGCCACGCAACACAGGTTCTCGGTATTTCGGAGCTGATAGCAGCTATATTGATTTTTATTCTATTCATTGGCAAAGCAGATTTGTCGCTTTCTATTACTTTTAATATAGGATTGCACTTTTCTAATCTTGTTGGAGTATTCTCGACGCAGATAAGTGCAGGCTTAAGTGTTCCGGGAATTATCTCTTCCGGAGGTATAGCTGTAATTCTTTTTGTCTCGGGTTTGTTACAGCTAAAAAATATAGTACCTCCCGCGATCACCGGTCACATCAAGATAGTTGCCGCGGCTCTCATGTTCCCGATAATCGCGGAATATTACGAGAATGACCTTATTATGCACCAGCGCTCCGACAAGCTGATAGTCATGCTGGCGTACATCATGCTGGGAGCGTTCTTCGCTTCGGTATCGCGGTTCTATTCGCGCATCGAGACTCCTAATTCCCGCATGAGGGAGCTTATCACCTCGGTGATGACATTCATAATCTGCTCTGTCCATGTTCTGCCGAAACTGCTTGCTTACGCGTTCGGCGGCACCGCGGTAAAGGGAATGTCGGAGCCCGATCTGATAGTCTCGGCGGGAGTGCTGATAAGCGGCGCGTTCATCGCAACGCTGTTCTTTACAAAAAAGACGAAAGACATTATTCCCGTGCTTTATGAGGAAGAGGTCAGCGGCAAGAAAGAAAAGGCTGCAAAAACGGAAACCGAATAACAACAATGACCCGCTGTCCGACAAAGGCAGCGGGTCTTCTGCATATTCCGGCATATTATGCGTATAATATGACCGAAAGGAATGATATCATGCAGCACAGGGAAAAGCCGCTCATTCCGCTCGGTCTTGGCTATGCGCTGGCGGAGAACACTTCGGCTCTGCGCTATTTTGCGGAGCTGTCCTCGGAGAAACAGCGCGAGATCATTGACCGTACCGGGAACATCAGCTCCCGCGCCGAGATGCGCAATTTTGTGCGCAGTATGACAGGCATGAGCAGCATAAAATGAGATAACAAAAGAGCGTCCCCCGGAACCGGAGGACGCTCGGTGTGTTTTAACTTACTTCTGCTTTCTGGATACGATGAACGCACCTGCGGCAACTACTGCGATACCTGCAACAGCAGCTACATCAGCAACGCCTGTATCGGGCGAGCCCTTTGTAGAAGTTGCAGCGGCAGCTGTATCACCGGCAGCTGCAACGTCGGAAGCGGGAGCAGCCTCAGCAGCGGGAGCGGCTTCAGCGGCGGGAGCAGCTGCGCCAGCTCTCATGGGAGCTGTGGAAGCAACAGTGATGTTGCCATTGCCGTCGAATGTAGCCATGAGGTTACCGGACTTGTCATAGGTCTCCATGCTGACAACTTCGATCTCAGACATATCCTGACCCCACTCCTGGAAGCCGATCTGGATATAAGCGCCGGGATCGCTGTAAACTTCTTCGTATACGCAGTTATCGTCTGTTATCTTGAGAGTACCCTTGTAGAGGTAATCGCCGACTGTCTCGAGAATGATGGGGTTGCTCTCGTCCTGGGTATAGAGCTCATGGTCTTCGTCTGTGATTCCCCAGTAAGCGCTGGAAACCCAGTTATGGTCAGCGGGGCAAACGGAAGTCGGGCCGCAGGAAACGTACATAGCGCCGCCTGTTGCGCCTTCCCACCAATCTGTGTCGATGGGCTTGATAGTAACGGAGTAGGAGCCGAGCTGCGACCAGTCAACGCCGTAATCAACGCCCATATCGGGGCAATAAACTCTTACCATCCAGTTACCGGTACCGAAATCGCATCCGTTAGCTGCTGTTTCCGGAACTACGAGTGCTGCGTTTGCTGAAACTGCGAGAGCTGCGGCTGCGATAGCGGAAGCAGCGACTGCTGTGATCTTTCTTAACTTCATAAAAATTATCCTCCTTAGTTTTCAGCGTATATACCGATTTTCGCGGGGATTGTACAATACGCTCATCATGACTATTATAACGCTATTTACTGATTTTGTCAAGAATTATTTTTTTATTCGCAATTTTTGGCACTTACAATCACAAAAATCAGCGTGCGGGCGCGGAGCCCGCGCTCCCAATCCGGCGGGGTACCCCCGCGGTCAATCCGTCTGTTAAATTCTGTTATGAAGTGCCCATTTGTCAATAGTAAAAAACAACAAAAAAGCAAAGCGGGATTTGTGAACCCTAAAAGCATCTGAGAAGAGTCTGAAAACAGATTCCGACCTTAGCCACTCTGTTATACGCG
>JAEEJW010000089.1 GCA_016282095.1 Ruminiclostridium sp. | reverse complement strand
GATTTGCGATGCCACCCGACAGTATTTTGGCATTCTGCATGGTGGAGCGTCGCTGGCAATGGCAGAATCGGTTGCCGGACTCGGCTCGCTCTATCTTGTAAACGACGAGAAAATTGTGTGCGGAGCGCAGGTTACAGGCAATCATATTGCAATGTCGGCAACCGAAGGAAAGGTTTATGCTCGCGCCACATGCCTGCATGCCGGCAGAACGAGCCATGTGTGGAATGTAGATATCGTCGGCGAGGACGGCAAACTTATTTCTACCGAGCGCGTTACGAACTATATTCTGCCTAAAAAACAATGACCGAAGAGCAAAGAAACATAGCGGAACTGTTCGTGGCAGAAAAGTCGATTGCGCTCTATCGGCTGCCGTTTTCCGATGAATTTACGGTAGTGGTTCAAGACCGTCGTAAGGCTACTTCGGAAACAGACGGATTTGTGATGATGCCGTTTGCCGAATCCGAAGCGCATCCGACTGTTGTAATTTCGCCCGACAGAATTATAAACTGCAAATTTCGCGTCGAAGAAAATCTGTATCATACTGAAAAAGAGATAGAAAACGTGGTTCTGCCAGACGAATGCTACAACTCGGCTTTCGAAAAATTCAGCAAGGCATTGAACGATGGAATTTTCGAGAAACTCGTTCTTTCGCGATGCGAGAAGATTCAGACTGAAAAGTCCGATGCTTTCAACTCGTTTCTGAGAGCGTGCGCAGCCTATCCGCGAATGATGGTCTATCTTGCCAAGACTCCCACAACGGGAATATGGCTTGGCTGCACTCCCGAGATTCTGCTCTCGGGCGAGAAATCGCACTACCGAACCGTTGCGCTCGCCGGAACGATGCCGGCTGCCGACAAGGATATTCGCGACCTTGCTTGGAGCGAGAAAAACAAGGAAGAACAGGCGGTTGTTGCAAGTTACATCCGTTCGCGCCTTAGTGCGTTGGCATCGGTCATCGAGGAAGAAGGACCTTACACATCGAAAGCCGGAAATCTGGTTCATCTGAAAAGCGAATTTCACTTCTCGCCAAAGCCTTCGTGCTCTCTTGGCGATATAATCAGCAGCCTTCATCCTACTCCAGCCGTGTGCGGACTGCCGAAAGACGAGGCTCTCGCCTTCATTCTGAAGAACGAGGGTTACGACCGTTCGTACTATTCAGGCATCGTCGGAATGCTCGATTTTTCGGGAACTACGAACCTCTACGTCAATCTGCGCTGTGTCAATCTTTCCGAAGGAATTGCCTATGCTGGCGGCGGATTGCTGCGTCAGTCCGACGTTCAGAGCGAATGGAACGAGACCGAGGAAAAACTGAAAACGATAAAAAAGATACTTTAGATATGTATTGCAACAAGAGGAACACTCTGCAACTGACGGCTCTGATGCTGAAGGCTGGCATAACCGATGTGGTTGTCTGCCCCGGAAGCCGAAATTCGCCGCTGGCAAACAACTTTAGCGTGGCTGGAATGAACTGCGTTCCGGTTACCGATGAAAGATGCGCCGGTTTCGTTGCCATCGGACTTGCTCAGGCTCTTCGTCGCGCCGTGGCTGTGTGTGTAACGTCTGGCAGCGCGGTGCTGAATCTTGCGCCTGCGGTTGCCGAGGCTTTCTATCAGAAACTGCCGCTGCTCGTCATCACGGCCGACCGCCCGGAACGATGGCTCGACCAGATGGATGGGCAGACTCTTCCACAGCCGGGAGCGTTTGGCAGAATGGTTCACAAGTGCGTTCAACTTCCCGAACCTAATTGGGGCGATTCGCCTGAGAATAACGAGATTGCGTGGACTTGTAACCGTCTGATAAACGAGGCTTTCATCGAGATGAACCGCAAGAATGGCCCCGTTCAGATAAATGTTCCGATTACCGAACCTTTCTTCGATTTCAGCATCGAAAATTTGCCTGATGAAAGGCTGATTTCTTATTCCGAGACTGCTTTTTCGTCTGTAAAAGTTGATTTTTCTGTCGGAAAATCGACTAAGGCGATGGTGATAATTGGTCAATTAAGTGCCAAGGAAGCAGACGGATGTCGTTCTGCGCTCAAATCGCTTGTCGAAAAGCACAAAAATATCGTAGTCTGTGCCGAATATCTGTCGAATATCGGTTACGACTGCCCCAACGTTTTGCGTAATTTCGACGAGGTTCTGAGTGCTTATTCTGCCGTCGAGTCTCTAAAGCCCGATACGGTCTTTGTTATCGGCGGACACGTTGTTTCAAAGCGACTGAAGAATTTCATCCGCAACGTATCGCCCGAACGTCTTGTTCAGTTTGTTGGCGACGGCTATTCGCTGCCAGATACTAACAAATGTGCTACACATTTTGTGAGAACATCTGCTAATAACGCTCTTAAAATCATTGAACAACAACTAATTGATACAGATAAGACCTTCTTCGGACGCTGGAAAAATCTTTCAGAAAATCTGAAGAAAAAAGCTGATAAATATTCGTTCTCGTCGTTCTGCGACCTTTCTGCGCTGAGGTTTATTTCTGAAAATATCGACAGAAAATTTGCCGTTCATGTGGCAAACAGCAGTATTGTCAGAAACATTCAGATGTTCGATGCATCATACTCCGAAGTGCTTTGCAATCGCGGTGTGAACGGCATCGAAGGTTGCGTTTCTGCGGCTCAAGGCTTCCGACTTGGCGGAAGAGACACGCT
>JAEEJW010000088.1 GCA_016282095.1 Ruminiclostridium sp. | reverse complement strand
GATCGATGGATTTTTTATCAGAGAGTATTTTATTATTTGATATTTGATTGGAGTTTATTTTATTATTACGACGGTTTTCTATTACTTGATTACCTAGAATTAGGTTTTCTGATTCTAGCTTTTCAAGTTCTAGGTTATCGGATTCTTGCGAGGGTAAATCATCCCCTTGATCCTCGTCCTTGTAAATAGGCTCGTCGCTGAATATGTACTCCCAATCAACTATCTTTCCGTCCTCATATATTCGCTCACGGACAAGATAACCGAGCTCCTCCAGATGTTTCAGAGCGGTCGATATTCTTGTATAACCGTCGGGCAGTATGCACATCAAGCCTTTGATCGAGAAATTCCAGTTATCCGGCAGCGAGAGCATAGTCAAAAGCAAGCCCCGGTCATTTATCCCAAGCTGCTTGTCCTTTACCATAGCGTTATGTATCGTCGTGAAATCCTTTGAGACAGCTTTTTTCAGTTTAGGCATAGCAAACACTCCTGTTATTCCGAAAAAGACGACCCGGGAACGTGATTCCCGGGTGTATTGTTATTGACTGCCTTTAACGTAATACATTCTACATCCCGATATATCCACTTTTTTCTTATTAGATCCAGTTATCCCGTCCGTATACGCACACTCCGGCGAATTACCGCTGAAACCGTCCGTGCTGTCCGAACCGTCAAGTACAGTCGGTCTGATGAAGTAATAAGTTCCGCCTGAACTTACGGCAAAGGTGATACAGCCCTTGTTTGCCATAGCCACAGCATCGTTTACTGAGCTTATTGTGCCGAAACGCGAGCTGTCATTGATATTTATCTTTCCAAGCTCAACTCCTTTGTGACCTTTATTCCAGTCATAGTAAGTGCTTCCGTTCGATGATGCTCCGGTATTGAGGGTATATCTGGGCAGCTCGCAGCCCATAGCAACGGATATATCCCATAACAGCGTATCGGAAGCCGTGAGGGATACCGCATTGCCGCGACCGCCGTACACATAATCGTCCACGAACTGATGTATGTCGTACTGCGCGTACTCGGACTGAACATACCTCGCTGTCTGGTATTCACCGAGTCCGAATTGGTCTAAAACAGCCGCATAGAGCGCTGCACTCCGGTTGTCGGCAATATCGTTCAGCTTTTGCCCCTTGTAGGACTCCCACAGGCTTGTGCCGGGTACATACTGATAAGCGTTAAGCAAAGTAGTTCCGGTATTGCTTGTGAGCGCTGAGATCGGTATTCTCGGATCGTTCGGGTACATATCCGAAAAGCGGACAGAATCCTCCAAAGGCGTTTCGGACCCTATTATATACACGGTTCCGACTCCGTCAATCCTGTATGTGGGTCTTGGGAGGAGATTGAAGATGTTTTTGCCCTCAACTCTGCCCACAGCGGTGAAGTATCTCTGGTTATAGCTTAACTGCTGATACCCGTTGCAGGGCGCAAGAGCGTTGCACGAATATGTATAGCTGTTTACAAGTCCCGGCATTTCCAACTTGTTGGCTTCATATATCTTATCCGCCATTTCTTTGGCATCCTTGCCGCTGATCTCGGTTTTGTCCTTATAATCATTCGTAACAATATCTATGTCATAGGAATTGATAATTCCGGTATCTGCCGCGACCGAAGCTCCCTCTATAATAGCGTCAGTCTTTGTCTGCACAGCGGCGGCACAGACATATTTGCCGCCTATCTCTACAACGACGCAGAAAGCGGTAAGTATAATGAGCCATACGGACATCATCATAAGCGTCATTCCGCTGCCTTCACGCCAATCTATCTTTTTCATGGCCTCACCCCGCTCTGATCACGCCGTTGCCGGAGTCTACGGGAGTTTCGACCATCATCACTATGGAAGCCTGTACAGTCCTCGGGGTTGTACCGATAAAGCTCACAGTACGCATTGTTACCGTATATTCGGCAAGTACACCCTTTGTCCACGCAGAATCCGACTCTACGAGCCTTAATTCGCCGTGCCACTGCTTTGTTTCGAGGTCTGCGGAAGCCGATTGCCTGTATCCGTCAACTGCCATAGTCTGTTCAACCACAGCATTAGCGGCTCCCTGAGCGGCGGCAAGCCTGTGATCGGTATCCGCCCCTATATCCTGCGTCGTCACCACGGCAGCTCTTCCGCCTACATAAGCGCAGTACTCCGCAATCTGTCCCGCTCGTATATACGCAAACACATTAAGCGATACAAGTATCAGGTACAGAACGAAGGGACACATAACACAAAAGGACAGGATCTCGGCGGAGCCGCGCCTGTTTTTTAACCTTTTAAGCACTTTCTTCAACATATTCTCCTCCTTCAGACAAGCGTATCTATCACGAAATACGCAAGATACGCACAGTACCCGAGCAGCATATACGGTGCGAATGGCACTTTTTCGCCCTCGGCGGCTTTGTCAGCGTCTTTCAGACGTCGCATATCTACGGCATATCTGCCTTTGATGACCTTTACGATAAGCAGCGAGCATGACGCGATAAATATGGATATTAGCGAGGGGAGCAGACCCTGAAGAGCGGTCAGAGCCATAAACAGCTTAAGGTCGCCCAAGCCGAGACATCCGGTAGCGCCCGCAAAGAATACCGCGGTTATCGCTATAATTCTTACTATGCCTTCGCGCCAGTCGATGAAGCATGAAAAAATTAGACCGGTGACAGCAGCGGCGAAGGTCAGCCAGTTCGGTATCTTCCTTGTTCGTATATCTAAAGTTGCCGCTACAGCCATAACAACAAAGGTATAGCCTATAACGGCGAGCTGAATTATCATTTCTACAGTCATAAATTCTCCTTTTCGCATACGAAGGACGGCGTACAGAAGGTTTCCAAAACGCCGCAAGTAGGCGGCGATAAAAGAAACCTTCCATAAACGGGCATTGGTTTGTTCAATGCCCGTTTTGCCTCCTTATTTTAGCCTTCGCCGCCGGTTTCTCCGCCGCTTGAGCCTGAGCCGCCGCCATTTGCGTTCGTAAGCCCCGATACGAGGTTATCCTGAAGCATCTGGTCTGTCGAGTTGAGCGAGCCCTGCATAGTGTTCATGATCGCGATAGCCGCTGTTACCAGAATAGCCGCGATAGCGACCACTATCGCCCACTCGATAAGCTCTGCGCCCTCCTCATCCCTGATGAATTTTCTTGCGTAGTTCTTGAATTTAACCATTTTGAACTCTTCCTTTCTTAGAATTTGTTTGATCTTACACGAATATATCGTGCTTGTATAGATACGATAACGGATCAGAACATTCCTTCCTCCATTATCATAAATACCGGTATTAAGAGTGCCGCCATAAGCGGTATCATCTTGAACATCATAGTCGGTACGAGTATCTTGCTTGTGAGCGCAGCAGCCTTTTCTTTGGCTGTAAGCAGGTTCGCGGACTTTATCTGTCTGCTCTTGCGTTCAACTGCCTCTATGACCGATACGCCCTTGCTGTATGATGTAGCCAGATCGGTAGCGAAGTCGCTGAAATTAGGATTGGCGTACTTGGCGGCCACATCCACGAGAGCTTCGTTCCAGTCCTTTGCGCCGAGCTCCGTTTCGGCAAGCGCCATACGCATTTCCTCGGCAAGAACGCCGTCAAGATACCTTGTGGTGTATTCGATAGCGTTCTGTATCGTCATACCAGCGATAAGCCCGGAGTCTAGCATATCGAGGAACCTCGGTATCTCCGCGTCAAACCGAGCCTTTCTGTCCGCTGCGATGCTTTTTGCCTTTTTCTTCGGCGCGTTCATTATGACCACCGACAGCAGCATACCCACAAGGGAGATGTATGTATTGCCGGTTACGATGAGAGCAACAGCCGCAAACAAGAATACTATGCCGATGATCCTGCAGATCACGAGAGCGTAGAAATTCGGCTCTATTGAAGCTATCCTGCACTCCTGTATGTATTCTGCCGGGTCGATACCGACCTTTTTGAGCATTACCTTGATGTCCGTACCTATGTATTCCTCATACATGTCCCGCTGTTTATCGCCGGTTTCGGCTTTTTTCAGTATCCTTTTCTTGCTAACGATCGCCGAAACGCCTATGACAGCAATAATAACGAACACGGATATGCCGATAAGCACAGCAACAACGCCTGCGCTCAGTAATGTGCCAGCTCCCATATTCAATCACTCCTTACATCCGCCGACTTCATCATT
>JAEEJW010000087.1 GCA_016282095.1 Ruminiclostridium sp. | reverse complement strand
GCGATAACTGTGGGAAAGGGCGCGAAGCTGAAGCTCGTTCAGATATTTGCGGGCAGCCGCGTTCCGGGACTTGCGGCAGTGCTTGAGGACAACGCGGCACTGGAGCTGATACAGCTTTATCCCGGCGGTGATACCGTCAGCGAGGTGATCGCGGAGCTGCGCGGCTATAAGGCCTCGTTTACAGCGGATATCGGCTATGACCTCGGAGCCGGGGACGCCCTTGACCTGAATCTTGTTGCGAACCATTACGGCAGAAAAAGCACATCGGATATCACCGTGAACGGTGTCCTGCGCGACAATGCGCAAAAGACCTTCAAGGGTACGATAGATTTCAGGAACGGTGCGTCCGGCGCAAAGGGCAGCGAAAAAGAAGACGTTATAATGCTTGATGAAACAGCGGTGAACAGGACTGTCCCCGTGATACTCTGCTCCGAAGAGGACGTGGAAGGCAGCCACGGCGCGACCATAGGCCGCATTGATGAACAGCACGTCTTCTATATGCAGTCCCGGGGCATTCCCGAAGAAAAGATATATGAGCTGATAACACGCGCAAGGCTTGAACGTCTGGTTATGAAGATCGATGACGAACAAGCCCGGAAGCGCATAAATGATATGCTGGGGTGGGGTGACGAAAATGAGTGAGCACAGTTACAAGGCGGATTTCCCGGTATTTGAAAAATACCCCGGACTCGTTTATCTCGACAATTCCGCCACTTCACAGAAACCCCGTCAGGTCATTGACGCAGTCGTACAGTATTACCGCGAGGAGAACGCGAACCCCCTGCGCGGGCTGTACGAACTTGCCGTAAAGGCCACCGACACATACGAGAACGCGCGCATCGCAGTCCGGGACTTTATCGGCGCGGCAAGTGAACACGAGATAGTCTTCACGCGCAACGCCTCCGAAAGCCTCAATCTCATAGCGTACAGCTGGGGGCGTGCCAATATCCGGGAGGGCGACGAGATACTTGTCACGATCTCCGAGCACCACAGCAATTTCCTGCCGTGGCAGGTACTTGCAAAGGAAAAGGGAGCGCGGCTGAAATTCCTGAAATGCACCGGAACGGGAGAGTACACGCCCGACGCGCTGAAAAAGGCTCTGACCCCGCGCACCAGACTGTTCTGCGCTGCGCAGATATCCAACGTGTTCGGACGGCTGAACCCGATTAAAACGTTCGCGGAAATATGCCATGATAACGGCACTCTTATCGTCTGCGACGGCGCCCAGAGCGTTCCGCACATACCGGTGAATGTCCGGGAGCTGGGAGTGGACTTTCTTGCCTTTTCGGGGCACAAGATGCTGGCGCCCATGGGCACGGGCGTGCTTTACGGGCGTGAGGAGCTGCTTGAGAATATGCCGCCGTTCCTCTACGGCGGTGAGATGATAGAATACGTTACTCTCTGCGGAGCCACATTCGCGGAGCTGCCCCACAAGTTCGAGGCGGGAACTGTCAACGCGGGCGGAGCTGCGGGTCTTCACGCTGCGATAGATTATATAAGCGCCATCGGGTTTGAGGAGATCGAAAAGCGCGAGAACGCGCTGACCGCGAAGCTGATGAACGGGATGAAGGATATGCCTCACGTTCATGTCATCGGCTCCGACGACCCCGCGGAGCATCACGGGATCGTGACATTCACGGTAGACGATGTTCACCCTCACGATATCGCGGCGATCCTCGACGAATCCGGGATAGCTGTACGGGCAGGTCATCACTGCGCTCAGCCGCTGCACAAGTTCCTGAACCTTCAGTCAACGGTCCGTGCCAGCGCGGCTTTCTACAATGACGAAAATGATATTGACAAATTCATTGAATGTCTTGAAACGATAAGAAAGAGAATGGGATATAATGAATAATTTTTACAACGAGATACTGACCGACCACAATATGCACCCCGTGCATAAACACGGTCTCCCCTGCTGTTCCTGCTCACGGGACGGAGTCAATCCGTCCTGCGGTGACGAGATCACGCTTAACCTGCTGATCGAGAACGGCGTTATCGAAAAAGGCTCCTTCACCGGCAGCGGCTGTGCGGTATCGCAGGCATCGGCGGACATCATGCTCGACCTGGTCATTGGGAAAAGCACCGACGAGGCACTGAAACTGCACGGTCTGTTCATGAAGATGATACGCGGCGAGGCCGATGAAGCCGAGCTGGGTGAGCTTGAGGAAGCGGGCGCTCTGGCAGACATAGCCCATATGCCTGCCCGCGTGAAGTGCGCGGTGCTGGGCTGGCGCACACTGAATGAAATGATATCATAACAGCGGAAGCACCCTGCGGTATGTGATACCGCGGGGTGCTTCTGCGTAAGAAAGGAAATCCTATGGCTTATATGTAATACATCGGCTGCGCAGGTCCGTCAGCTTCGAGTCTGTCCGCAATGTCGCGGAGAGTGACGCTGTCGGTAAAGTTCTGCATATACGCGGTCATCTTGCACCAGACACATTCAGAGACCACATCTGCTATGCGGGAATTCTCCTTGCCGGAATAATCCTCCAGGACCGTGCGGTCAAGCGCGTCTATCACGTCGCGGAGCGTTATCTTTTCCGCCGGGCGCGTAAGCACATAACCGCCGTGAGATCCCTTGACACTGCGGATAATGTCCGCCTGCCGCAGCTGCGGAAGTATCTGTTCCAGATACTTCGCGGAGATGTTCTGCCGCGTGGATATGTTTATCACTGTCACGACGCTGTTGTTTGAATATATGCAGATGTCCACCAGCGAAATTATACCGCATTCTACCTTTGACGAAATTCTCATGATTACCTCTTCCCTTTCAGACAGTGAGATATAAAAAGCTTTTTCAGCACGGAGGAACGGATGGGCAGCGTTTTTATTTAGCGGCTCTCTGCCGCCGGCAAGAACGTTCCAGTGCGCCTGTGCAGTTTTTGCATCGGATTATCCTATTTTGCATATCATTATACTATGTATTGATATTATGTTTATGATACATCAAATTGCCTACTTTGTCAATAGGTGTTTGATGTTTTTGTAGTATTGTACAAACCGTTCCGGGCGCAGCCCCGAAAATTATACATAAAGCATATTACGCCCATGGGGCACACGGCACAGGTATTGACTTTGATATAAAAATAGAGTATAATTATTACTGTGAGCGCGGTCCGCTCGCAACACAACCAACAGAACAGGAGAAAAATATGAATAAGAAGATAATCGCTGCATTTGCCGCTGCTGCTGTGCTTCTGACAGCCGGCTGCTCAGGCGGTGAACCGGCGCAGACAACGGCTGCTCCCAAAGCAACCGAACCCGCGCAGACAACGACGGAGGCGGCTCCCGCGGCTTCGGAGAGCACAGAGGGCAGCACTTCCGGCGACAGTGGTGCTCCCGCTGAAAAGAGCGTCAACGGCTTTTCCATGAAGGTCAACCGTGCCGACGGCAAAATGAGCATTTCGCGCGCGGCAAGCAAGTCCGTATCAATGGGCGACCCCGATACATGGACGATATTCGTCTATCTCTGCGGCACCGATCTTGAGAGCGATCAGGCCTCCGCTTCAGAAGACATTGTGCAGATGCTCAATGCCGAGGGCAGCGACAACGTGAAATTCGTCCTGCAGACCGGCGGTACCCGTGAATGGCAGAATGAAGCGTTCAGCGCGGAGGCTGCCGAGCGCTATGTGGTGCAGAACGGCGACATACAGCTCGTGGATTCCACAGCACTCACGAGCATGGGAAAACCCGAAACGCTGACGGACTTCCTCAACTGGGGCGTTCAGGAATACCCCGCAGATAAAATGGGCGTAATATTCTGGGATCACGGCGGCGGAAGCATCACGGGCGCCTGCTTCGATGAGCTTAACGATGGCGATTCGCTGTCCCTTGCCGAGATAAATACCTCACTTTCGCAGGTATACCCGGGAATGACCGACAAATTTGAGTTCATAGGCTTCGACTGCTGCCTTATGGGTACTGCCGAGACCGCAAATATCCTTGCTACATACGCCAGATACTTCTACGGCTCGCAGGAGACCGAGCCCGGAACAGGCTGGGATTACACAGGCTTCGGCACGTTCCTTGCCCGCAATCCCGGTGCTACAGGCGCGGAGCTCGGAAAGTCGATAACCGACACATTCTATGATGAGTGTGCGCTGGCAGATCAGGAGAGCGAATGCACATTCACGATCATTGATCTCGAAAAATTCGACGATTTCACCGTAGCATTCAACGATTACGCAAAGGCGCTCTATGAAGCGGCTGACAGCGACCTTTCCGGCATCGTTAGAGGCGTCAACAGCGCAGATAATTTCGGCGGCAACAATAAATCCGAAGGCTACACCAACATGGTGGACATCGGCGGCATAATCGAGAACTGCTCTTCTTACGCGGACGGCAGCGAGGTGCTCAGAGCCCTGAACAACTGCATCGTGTACAATAAGAACGGCAGCCAGCACAAGAACGCTTCCGGACTTTCTGTTTACTACCCGCTCCAGGTCGAGGGTTCCAACGAACTCGGAATATTCTCCGGAATATGCATAAGCCCTTATTATATGTCGCTGGTCGATATGGTGGCGAAGGGCTACTCCGACAACGGCTATTCCAATGAAGTGTTCTTCACCGAGGACGGCGACTGGTTCAACGAGGACTGCCAGTGTGAGGATTTCGACGACGAATACTTCGGCTATGCTGACGAGGAAGACTACGGCGGCGCGAGCGAGCTCATCGAATTTGAGATAGAACCGACGCTCACCGAGGACAGCTACGGCTTCCAGCTCACCGAAGACAGTCTGGACTATACCGAAAGCGTTGAAGCATACATCTATATGGTGATCGAAGGCGCTGCGGTAGAGCTGGGCGAGACCGACGACGTCATCGCCGACTGGGACAAGGGCATATTCGTTGACAACTTCGACGGCCGCTGGCTGTCACTTCCGAATTACAGACTGCTGGCAACATACATTGCCGACACGACCGATGAATACACCGTCTATACTTCTCCGATACTGCTCAACGGCAAGCGCACGAATCTGCGCATACGTCAGTACAACGACTACACCCTCGTCGTTGAAGGCGCATGGGACGGCATCGATGAGAACGGCTCCGCATCGAGAGAGATAAAGCAGATCAAGGAAGGCGACAAGATAGCCCCGCTTTACTACCTTGAAGACGGATCTTCGTTCGATATGGACGAATACACATGGGAAGCCGGCGACGAGATCATATACGGATATCTTTATCCGGCAGAATATGAGTACTGCTTCTGCATCAACGATATTTACGGAGACAGCTATATCACAGACTATGTTGTTTTCGAAATAGACAATGACGGAAACATCTCGTTCGCTTCCTGATCGGATCACATACTTTCATACCGCTCCGGGCACAGTCCGGGGCGGTATTTTTATGCGCTTTTTTACGATCTCGGAACAGTCCGGGAAAATTTTTTCAATATCCCTATTGACAAATCCGTATTCGGATGATATACTGTATATAGTTCGATATGTACAGTATATCAAAGGAGCGCTTCATGAAAATAATAATCAAAAACAAATCCGAGCTGCCGATCTATGAGCAGATCGAGCAGCAGATGAGGACACAGATCCTTGAGGGAAACATCTCCGAGAACGAGCAGCTCCCCTCTGTGAGACAGCTTGCCAAAGACCTCAGGATCAGTGTCATCACCACAACAAGAGCCTATAACGACCTTGCCGACGAGGGGTTCATAATCTCAGTCGCCGGCAAAGGCTATTTCGTCGCTCCCCGCGGCAACGACCTACTTCGCGAGCGTATGCTCTACGAAATGGAGGACGGATTTGAAAAAGCCGTCACTAACGGACGCAATGCGGGCCTTTCCGACGAAGAGATAATCAATGCCTTGAAGAAATTTATGGAGGACTGAACATGGAAAACATACTTGAGATCCGCGGACTCTGCAAATCCTACGGCGATTTCGCGCTGAAAGACGTGACATTTTCTTTGCCCAAAGGCTACATAATGGGCTTTGTCGGCCAGAACGGCTCCGGCAAGACCACCACTATCCGCTCCATACTCAATATGGCGAAGACCGACAGCGGAAAGATCAGCGTGTTCGGGCTCGACAGCGTCACCGATACCATACAGATAAAGGAACGCCTCGGCGTGGTTTTTGACAGTCTTTATCTCGCGGAAAACCTGAACGCAAAGATGATAGAAAAGCAGCTGAAACCGTTCTACAAGGGCTGGGACAGCGAGGAGTACTACCGCCGCCTGAAGGACTTTGAACTGCCCGCGGACAAGAAGGTCGGGGAATTCTCAAAAGGCATGAAGATGAAGTTCATGGTGGCCGTTGCGCTCTCCCACAAGGCGGAGCTCATCATACTCGACGAGCCGACCAGCGGCCTTGACCCCGTGGCGCGCGACGAGCTGCTGGATATACTCGCGGAGTACATCGAGGACGAGAACTGCGGAGTGCTGTTCTCGACTCACATTACCGCAGATGTGGAGCGCATCGCGGATTTCGTGACCATACTGCATAACGGCAGGATATGGTTCACCGGCGAAAAGGATGAGCTTGCCGAAAAATACGCGGTGATAAAGGGCGCCGCGGAGGATATCCCTGCCGGACTGAAAGAGAAGATGATCGGATTCCACGATTACAGAAACGGCTTTGAAGCTCTGATACAGACCGACGACCTCGCTGGTCTTCCCGCTGCCCTCGAGTATGAAAAAGCGAGCATAGACGAGATACTTGTATATATCGCAAAGGAGGACAAGAATGAAAGACATTCTTAAGATGATGCGGTTTGACTTCATAAGCTGTCTGGGTACTTCGGGCACCGCAGGTACCGCAAACATTGTATTCGGTGTGATATTAATCGTCTTTTTTCTTGGATTTGGCTTTTTCATAAGCCCCGTTTTCGCTTTTACTTTCATAGCGGTCGCGGGAGCCCTGATAGTTCCGCTGCAATCCGCAAAGAAGGACGATCTCGGCAGGCTCTACGGAGTCCTGCCGATAAAGCGCAGGAACATCACCCGCGCGAGATTTCTGTATATATATCTTCTGCACATTGTATGCTTTGTTATCGCGCTGCTCCTGGCGTTCACATCGGTATCTCTTGACCTGAACCGCTTTCTTCCTCACGACAATGAAATGCTGCGGATATTTTCGGAAGAATTCAACATGACAGAATTTGCAAAGCTGATAACGGTGGCGGCAGCATTTACTGTATTTTCCTGTCTGATGTTCGCTTTTATGGAGATGATGGGACAGATCCTCGGCAGAGAGCATGAAATGAAGATATTCATTATCATTCTTATAGTGATAGTTGTCGGAATAATGGGCGGAGTGTGGGTTCTCGGACAGCTCGGTTCGCCGGAGATAAAGCTGCCCGAAATGCCGCAGTGGGCTTCGCTGACTTTCACCGGAGCTGTCACTCTCGGAATATGCGTCCTTTTCGGCGAGATAACCGCCGCGAAGCTCGCAAAGCGGGAATTGTAAGGGGTGGACGTATGAAATTATATCTTGATCTCATCCGCACCGATCTGATAATGATGAACGGCGGAAAGAGCAGCCTTATGCCGCTTGCTGTGATGATACTGCTTTTCGGCATCGCGGGCGGACTGCTGCTTGACCCGCTGATCGTGGTGATATGTATGTTCGTGGTCTCTGTAATGGCGGCTCCTATGATTTTCCAGCTTCAGTCAAAGAACAACTGTGAGCGCCTGTATGCTGTACTGCCGATCGGTAGAAAACACATAGTCACGGCGCGGTTCCTGTTCATGGCGGCAGTTTATCTTGCGCTTTGCATTATAATGTTCGCAGTGATGAAGATATCATTCGCTATGAAGATCTTCGCGAATTTCGGATTCTATGATAAGATGATCGCCGCGCTGGGTCTTGGCATCAGCTATGAGCAGGTAGTGGGAATGCTGTTCTTTGTCGCGTTTGCCGCAGGATCGGCGGTGACAGGAATGACGCTGAAAGAGTGGTTCACAAATACCGATCATGAGCTGCTCGGGGGCGCACATAAAAAGATGAATCCTAAAACGGTAATAGCTGTACTGCTCTTCATTGCCCTGTATATCATCATTATGCTTTACTTTACAGATGTGCTGCCGATGAATGCTGCAGCGGCAGTGGTGCTCCAGCTGATAATGCAGCTCGTCACAGCAGCGGGCGGAGTGCTTTTCAGCGCAGCGATGATCGCCCTCGGCGCGTTGTCCGGTATTTACAGTTATATCTGTACCGTGCTTGAATATAACGAAAAGGATATATAAGGAGGGCTGTGTGATGAAAAGAATTATTGCGGCATTTATGGCGGCAGTCTGTGCGGCGGCAGCTTTTGCCGTGCCGGCAGGTGCGGCTGACACCGACACCCTGCCTTCTGGCATGACCGTCGGCGCACTCTCGGAGATGCTGGACAGCATGGCACAGGCAAAGCAGGACGAAATGCCCTACGCTTCTGCCTCCGTGGGAGTTTTCAGAGGCGGCGAGATACTCTATACCGGATATTTCGGACATACGGATATCGGGAACCAGATCGCAGCGGCGGAGGACTCCGTCTATGAGTGGGGCAGCATTTCAAAAACCTTCGTATGGGTCAGCGCAATGCAGCTCCGGGAACAGGGAAAGCTCGACCTCGATGCGGATATACGCACATATCTGCCGGAGGGCTTCTTTCACAACCTGTCCTACGATGACCCGATCACTTTCATGAATCTGATGAACCACAACGCGGGCTGGCAGGAGACAATGCGTCCGATGGAAGCCGGAGACGAAAGCGCTGTCCTGCCGCTGAAAGAAGCGTTACAGGCCTGTGAACCCGCGCAGATACACCGCCCCGGCGAAGTAATATCGTACTCAAACTACGGCGCTGCTCTGGCGGGCTATGTGGTCGAATGTGCAAGCGGCACCGACTACTGCGAGTATGTACACAGGAACATACTTGAGCCCCTTGGCATGGAACATACATCCGTGAACCCGGCCCACTCCGACAACCCGTGGGTATATGAACAGCGCAGAAAACTGAAATGCTATCAGTGCGACCCTCTGTCCGGAAACATGACCGACCTGGGCAGCCGGCTGAGCTATATAATGCCTTACCCTGCCGGCGCGGTCACAGGTACACTCGCGGATCTGATGAAATACGGTCAGGCGCTCGTCGATGAAAGTGCGCCGCTGTTCAGGAGCCCCGAAACGCAGAAGCTGCTGTTCACCGGTACGGCATTCCGCGGCAGCTCCGATATGCCGAGCTGCTGTCACGGCTTCTGGTGTGAAGAATACGGCGTGCGTGTCTGCGGACACAGCGGAGCGACAAACGCGGGACAGGCCGATCTGGAGTTTGACCCGGTCTCAAAGACCGGTATCGCGGTGATGATAAACGAACCAATGGGCAACGTCTTTTTACAGGCTATGCCGTCCCTGGTGTTCGGAAGCCTTACGGCGGACAGATTCGCAGGTTCGCAGGAAACCGCGCTGAACGGTAATTACCTCATTTCGCGCTCCACGTTCCGCGGACTTTACCGGTTCATCCCCTACCTGACAGCGACTTCGCTGAACGAAAAGGCTTATGACATCGGGAACGGTATATATGCGCTGGGGAACGGGAACGATGCGATGCTGCTTTCCACAAAGACGAACGGCACGCGGCTCGAATACGGCTCTATGGAGCTTATCCGCGACGACGCATATATCCTGGAGCTTATGCTGCTGACGCTTTTCATGCTGGCAGCCGTGGCGGCACTGTATGCTCTGCGCATACGGCACAAGCTGAAAAAGCACAAGCGTCTGCCGGCATATCCGGGAGCGGCAGTTATGTCGGCCGGCTATGCCGCGGAGATACTCTCCGTTCTTACCATGCTCGGCTCGTATGTGATCTATTCCGCATACGGCGGCGGGATACCCTTTGCCGCAGGCGCAGCCGTCGGCGTGATACAGCTCGCCTGTATGGCTGTATGCGCCGTTTCCGCGGTCACGGCTGTGGTGACACTTTTCTCG
>JAEEJW010000086.1 GCA_016282095.1 Ruminiclostridium sp. | reverse complement strand
GTATATAGAAAAACGTGTAGTATATTTTCGGATAGAACAGCGGTATCACCGCCGCCACGGGGTTTATGACCTTAACTGTCAGCAGCCCCGCAAGTATAACGAATATCCCGATGTAGCGCAGAGCGTAGGACACCGACCCGAGCTGCTTGCCCTTGCGGAAGTCCTTCATTCTGATTATCTTGTCCGCCGTAACACCGATAAGCAGGAAATTCGCGGCCATCAGCACGTTCCCCGTGATGAGCCCCGTGTACACCTGCCACTCGAAGCCGAAGCCCAGCCCGACGCAGACCGCGACTATCACCGCCGCCGCGTTGAATACCAGCAGATACGGCAGCATGGCTTTCAGTTCCGCCGCCGCGTATGACACTCTGCCGCTCATAGCTTTTTCTTCTTGGTGTACGGGTCGTAGTAATCGTGGTCGCGGCGGTCATGCCGCACCTCGGACGCGCCCGTTCCCGATTCGCTGTTGTCGTACATTTCTATAAGTTTTTTCAGGTAAGCCATTGCTCCCGTGCTCATCGAGATTATCCCGACAGCCACGAAGACCACGCTCACCCAGTCCGGCCAGCCTAAGTAATCGACCAGCCATGTGCCGCCTATAACGAAAACGAGAAGCGGCACCAGCACTATGAATCCGATCTGGCTCGCCACCGCGTAGACCGCGATCGGGTTATCCTTTTTGTTTTTTGCCATTAAAACACATCATTTCATAGTCATCAGTAGATTATGGAGATCAGTCTCCAGCCGTCTTCGGTCTTTGTCATGTGGCCCTCTATGGTCACAGGGGTCTCTGCCTCGTCCTTTTCGTGAATGAAGATCTTTATGCCGCACTCTGTATCGCTCTCCGGCTCGATCTCGAAGTCCGGGTTGTTCCACGAACGGTTATAGGGCATGGGCGTGAAGTTCGCGATTATGCCCAGCGTGCCGTTGGAGCGGGTGATATAGATAGGTCCGTAGCCCAGCGGATCGGACTTGACGGTCTTTGCGAATTCCTTCGTAAAGGTGCGGTCAACGATCTCCTCGATCTGTTCGAGGGCATCGTAGTTCTTGTTGCTTACGGTGTAGTAGCCGTCCTCGGGGATATTGCCGTAGGGTTCGTCCTTATGGTTCATGCCCTTGACGTAGTAGAGCCTCAGCACGGTATAGTTGTCCGAGATCAGCTTGATGACCGCGTCTCTCATTTCCTCCTTGAGTTCCTCGTCGGGGGAATAGCCGGTCTCTTCGGGCTCTGTCACCGCCGCCGCGGATGTGGAGGCCGCGGTTGTCTGCGCGGGGGTTCCTGCGGGATTGCTGCCGCCGCCCTTGCCGAGAACGAGCAGTACGATAACGAACACAGCCACGGACAGCACTGCCGCCGCGCCGAGAATAATAAAGTGGAGCTTTTCGCTCTCCGAATACTTTCCTTTGATCTTCATTTACACATTTCTCCGGTCTGTTATTTCTTTGTTTAAGCCGATAATATCCGATATTATCTTCTATATTATACATCATCTTTCCGGAAAAATCAATAGACATTGACAAAATTTTAATATTTCGGCAATAAAATCGGGCAAATCTGCCAATAATAGATTTCAGCAAGGGGGAAAACGAGTTATGAAAACAGTAAGACCTGGTATATACAAGAAGCAGCTCCGGGCGCTGAGGAAGCGCCTTTCGGAGCAGGGCGGGCATCGTCTGTGCGCGGAGATAACGGCGCTCATAGGCGACACGCCCCCGTTCCGGGTACATTCCGGAGAGCGGCTCCCGCTGATAGCCGAAGCGGTGTCGGGGTGTGCGGAATTCACCACGGACAGCGTTTTTGAGGCTCTGGTGCCGTATTCGGAAGTGCTGGACAACGCGGATATGATGTCGCTGATGTGGCAGGTGAGGCTTGCGGCGCTGTTCCGTGCGGCGGAGGACGGCGGGGACAGGGACATCGTCTATACCGCGGCGGACGTTGATGCCGCGTATATCAATGAGCGCCTGAACCCGCTGTGCCTGAAATACGCCGCGGATCCGGACTACGCGGTGTCCGACGAAAAGACGAAGGCTCTGCTCCGTGCGGACACCACACGCTGCGCGGGATACGCGGGGCTGGACGAAAGGCGGCTCTCTTCGGAGTATCTCATCACCGCGAAGCACACGGGCACCGGGCTCCCGGAGGTGATACGCGCCGATGCGCGCCGTATGTTCCCGCGGGTGGATATCCGCTACTACATTCTGGTGCAGAACGCCATAGCCCTGGGCATCTGCGCCCTGACCGTGATATCGGCAGGGTGGGCTGCGGGATTCGTGGTCTATGCTCCGGCAGCCGCCGCGGCCAAGACCATGATCGACGCTCTGCTGCTGCGCGGGGTGCGGGGAGGGGCTGTGCCTTCGGTGAAGCTCTCCGAAGCCGCGAATTACGAAGCTGTCTGCGCCCTGTCGGTGCTGGTCACCTCGGAGAACGATATAAAGGACGGCCTTGAGCGCATGAAACGCGCCCGTCTCAAAAACCCCACTCCGAATATAAGCTGGTGCCTGCTCTGCGACCTGCCCCCGGCGGAAGAGCGTGAGACTGCCGCCGACGAAGCCCTGCTGAAAGCGGCACGGGCGGCCTACGAAGCCTCCGACCGCCGTACTGCACTGATATTCCGGGAGCGCTCTTACTGCCGCACACAGCGCTGTTTTCAGGGTCACGAGCGCAAGCGCGGAGCCGTGGAAGACCTGATACGCTTCATAAGCGGCGACAGTGTGAAGTTCCGGGAAGTCTGCGGCGACATTTCCGGCTATGCGGGGGTGCCTTTCGTCTGCACCCTCGACTACGACACGATGCCGCTCATGGACAGCATAAACTCGCTGATAGCCGCCGCCGTGCATCCCTGCAACAGGGAGTACGGCATCTTCGCGCCCCGAATGACCACATCCCTGTCCGCTTCGCTGCGCACCGGGCTTACGCGGCTTTTCGGCACGGGCGGCTGCTCCGGAGCCAGCGTCTACGACAACATAAGCGCCGAGCTGTACTTTGACCGCTTCGGGGAAGGCACCTTCACCGGCAAGGGCCTTATCCGCACGGACGCATATTACAGGCGCTGTGCCGGAGCGCTGCCGGAGGAGCGGGTGCTGTCCCACGATATCATCGAGGGCGGCATTCTCGGCACCGCCTACTGCGGCGACATCGAGTTCAGCGACGGTATGCCGCCTACCACAAAGGGCTTCTTCCGCCGCGCCCACCGCTGGATGCGCGGGGACTTCCAGAACCTGCCCTTCATCTTCCGCCGCGACCTGTCGGCGCTGACGAAGTACAAGCTCGCCGACAACGTCCGCCGCGCGCTGACCCCGCTCAACGCCCTGCTGACCCTGTTCCTCACCGCGGGCGCGGAGGGCGCCGGAGCCCTTATCCCTGCCGCCGCCGCGGTGCTGTCCCTGACCCTGCCTTTCCTGCTGGGGCTTATCCCCGCGGCTCTGAAAGGCCTGGGCTTTTCCAACACCCGCGAGTTCTACGCCCCCATAAGCTCCCTGCCCCGGAGCCTTGTGACCCGCATACTCGCGGAGCTGTCCTTCATGGGGAAGAACGCCCTGCTGGGGCTGGACGCGGCTCTGCGGACGGCATGGCGTATGCTGACGAAGCGCCGCCTGCTGGAGTGGCAGACAGCCTCGGCTTTCGACAGCGCCGACCCCGGCGGCATCATAGCCATGATACCTGCGGCAGCCCTTGGAGTGCTGCTGACCGGAGTCTGCGTATATTACGGGAACGTGACCGGAGCCGTGCTTGGTCTGACCGTGGCGTGCAGCCTGCCTGCGGCGGTGCTCTGTGACCGCGTTTACAGGCCGCCGGAGAAGCCCGTTAAGGAGCAGGAGCGCCGTATCCTGCTGGAGGAAGCCCGCCGGGAGTGGAACTTCTACCTCGACCGCGTGACTGCGGAGGAGAACTGGCTCCCGCCCGACAACGTGCAGTATTCCCCGGTGTTCAGAGTCGCGCACCGCACTTCCCCCACCAACATCGGTATGTATCTGCTGTCCTGTGTCGGCGCGGCGGAGCTGGGCTTCATCGACGGTGCAAGGCTGGAGACCATGCTCGCCCGCACCCTTGACACGGTGGAGCGGCTCCCGAAGTACCGGGGCAGTCTCTACAACTGGTACTCCACCGACGAGCTGAAAGTCCTCGGTCCCTTCGTTTCCAGCGTGGACTGCGGAAATTTCCTCTGCTGCCTTGTGGCTGTGCGCCGCAAGCTGGAGGAGGATATCCCGGAAAGCCCCCTGATACGCCGCATAAGCCGCCTCACAGACGGCGCGGATACGGATATGTTCTACAACCGCACCCGGAAGCTCTTTTCCGTGGGCATAAACGCCGACACGGGCAGGCAGGCGCCCAACTGCTACGATATGCTGATGTCCGAAGCCCGTATGCTCAGCTATTTCGCCATAGCACGGGGCAGCGCGGGCCGCGAGCACTGGCGCGCCCTGTCCCGGGTCATGAGCCGCAGCGGCTTCTACGCGGGGCCTGTGGCGTGGTCCGGCACCATGTTCGAGTACTTCATGCCCGAGCTTCTTCTTGGCTCGAAGCGCGGGAGCCTGTGCGGGGAAGCCCTGGGCTACGCGCTGCACTGCCAGAAGGAGCGCGGCAGAGCGCTGCGGCTGCCCTTCGGGGTGTCGGAGAGCGGCTACTACGCCTTCGACCCCGACCTCAACTACCGCTACAAGGCTCACGGAGTCCAGCAGCTCGCGCTGTGCGGAGGCATGGACAGGGAGTATGTGGTGAGCCCCTATTCCACGTTCCTTGCCATGTCCTACGGCTTCCCGGACTGCATGAAGAACCTGTCCCGTCTCATGGAGAAGTCGTTCTCCCACGCGAGATACGGGCTCTACGAAGCCGTTGACATGACCGGCACCAGGACGGGGGCTGCCGCCGCCGTGGTGAAGAGCCACATGGCGCACCATGTCGGAATGAGCATCTGCGGCATCGTCAATACCCTGTGTCACGGGCGGCTCCGGGAGCTGTTCATGTCCGACCCGGAAATGCAGCGCGCTGACGAGCTGCTGGAGGAGCGCGTCATGTCCGGCGAAGTCGTGGTGGATATAGCGAAGCTCCGCGACCGGGAGCTTACCGACGACCGCGCCGGCATCTTCACGGAGTTCTCCGTTCTGCGGCCGCGCTTCAACATCATCGCCAACCGCAGGATAGCCGTGTTCGCTTCGGACACGGGGCTCTGCGCAGACAGGTTCGGGGAGCGGGCGGTGACGTTCCCGACCCGTGATGTCCTGCGCCGTCCCGACGGCATCTTTGCCGGAGTGCGCGAGGGCGATGCGGATATACCTTTCTTCATGACCGCCTTCAACGGCAGCGGCACCGTAAAGCGCCGTGTCACCTTCACGGAGAACGCCGCCGAATGGACGGCGGAAAGCGCGGGGCTGTCCTGCTCCATGAAGCTGTCCCTGTTCGGGGAGAAGCCCGCCGCCGTGCGGGATTTCACGGTCACCAACCTGCTGTCCCATGACCGGGAGGCGGAGATCTACGTCTACCTGCGGCCTGCACTTGCGCCGGAGCGCGATATCCTCGCACACCCCATGTTCGCGGAGCTTTTCCTGACCCCGGAGTATGACCCGGATAACAGGCTTTGGCTGGTGCGGCGCCGTGACCGTGAGAACGGCAGGGAAACGTGGCTGGCGGCAGGGTTCCGCGGCTCCGGGAACGTGATATGGTCCTTCTCCCGGGAGAACGTGCTTACCCACAACAGACCCTGCGACCTGTCGAAGGGCTTTGCCCTGAAGCGCCCGGACGGCACGCACATACCTTCGCCCTGCGTATTCCTGAGGCTCGCCCTGCCTGTACACGCGAACGGTGAGCGGCGGGAATCCTTCTTCCTCTGCTGCGGTGAGAGCCGTGAGGAAGTGACCGCCCTTGCGCTGGAGATACGCGCCGCGAAGCCTGCGGAAGATGTTCCGGAGCCCTACGGTACAGCCGTGTCTCCGCTGCCCGGCTCCACGCTGGCGGGACGCTGCGCCCGTGCCGTGCTTCCTGCGGCGGTATGCGGCTGCGGCTATAGCGAAAGCATAACCGCAGCCCGGACGAATGCCCGCCGCGACACCCTCTGGAAGCTGGGCATAAGCGGTGACCGTCCCATAGTCCTCTTCCGCTTCGACGGGGACGAAGACCGTGCCGGAGCCGCCGCTCAGGCTGCCGAAGGGCTTTGCGGCTGCGGTTTCCCGGTTGACATGATAATGCTCTGCCGGAATGCCGCCGACCTTTCAAAGGCGGAGTATATCGCCAATACGCCCGTAAAGTGCGTTTATCCCGTGCTGTACAGCCGCCTGACTGCCGACGGGCTGGCGTATCTCACCCGTTCCGCGGTATATGTCTGCGGTGACGGAGATGTCCGCCCGGCTCCGGCGAAGATATATGACATCGTGCCTGCGGAGCCCTTTGACACCGGCTTTCCGGAGGGCTTCCGGGACGGGACGTATATCGTGAAGCGGCACGGTCACCCCTTCTGCCACGTCATAGCCTCCGAAGAGGCGGGCTGTGTGGTCTCGCAGAATTCTCCGGGCTTCACCTACGCCCTCAACAGCCGCGAGAACAAGCTGACCCCGTGGTACAACGACATCATGCGGGACAACGACGGCGAGATGCTGCTGGTGAAGGGCATCGGGAAATACTTCGACATTGTTTCGGGAAGCACGGCCGTGTTCTCTCCGGGCAGAGCCGGATACCTTTCGCGGGTGGGGAAGCTCGTCTTCCGCACGGAGACCGGCGTATTGCAGAAAGGCACCGCCAAGCGCGTCACCGTGCGCATCGAGAATACCGGCGGGCTTGAAAGGCAGATCGCCCTGTCGTACTACACCGAACCCGTCCTCGGGAATGACCGCAGGGACACGCATTACGGGGTGATGCTGGATTACCGCAGCACGGAGCGCGCCCTGATCGTCCGCAGGAATGACGGGGAATTCCGGGGCGAAATGGCTCTGAGCTGCGACACGGACTGCGTGATGACTGCCGACCGCGAGGGCTTCTTTGCCGGGGAAGTCAGCGGCGAAGTGCGCCCGTTCGCGGGGAGCTGCGCCGCGGTGACTGCCCGTGTGAAGCTGCCTGCCCACTCGGTGCGGGAAGTGCGGTTCACGCTCTGTTACAGCGCTTCCGACGCGCCGGAGATGTCCGCGGCTGCCGAAAAGGCGGATCCCGGGGACTTCATGCCGCGCTATGAGCTGCACCCCACAATAAAGAGCGGCAGCGACACCCTCGACAGGCTGTTCAACGTGTGGCTGCCCTGGCAGATACTCGGCTGCCGTATGCGCGCAAGGAGCGGCTTCTACCAGAACGGCGGGGCTTACGGCTTCCGCGACCAGCTCCAGGACTGCACCGCCGCGGTGTACTTCATGCCCTCGGAAGCCCGCCGCCATATCCTGCGGAGCTGTTCCGCGCAGTTCGTGGCGGGGGACGTGCTGCACTGGTGGCACGAGACCGGAGCAGGCCGCAAGGGCATACGCACCCGCTGTTCGGACGATATGCTGTGGCTGCCTTATGCCGCCGCGCACTTCGTCCGTGTGACCGGCGACGATTCTCTGCTGTCCGCGGAAGTCCCCTATGCTGCGGGCGAGGAGCTGGGCGGCGCGAAGGAGAAGTATATGCAGGTTGCCGCAAGCCCCGTTTCCGGCACGGTCTACGAGCACTGTGTGAAGGCTCTTGACCGCTGTTACCGCACAGGTCCCCACTCCCTGATTAAGATAGGCGGCGGCGACTGGAACGACGGCTTCAACCGCGTAGGTGAGGACGGCATGGGCGAAAGCGTCTGGCTCTCCATGTTCTATGTGGCTGTGGTAAGGCTGTTTGCGCCTCTTGCACGGAGCCGCGGCGACGACGCTTACGCGGCTGTGCTGGAAAAGCGGGCTTCCGCGCTTTCTGCGGCGGCGGAGGATTCGGCATTTGAGAACGGCTATTATCTGCGGGCGTTCTATGACAACGGCGCTAAAATGGGAGCCGCGGAGAACGAGTGCTGCAAGATAGACCTGCTGCCCCAGGCATTCGCGGAGCTTGCGGGGCTGCCGGACAGGGAAAAGCGCCGCAGCGCCCTGAAAGCCGCCCTTGACAGGCTCTATGACGGGAAGCACGGGATAATAAAGCTCTTCGACCCGCCTTTTACCCCCGATTCCGCGGAGGATCCGGGCTATGTGCGGGGCTATCCTCCGGGAGTCAGGGAGAACGGCGGCCAGTACACTCATGCTGCCGTATGGCTTGCCCTGGCATTCCTGCGCAGCGGAGACCGCGATACCGCGGAGAAGCTGGCGAAGGCTCTTGACCCTGCTGCCCGCGGCGGCGAATATAAGAACGAGCCCTGTTATATGTCTGCCGATATCTGCACCGCTCCCGGTCATTACGGACGCGGAGGCTGGTCTCTCTATACAGGCTCCGCAGCCTGGTATTACCGTCTTCTCGGTGAGCTTTACGGCGGTTTTTAACTCCTTCCGTGAGTATGCTATCCGTATCTTATACAGCCTTCTATAAGCAATTCTTTTTTTCTCTCTCTGAAAGTCGTTGTTGTTGTTGTCAGCCCGTCAGGGCAGGCGACGGCCGCTGATGTAAGCGGCTGCGCCTCACCCTCACCGACAACTACAACAACAATTTCAGGAGCAGTATCATTTTCATTTTCAACAACAACTTCATTATCAACAACAACAACAATATCATTATCACAATCATTATCAGTATCATTATCACAATCAGTATCATTATCAATATCAATATCAATATCATTATCAGCTGCATTTGCCTGCATTTGTATGCAATTGCCTGCTTTTGCCGATCTTGCCTTTGCCGATCTTGCCGCCTCCGAACGCTTGCCGCATATTTCCTCGTACTTCCTGCGATCCTCGTCTATGCGGGCTTTGATGAAAGAGAACGCCATTTTTACTTCGCCGGAGAGTGAGTCCGTGTCAGTCTCCATACCGTTGACGTAACGGAATATCAGCATTATCAGATCCGCCTGCTCGCACTTTGTGAGTAGCTCAAAATGCTGCAAATACTCCGTGTACATCACGAACGACTTCTTTCTGTCTGCCATGGTCTCCCTCCTTTCACAGGTTCCCTATTATATATGCTACCATTTTTTCCCGTGACATACAATGACATTCAAAAAAACTCTTGCTTTTTTCCCGAAAATAAGGCATAATAGAAAGAGAGAAAGCGAGGGTTACATAATGGATTTTCTTAAAACCGATGTCTATACCGAATCCGCCGCCGTGGACGTGCTGGTGATGCGGCTCTCCGAGCTGGGCATCAACGGCTTCGAGATACACGACAGCGCCGATTTCGACGAATTTCTTGAAAACAAGGACGCAAACTGGGACTATGTGGACGACGAGCTTATGGGGCTGAAAACCGTCCCGACGCACATCACGCTCTACCTTCAGGACAACGCCCAGGGGCTTGAGACACTGGCGGAGCTGAAAGGCGCGCTTGCGGAGCTCCGTGCCGCGGAGCCGGACTTCTACGGCAGTCTTGAAATACAGATCGGCAACGTCCGCGAGGAGGACTGGGCGAACAACTGGAAGCAGTACTACAAGCCGTTCTGCGTGGGCGAAAAGCTGATAATCAAGCCCTCGTGGGAAGATGTGACCGACACGGGCGGCAGGAAGATACTTGAAATAGACCCGGCTTCCAGCTTCGGCACAGGGCAGCATCACACCACCAAAATGGTCATGGAGCTGCTGGAAAGCGTGGTATCGGGCGGCGAGAAGATGCTCGACCTCGGCTGCGGCAGCGGCATACTCTCCATAGCGGGGCTTCTGCTGGGCGTGAAGTCCGTATATATGGTGGACGTATTCGAGAACGCCGTGAACACCGCCGCGGAGAATGTCCGCAAGAACGGCTTCGGAGATGAGAGCTTCACGGCACGCCGCGGCAATATCATCGACGACAGCGCACTCAGAGAGGCCATAGGCGGCGGTTATGACATCATAACGGCTAATATCGTTGCCGACGTGATAATTGCAATGAGCGGGCTTTTCGGGGGCTTCCTGAAGGCTGACGGAACTCTGGTGGTCTCGGGCATCATCGACGAGCGCCTTGACGAGGTTATGTCCGCGCTCACCGCCGCAGGCTGGAAATCCGTGGACAGCCGCCGCGCCGAGGGCTGGAACGCGCTGGTGCTGAAGAAGTGAATAATGAATGGTGAATAGTGAATAGTGAATAGTTGTGGTGTCGGCTGCGCCGACGATTTTAAAATGGTCTGCGGGGAGCGCCGAAAAGGAGAAGGCTATGACGATCTCGGTATGTATGATAGTGAAAAATGAAGAAGCGCAGCTTGCAGCCTGCCTTGACAGCCTTGTGCCGATAGCGGACGAGATCATAGTTGTCGATACCGGCTCGGCGGACGGCACGAAGGCGATTGCGGCGCGCTACACCGACAGGATATACGATTTCCCGTGGATAGACGACTTTGCGGCGGCGCGGAATTTCGCATTCTCGAAGGCTACCATGGAATACATATACACAGCCGATGCCGACGAAGTGATAGACGAAGCGAATATCGCCCTGTTCAGGCGCGTCAAGGCTCTGCTGCCGCCGGAAACGGAGATAGTGCAGATGCATTATCTCAATCTGGGCGAACAGAACACGGTGTACAACGCCAAGCGCGAACTGCGCCCGAAGCTGTTCAGGCGGCTGCGGACGTTCGAGTGGATAAACCCGATACACGAAACGATACGCCTTGACCCTGTGGTCTACAACAGCGACATCGAGATACGCCACAACGCCGTGGGACACCACGCGAAGCGCGACCTCGCAGCGTTCAGAAAAGCGCTGGACAGGGGCGTGAAGCTGGACAAGACGCTCCATTCGATGTATGCGAAGGAGCTTTTCATCGCCGGCGACGCGGACGACCTGCGTGAAGCCCTGCCTTTCTTCGCGGAGAGCGTCAGCGACCCGTCCCGCACCGGGGACGAGCGCCGCGAAGCCCGCTGCGTGCTTGCGCGTGCGTACAGAATGACAGGCGATACCGCCGGATTCGTGAAGTTCGCGCTCCGTGAAGCAATATCTTCTCCCTGCTCGGAGATGTGCGCCGAAATAGGCAGATTTTTCTACGACTCCGGCAGCTACGACGAAGCCCTCTGCTGGCTCAACGACGCCGCCTTCGAGACCGAAGCCGTCATCTCCGTCTTCTCGCAGGGCCCCGAAACCCTCTCCCTCCTCGCAGATTGCTGCGAAAAAACCGGAGACCCTGTAAAAGCCGCCTCATACCGCCGTATGTCCGCCGATTGGCAGCTCCCCGAGACTGTGTAGAGAGAACGGGAACAAGTAGTCGCTTGCGCTCCAGAACGGGAACAAGTAGTCGCTTGCGCTCGAGATAGAAGAGAGTCGCTTGCGCTCGAGTGTGACGCCCTTTAAAAAGGGCTTGGCCTAAACTTAAAACGCTTCGCCTTGCAGCGGGGGCAGGTAATGCGCCTTTTGGTAATCTTATATAATTCATAAAACAAAACTGCTTCTTTACGTCAAAAGGGGCAGTTATTTTATGTTTGCAGTTCCTTTACTTTGAAAAGGCGTACACATTACCGAATCTGCAAGGCAAAGCGATTTGTTTAGGGATCCAACCCCTTTTTAAAGGGGTTGGCCGCCGGAGGCACTTGAGCGCAAGCGACACTCTCAAACACTTGAGCGTCAGCGACACTCTTCAACACTCAAGCGCAAGCGGCACTCTCAAACACTCAAGCGCAAGCGACTTTCTACAGCGACTTTCTTCAAAAAAACACTTGCATTTTTGGAAAAAATGTGATATAATGAGTATACTATTTATAAATATAAGGGAATTTCGGAAAATGGACGAAAATACAAAAGTAACGGATCACGAATACGGGGCGGAAGACATACAGATACTCGAGGGGCTCGAGGCTGTACGGAAGCGCCCGGGAATGTACATCGGCTCGACAGGGCCGAGCGGACTGCACCACCTTGTCTATGAGATCGTGGACAACGCGATCGACGAGGCACTGGCCGGATACTGCACGCAGATAGATGTGAAGATACTGCCCGGCGACATCATCGAAGTGTCGGACAACGGGCGCGGCATACCGACGGGAATACACCCCAAAGAGGGTATCTCGGCGGCTACCGTCGTTTACACCATTCTCCACGCGGGCGGTAAGTTCGGCGGCGGCGGATATAAAGTCTCCGGAGGCCTCCACGGCGTCGGAGCTTCCGTTGTCAACGCCCTGTCCGAATGGCTGGAGCTGGAAGTCTGCGACGGTACGGATGTGCATTATCAGCGCTTTGAACGCGGTCACTACGACGAACAGATGAAAGTCATCGGCAAGACCGACCGCACAGGCACCAAAGTGCGCTTCAAGCCCGACGGCACGATCTTCCACGAAACAGTGTTCAACTACGAAACACTGCTGGACAGAATGAGAGAACAGGCTTTCCTCAACGGCGGCCTCCTCATAAACCTCACCGATGCCCGCGACCCCGATAACGTACAGGGCGAGTCCCTGCGCTATGAGGGCGGTATCATCAGCTACGTCGAGTGGCTCCAGAAAATGCGCGGCGCAGAAGTCCTGCACCCCGACGTTATCTATCTGTCGGGCGTGGTGGACGATATCACCGTCGAGGCCGCGTTCCAGTACAACACCGACTTCAACAGCGAGGCCTTCCGCTCCTTCGCCAACAATATCCATACCATAGACGGCGGTACCCACGAAACAGGCTTCAAGAATGCCCTCAACAAAGTAGTCAACGACTTCGTGAAAGCCTATCAGGAACAGCAGGCCGCACAGAAAAAGCCTAAAAAGACAACAAAGAAGAAAGACGGCGAGGACGAGAAGAAAGAGTTCGTGCGCATCTCCGGTGAGGCGATACGCGAAGCCATAAACGCCGTTATCTCCGTTAAACTCCCCGAGTGCGAGTTCGAGGGTCAGACAAAGGGCAAGCTCGGCAACCCCGAAGTCCAGCCCGCAGTTTATAAAGTCATCACCGACCAGCTCACCTACTACTTCGAGGAACACCCCGAAACCGCAGCCATAATCGTGCAGAAAGCCATAAACTCGCAGGCCGCGCGCGATGCCGCAAAGAAGGCCATGGAAGCCAAGCGCAAATCCGCGGCCGACGGAGCCGGACTTCCCGGCAAGCTGGCGGACTGCTATGAAAAAGATACCGCCAGAACGGAAATCTATATCGTCGAGGGAGACTCGGCGGGCGGTTCTGCAAAGCAGGGCAGAAACAGCGCGTTTCAGGCTATACTCCCGCTGTGGGGCAAGATGCTCAACGTCGAGAAAGCCCGTGCCGACAAGGTCTACGGCAACGACAAGCTCTCCCCCGTGGTCAAGGCCCTCGGTACCGGCATAGGTGAGGACTTCGACCTGACAAAGCTGCGCTACGGGCGCATAGTCATTATGGCCGATGCCGATGTGGACGGCGCGCATATCCGCACGCTGCTGCTGACGTTCTTCTTCCGCTTCATGAAGCCGCTTATCGAAGAAGGCCATGTGTACCTCGCACAGCCCCCGCTCTTCAAAGTATCCCGCGGCAAGCAGGTGAGATACGCCTTCTCGGACGAGGAGCGCGACGCCTATATCAGCGAGCTTTCCGGCGATAAGGACGCCAAAGTCGATGTGCAGCGCTACAAAGGTCTCGGTGAGATGGACCCAGACCAGCTCTGGGAAACCACTATGGACCCCGAACGGCGTACCATGATAAGAGTAAGCATGGAGGACGCCGCAAAGGCGGATATGATATTCTCCATTCTTATGGGTGACAAGGTTGAGCCCCGCCGTGAGTTCATCGAAACAAACGCAAGATTCGTGGAAAATCTCGATATTTAAGGTAAATTTATGAATTCCGAAGAAAACAACGAAAAGCAGATAGAAAAGCTGGCGCGCATGGAGCGCATCTATGCCGACGAGAAGAAGCACGAGTCCGTCATCGACAGGATAAAGGACGAGGACGAGGATATCTGCGCCACGGCGAGGAAGTTCTTCCGCTGGGCGCTGCTCATTGTGTGGGCTGCCTGCGCGGTAACGCTGGTAACGGGCGGCGACTTCTCCATATCCGCGGGAGCAATTCTCATCACGGGCGGCATCTATGCGGCGCTGTGCGTCACGAAATTCCTCAATGAAAAGAAGATCGGGGACGTGGTAGTGTCGGTGATAGTAGCCGTCGCCACGATATCCGTCGGTCTGCTTCTTCTTGTGGGAAATACAGGTTATTGATCTATGAGTGAAAAAATACTGGAAATAGTTTTCGACAACAAGCCGGAGGAGATCGAAGAAGCGTACAAGCAGTTCCATAACCGCTACACTCTGAAAAAGAAGCTGATCTACACGGTGATATACCTTATCGTAGTAGTGCT
>JAEEJW010000085.1 GCA_016282095.1 Ruminiclostridium sp. | reverse complement strand
CTTCACGGCCTTGACGTAGGCGTCCAGTTCGCTTTTCTTTATATGATCCTCGTTGAATCTTATGTATGACAGTGTCCTGTCATTGATCATCGTCTTCAATTAATCGCTTCCTTGTAAAAAAACTCTGTAAATTCAATTATAACATAGCGCACGTCATATTTCAAGAGATTTTTTCAAGAAAAATCTGCCTTGCGGAAGTGCCGCCCCGGAACCGGTGAATCCGTGTAAATAATGCTTGACAATCCTGTCATGAGTGTGTATAATAAAGGCATAGATGCTGTATATTATGGCGGCATCTTTACCGAAAGGAATATCTGCAAAAAAAGGAGTATGATCAACAATGAAATGCAGAAAGATCGCGGGTATTTTAATGGCAGCGCTGCTGGCGCTGGGAACGCTTGCAGTTCCGGCATTCGCGCAGGGTGACTCGGTCACTGAGCCGAATTCCGTGGCAAAAGAGGTTGACGCAGAGAAATGGGAGCTCATCGACCCCGCTTCGATAGCAGATGCCAACGGTACAGCCGGCGGAAATGTGAAGCTCATGGTGCTGTTCACCGAAGCTCTCGCAGACGGTTATGAGCTGGAGATCAATTTCACTACCGCAGGCGGTGTGACAAAGACCTACACGGCAAGCTCATCTGTGAAGCCTATGAAGTATAACTTCACCTGCTTACCGATCAGGGATATGTTCGACAAGCTGAAACTCGGCGGCGAAACACTGACATCGGTTACGATCACGGGCAGATCCGCAGGCAGCATTATGAAGGTGGACTACGTTACCGGCCTTGTGACGACCTCCGGCACTCCGGTATCCGGCGATGACGCCAATCCCCACACCGGCGCGGGCGACTTCACGGCTGCGGCTGTTCTGGCAGCGGTATCCGGCGCGGCAGCTCTCATAGCATATAAGAAGAAAGACTGATATCCACGCAGAACCCCATGTCCTCCGGAAGTATGTTCTTCCGGAGGATTTTTGTGTCTCTGCCTGTTGCAATTTGCGGAAAGATATGCTATAATATATAAAATCCTAAATCGTTTTCAGAAAGAGGCTCTTATGCGCAGGAAAATTACGGCTCTCCTGACGGTCGCCGCGCTGCTGCTGATATCAGGCTGCTCACGCGAGAAACCCGCCGAGGCGGAGATAAACATACCCATACTTGAAGGCGACTCGTCCCGGAGCTACAAGACCGCACAGGCGGAGCTCCATGACCTGAGCGTGGAATCGACCATTGCCGGGACTGTGGAGTATTCCTTCGCGGACACGCTCTGCACGGCCTACGACGCGAATATACTGAGCTATAACGTCAAAAAGGGCGACGTACTGCAGGCGGGCGATATAATTGCGGAGTTCGATTCTTCGGCGCTGGATTATGACCTGCGCAATCAGCAGATCAACACGGACAGCGCATATAACAGCTACCTCAGCTCCGGCTCTATGGCGGCAAAGCTGGAATATGACCAGCAGGCGGAGATGCTTGAACTTGTAAAATACAGGAAAGCCGCGTACAACGTGACGGCGCCTTACGACTGCGTGGTGACTGCGGTGCAGTATTTTGCCACCGGCGACACCGTAGCGGCGGGTACTCCCGTGGTCTCGGTCGCCAAGGCTGATGAAGTCTATGTAGCTGTCGATCAGAACAAGGAAAAGTTTGCGTTCGGTATGCCTGTGAAGATGAAATTCGGCACCAACGAGTTTTATACAGGCAAGGTCGCTATGACTCCCACAGGCGGCAGAGAAAAGGTACTGATCGCCTTTGACGAGGGAGAGCTTGAACGCGCCATGAATGAGGCGGGTAACATTGTGTCGGCAGGCTGGGCTACCGTATTTGCGAAGACCTTCAATAAACACGATGCCCTGTGCATACCCTCCGAAGCGGTAATGCAGTATTCGGGCTCGACCTACTGCTATATCGCAGAGAACGGCGAGCGCGCACGCGTGCGCATAGAGACCGGTGATACTGTAAATGACCTTACGATAGTGCTGAGCGGGCTTTCCGAAGGCGACACGGTATCTTACTGATTGGTCAGATTGCACAAAAAATGCTCCCGAAGAGGCAAAAGCACACATAACGAACGCGCATAGCTGCGGTTAGGCGTGGCGAACTATACCGAAAATGAAAACAATCTATTGAATTTTAACGTGGGGCTTGTTATAATAATATCAGCGGAAAACCGCAATACACACGAGGAGGAACTAAAAAATGGCTTATAAAATCAATGCAGAAGAATGCATCGCTTGCGGCGCTTGCGCTGACGGCTGCCCCGTAGAGGCTATCTCCGCAGGAGACGCTTACTCGATCGATCCTGAAAAGTGCATAGACTGCGGCGCTTGCGCAGATACTTGCCCTGTAGGTGCTCCGAAGGCTGAATAAGCGAGGGCTCGGTACATTTCTGAAAGTTAAAGGCTTGTCGTTCAGACAAGCCCTTTTTCTTTTCTTTTCTTGATTTTTGCGTTTTATTTCGCCCGCGGCGCGGTACCCGCGCTGTCAATCCGGCGCGGTACCCGCGCGGTCAATCCGTCTGTTAAATTCTGATTTTTATAGTCTGTGCCTCGCAGCCGGTAATTTCTATGACACATTATAACATATTATTGTGATAAAATCAATACATAAATTATATAACTTTTTCAGGCATAAAAAATCTGCTCCTATTATCAATAAACAGGAGCAGATATTTTTTTACTTTTCAGTCTCGTAGCCATTAAATGCTTCTTTATCGCGGAGGGCTTTCCGATCGCCCTCCGCACCTCCTTCGGGGTGCGCCTTTTGGTAGTTTCCCGGAAGGGGTACACATTGACGAATCTGCAAGGCGAAGCGATTTGTTTAGGGATCCAAACCCTTTTTAAAGGGGTTGGCCGCCGGAGGCACTCGAGCGCAAGCGACTTCTTATTCTCGTTCTCGAGCGCAAGCGACTGCTGCACGAAACTAACGGCGGCTCGCCGCCGGATTGACAGCGCGGGTACCGCGCCTCTGCTTACTCGGCGGAGAAATCGGACTTGGAAGCGCCGCAGAGCGGGCATACGAAGTCATCGGGGAGATCCTCGAATTTAGTGCCGGGAGCGATGCCGTTTTCGGGATCGCCGACAGCCTCGTCGTATTCCCAGCCGCAAAGTTCACATACATACTTCATTGTGTTTTCCTCCTTTCATCTTGTTATTTCCGTATATTTTCCGGGGCGTCTGTCACGGAACAGACCCCAGCCGAGCCGGAGCCCGTCGATATCGTCAAGGTCGAATTCCGCACAGATGACGGAATCCGTTTCGCGGTCACATTCCGCGATGACGCCGCCGGTCTCGTCCGTTATGAACGACGAACCGTAGAATTTCAGCGCGGACTTCTGACCCGCGTTCCCGGCACAAGGCTCGACAGTCTCGGTGCCGACACGGTTTGCCGCAATCACGGGCATAACGTTCGCAGCCGAATGTCCCTGCATCACGCGGCGCCAGTGGGGCATACTGTCCACTTCGAGTATGGGCTCGGAGCCTATGGCGGTAGGGAAGAACAGCAGTTCTGCCCCTTGCAGAGCCATGCAGCGCGCGGTCTCCGGGAACCACTGATCCCAGCAGATGCCCACGCCTATTTTCGCATATTTCGTGTTCCATACTTTAAAACCCGTGTCGCCGGGCGTGAAGTAGAATTTCTCCTGATAGTAGTGATCGTCCGGGATATGGGTCTTTCGGTACACGCCCAGCAGAGCGCCGTCCGCGTCTATTATGGCTTCGGAGTTGAACAGGCGGTTGCCGTCCCGCTCAAAGAAGCTTATCGGCAGCACGACGTCAAGCTCCCTTGCTACATTCGTGAAATGCTTCACCGCGTCGTTCTCCGCCGTGGGCTTCGCAAAATCATAATATTCATAGCGGCGTTCCTGACAGAAATACTGCCGTTCAAAAAGCTCCGGCAGCAGTATTATCTGCGCTCCGGCATCCGCCGCTTCACGGACAAGCTTTTCCGCCAGTGCTATATTTTCATTCACATCTCTGCCGCAGTGCATCTGCACAGCGGCGGCTTTTACTTTCCTCATATATACTCGATACCTGCTTTTTTCAGTTTTTCTCGGCCTTTTGCCGCCTTTTTCTCAGGGAATACCGTGGCAGTTCCGGAGCGTACTATCTTTGCGGTTACGCCGCGCTTTGCGGCTCCGAGAGCCGTCGAAGTCACACAGCCGAACTCGTCCAGCCCGCAAAGGTGCAGCTCGTCATAGCCCTTGTCACGCACCAGCTTCAGCAGCTCGCTGTTCGTCAGCGCATCACCCAGCAGCTTGTCAAAGCAGAGATCCGACACTTTATCCAGTCCGCCGTACAGCTCCGCGCCCTCGGTACCCGCTATGGAGTAGCCGAAAAGCAGCCTGTTCGTGGGCAGATTCTGAATGATATGCCTGATGTAAATAACGTCGCTGCCCTCATCGTGATATCTGTGTATCAGCTCATTCACCGCCCCGGTGAGAGCCGGGCTGTCGTATGAGAACTGCGGCTTTCTTTTTTCATACAGATAATCGTTCTGCATATCAATGACTATCAGTGCGATGCTCATAGTTTTACCCCTTCCGGTATCTGCTGCGTTATGCAGTGGATATTTCCGCCGCCCTTGATTATTTCCGCGGCCTGTACGGGTATTATCTCCAGGTCGGGCAGCAGCCTTTTCATTATATTCAGAGCCCGTCTGTCGCTCGGAGCGTTCTCCCCGCCAAACTGCGGCAGGAGCACAATGCCGTTCGCAAAGAAGAAATTGACGTAGGAAGCGGCAAGCCGCTCCCCGACTTCGCGGGTATCCTCGCCCTCCTCGAACTCATAGCCCTGAAGGTCCGCCTCGGTCACGCGGACAGGGATATCCGGTATCGGCAGCTTATGGACGGTTATTTTCCTGCCTTTCGCATCGGTGCAGTTTTCAAGCGCTTCAAGACACGCCGCCGACAGCTCATACTGCGGGTCGTTCTTATCGTCCGTCCACGCAAGCACGACTTCGGCCGGGCGTATGAACGCGCATACATTATCGACGTGCTCGTTGGTCTCATCGTTGTATATGCCGCGGGGGAGCCAGATGACCTTGTCCGCGCCGAGCATCACGCAGAGCTTCTGCTCTATCTGCTCCTTTGTCATTCCGGGATTGCGGCCCGGACTGAGCAGGCAGCTTTCGGTCGTAAGTATCGTTCCTTCGCCGTCGGTGTGTATCGAGCCGCCCTCCAGCACAAAGTCCCCGGCGCTGACGCACGGAAAGCCCGCCTGCCGGCAGAACTCCTCCGCAAAAGCGTCGTCGCGCTCCCAGTGCGCGTAGAGCCCGTCATAAGTGCCGCCCCACGCGTTGAAGCGCCAGCTGATGCCGCGCACTTCGCCGCTTTCGCTGTCTCTTACGAACGTCGGGGCAACATCGCGCGCCCATGCGTCGTCGGAAGGTATATCCAGCAGCGTGATATTCTCCCTGTCCAGCAGCCTTTCCGCTGTCGGACGGGTCGTCGCACTGACCGCGACATAAACGTGTTCATGCCGCGCAGTTGTATTTATTATCTCCGCAAATACCTTCTGTGCAGGCTTTGCGTTATATCCCCATGAGCCGGGGCGCTCCGGGAAAATCAGTATTGCCGCCTGCTGCGGCTCAAACTCTCCGGGCATACGGAAGCTCATGACAGTCTCTCCTTGAAATCACGGTAGCCGAAGCGCTTCACGAGCTCATACTCTCCGTTCTCGTGAAGTATTCCGATATCGGGCAGCGGCATACCGTTGAAGGTGTTGTTCTTTACCATTGTATAAAGCGCCATATCCTCGAAGCACAGCCTGTCGCCTTCGTTCAGCGGTTCGTCGAAGCTGTAGTCTCCGATGATGTCCCCGGCGAGGCAGGTGCGTGAGGAAAGGCGGTATGTGTATGCCTCCTCACCCGGCTGTCCGCTCATATAAAGCGGCGGGCGGTAGGGCATTTCGAGCACATCGGGCATATGACACGCCGCCGACGCGTCGAGTATAGCGATATCCATGCTGTTATGCACGATCTCCATTACCTCGGTGACCAGCCAGCCGGCATTCAGAACTACGGCTTCACCGGGTTCGAGATAGACCTGTACACCGTATTTCCCGGAAAACTCCCTGATAAGCCTTGCAAGTCCTCCGGTGTCATAGCCGGGCTTTGTGATGTGATGACCTCCGCCGAAGTTCACCCATCTGCACTTGTGAAGATACTTTCCGAATTTTTCCTCAACTGCCGCGACTGTTTTTGCCAGCGGCTCGAAGCCCTGCTCGCAGAGGGTGTGGAAGTGGATCCCGTCCACGCCTTCAAACTCTGCTTCGTCGAAGTCGCAGAGCCGCACTCCCAGCCGGGAGCCTTCTGCGCAGGGGTCATATATCGGCTCGTCCTGCGTGGAACATTCGGGGTTCACTCTGATGCCGATGCTCTTTCCGTTACAGCGTGAGCGGAATTTCCGCAGCTGCGCGAAGGAGTTGAAAACGATGTGATCGGACACAGCCGCGATTTCGTCAAACTCGCTGTCCTTGTAGGCGGGGCAGAAGCAGTGAACATCTCCGCCGAACTCCTCGCGTCCGAGCTTCGCCTCATACAGTCCGCTGGCGGTGGTGCCGTCGAGGTACTCTCTTATCAGCGGGTACACGGCGAACATGGAAAACGCCTTCTGCGCGAGTAGTATCTTACAGCCCGACGCGTCAGCCACACCGCGGAGTATGCGCAGGTTATGCAGCAGAGCCGATTCGTCCAGCACATACGCGGGTGTCGTTATTTTCCCGAGGGTCGGGTGAGCAAGCAATAATTCGTCCATGGCCGTCAGTCAACGAGAACGGGGTTCTCATCGACCTGCCACGGCAGACCGTACTTGTTGAGCGCGTCCATATACGGATCGGGATCGAACTCCTCGACATTGAACACGCCTGCGCCGCTCCATGTGCCGCTTGCTACCATTGAAGTGCCTATCATAGCGGGAACGCCCGTGGTGTAGGAAACGGCCTGTGCGCCGGTCTCCTTGTAGCATTCCTGGTGGTCGCATACGTTATAGATATAGATGTTTCTTTCTTTTCCGTCCTTGATGCCGCGGAAGATGCAGCCGATGTTGGTCTTGCCGACAGTGCGCGGACCGAGCGAAGCGGGGTCGGGCAGCAGAGCCTTCAGGAATTTGATCGGCACGATCTCACGTCCTTCGAACTTTACAGGCGTTGTGCCGAGCATACCCACGTTCTGGAGGCAGTTCATGTGCGTGAGGTAGGACTGGCCGAAGGTCATGAAGAAGCGTATTCTCTTCACATTCGGGATATTCTTCGCAAGGGACTCGATCTCCTCGTGGTGAAGCAGGTACATATCCTTCATTCCCACGCCGTCGAAGTTATATTCACGCTTGATCTCCATGGGCTTTGTCTCCACCCAGTGTCCGTCCTCCCAGTAGGAGCCGTTGGAAGATACCTCGCGCAGATTGATCTCGGGGTTGAAGTTTGTAGCGAACGGATAACCGTGGTCGCCGCCGTTGCAGTCCAGTATATCGATGTAGTGAATCTCGTCGAAATAATGTTTGAGGGCATAAGCGGTGTACACGCTGGTAACACCCGGGTCAAAGCCCGTACCGAGCAGCGCGGTAAGACCTGCCGCTTTGAACTTCTCGTCATACGCCCACTGCCATGAGTAGTCAAACAGCGCTGTGAAGCCCTTTTCCTTGCAGCGCTTTTCGTAGATCGCGCGCCACTCCGGATCATCGGTGTTTTCGGCTTCGTAGTTTGCTGTATCAACGTAGTTCGCGCCGCATTCAAGGCACGCGTCCATAATGGTGAGATCCTGATAAGGAAGAGCCACGTTCAGTACGGTGTGCGGCTTGTATTCTTTCATAAGCCTGCACAGCGAATCAAAGCTGTCTGCGTCAACTACCGCAGTAGTCAGCTTTGCCGAAGTCTTCGGCGCCAGCTTCTCCGCCAGCGCGTCGCACTTGCTCTTCGTGCGGCTCGCTATCATTATCTCCGTAAATACCGGGTTTTCACAGCACTTGTGTATTGCAACGGTCGCTACTCCGCCGCAGCCGATTACCATAAGTTTCATTTGTATATTTCCTCCTTTTATTTGTCGCTAACGCTCGAGGCGGCGAAGAGAGTCGCTTGCGCTCGAGTGAGTAGAGAGTCGCTTGCGCTCGAGTGAGTAGAGAGTCGCTTGCGCTCGAGTGAGTAGAGAGTCGCTTGCGCTCGAGTGAGTAGAGAGTCGCTTGCGCTCGAGT
>JAEEJW010000084.1 GCA_016282095.1 Ruminiclostridium sp. | reverse complement strand
TTTCTTTTAATTTAATAACGAAGTGGTTTAAGTTTTTTGGGAGGGGGTCCGGGGGAACCCTTTTGTTCACAAAAGGGTTCCCCCGGGCTCGAGCGTCAGCGACTAAACTCAAGCGCCAGCGACTAAACTCAACTTATTACTTAACCATGGAAGCTACTTCTGCAGCGAAGTCGTCTTCCTTCTTCTGGATGCCTTCGCCCTTTTCAAGACGAGCGAACTCGATAACCTTGATGTTCTTGCCTGCGTTTGCGATATACTTTGCAACTGTGATCGAGGGATCCTTAACGAAGGGCTGATCGAGCAGGCAGATCTCTTCTGCGAACTTTCTCATTCTGCCTTCAACGATCTTCTCGAGAACGTTCTCGGGCTTCGGCTTCTTGGACTCGGAGTTCTCCTGCTTAACAAGCGCGAGCTGTACTTCCTTCTCTGCGTCAATAACAGACTGGGGAACATCAGACTGTGCAACGAACTGCGGAGAGCTTGCTGTGATCTGGAGAAGCAGATCCTTCGCAACTGCCTTTACAGCCTCGTCTGCGCCGTTGTCAGACTCGAGCTTGATGATCGAACCGATGATCGAGCCGCCGCCGTTGTGAACATAGCTGTAAACGTCGCCTGTCATTCTTACGAAACGTCTGATCTGGATGTTCTCGCTGATAGTAGCAATACGCTCTGTCAGTACATCCGCGATCTTCTCGTTTGTGCCGCTTGCTGTGAGCTCCTTGAGAGCTTCAACGTCCTTGACATCATTGTCAATGATCGTCTGTGCTACAAGCTCAACGAATTCTATAAATCTCTCGGACTTTGCCGCGAAGTCTGTCTCGGAGTTGATCTCAACTGCGACACCGACCTTCTTTGCCTCATCGACCTTTGCGTAAACAAGACCTTCTGCGGCGATACGGCCGGACTTCTTTGCAGCCTTTGCGAGGCCCTTTTCGCGAAGATACTTTATAGCCTCGTCAACGTTGCCGTTTGTTTCTTCAAGAGCACGCTTGCAGTCCATCATACCGCAGTTTGTGAGTTCCTTGAGAGCCTTTACGTCCTGTGCTGAAATTGCCATTTTCAATTCTCCTTTAAAGTCATCATCTGTATACATTCTTATTATCCCCGACCTTCGGCCGGGGATAACGCTGTGTTGCTTATTATTCCTGCTCTGCGGCTTCTTCTGCTTCAGCCTCTGCGTCCTTGTCCTCAGTCTCGGCAGCGTCTGCGGAGCCCTGCTTTGCAGCGAGGACAGCGTCAGCCATAGCGCCTGCGATGAGCTTTACGGCGCGGATAGCATCGTCGTTGCCGGGGATAACGTAATCTATCTCGTCAGGGTCGCAGTTTGTATCAACGATAGCTACTACCGGGATACCGAGCTTCTTTGCTTCCGCTACTGCGATCTTTTCCTTGCGGGGGTCAACTACGAAGAGAGCGCCGGGGAGCTTCTTCATGTTCTTGATACCGCCGAGGAACTTTTCGAGCTTCTCGATCTCGAGACCGAGCTTGCTTACTTCCTTCTTGGGGAGTAGGTCGAATGTGCCGTCTGTTTCCATTGTGTGGAGCTGTTCGAGTCTCTTGATGCGGTTCTGGATCGTCTTGAAGTTTGTCATCATACCGCCGAGCCATCTTGCGTTCACATAGTGTGCGCCGGCTCTCTCAGCCTCTTCCTTGATGGAATCGGCAGCCTGCTTCTTTGTGCCTACGAAGAGGATCTCGCCGCCCTCGGAAGCCATATTGAACACGAAGTTATATGCCTCGTCGAGCTTCTTGACCGTCTTCTGAAGGTCGATGATGTAGATGCCGTTTCTTTCTGTGAAAATGTACGGTGCCATTTTCGGGTTCCAGCGTCTTGTCTGATGTCCGAAGTGAACACCGGCTTCAAGAAGCTGCTTCATTGATACTACTGCCATGGTAGTGTCCTCCTTAAAATTTGTTTTTTTCCGCCGGGTGCTGAACGCAGCGGACGACACGCAGAATGCCGCACCCCCGCTGTTTATAGAGCCCGTGAGGATTTGCATACCCTTATGAGTTGCCTTAATATTATAACACGTTCTTCTATATTTTACAATATTTTTCTTTTCGTCTATTTCAACAAATTTTTCAACAACCCTCCGCTCTTTTTTGTGACCGCGGGAACATCGCAGCTCACCAGCACTGCGTCCTCACCGATTATCTCGATATCGCTCCAGCAGACCGTGATGTCGTCCGCCCGTCCCAGAAGCCCGAAGCATTTAGCCTTGCCGTAGATCACGATCCTGCACACCTTCGCAGTGCAGGTGTCGAATTCTATGTCGTCGGCATAGCCGATCTTTCTTCCGCTCCTGATGTTGATTATCTCCTTGTTCCTGATGTCGTCGAATGTACAAAGCATGACTGCGCTCCTTTCCCGGGGACCTTGTGTACGGCGCCTGCCGTCATGTCCGGATATCCTGTTCCGGATCACGGGTACCTTCTGAATTTTATTGCGGAAACGGTAAAATAATGACAGAAAACGGCCGGCACGCCCCCGTGACCGGTAAAATTATACGGGAAAAAATGAATAAAACAGCCCCTTCCGGGGTATGATATCACCGGAACAGCGATGAAGCTGTACAAAATCACGATTTTTATTGTAAATAATGCCTAACAGTGGTTTGAAAAGCTGTTTTTTTTAACACATATTGCACCAATTTGCAAAAAAATCCGAAAAATCGCTTGAAATTGCAATTCTTTTATGATATAATACTTTCGAAACAAACAAAAAGGGTGCATTCGCCCGTTTCAATCAATCAAAGGAAGGAAAAACATTATGGCAAAATCGGCATACGAAAAGGTTTATGCAAGTCTGAAGAAAACTATCGACAAGACCAATACTTCGACGTTTGAAGGATTTTTCGCTTTCCAGTTCACTGTAACAGGCGATGCAGCGGGAACATTCTACATGGAGTTCAAAGACGGCAAGCTGACGGTAGATAACTTCGACTACAAGGATGCTACTGCTACATTCGTGGCAGACGCTGACACATTCACCGCTCTTGTAGAGGGCAAGCTCTCTCCCGCAGACGCGATCGCTTCCGGCGCTCTCGCTGTTGAAGGCAACGAAGCAGGCTGCGCTGACATCTTCAACGCTATCGCTGCAAAGAAGGCTGCAAAGAAGGCTGCTGCTCCCAAGGCTGAAAAGAAGGCTCCCGCAGCTAAGAAGACTGCCGCTCCCAAGGCTGCTGCCGCAAAGGCTGAAGCTCCCAAGGCTGCCGCTCCCAAGGCTGCCGAGAAGAAGGCTCCCGCGGCTAAGAAGGCTCCTGCCGCAAAGAAGGCTGCTGCTCCCAAGGCAGAGGCTGTTAAGGCTGAAGCTCCCAAGGCTGCTGCCAAGACAGAAACAGCAAAGGCAAAGAAGTAAGCATATAAACCGATATGATATGCGCGTACGGATCTCCGTGCGCGCTTTTGTTTTGCAAAAAATCAGCAAAAATGTTGTTCACATTCTTGACAAGCTGTGAATAATGTACTATAATATACTATGTAGTATTGTGCGGTACTATGCCGCGAGCGCAGCGAAAGGGGCCGGTTACTTGCAGGGAGCGGATTCCATAACAAGACAGTTCATTCTCAACGAAAATACCCCGTTCGTTATCACCGAGGCATATTCAAAGATACGCACCAACCTCATCGCAGGGCTGAAAGACACCCCCTATCATTCGGTGGTGATAACCAGCCAGTGCCGTGAAGAAGGCAAGACGACAACAGCCGTGAATATCGCGCTGTCGTTCAGCAGGCTCGACCAGCGTGTCCTGCTCATAGACGCCGACCTTCGCAGATCGGGGATACACGATACACTGCGCCTGAAGAACCATTTCGGACTCAGCACCGTGCTGACCCGCGAGAGTGACATATACAGCGGTATATGCGCCGATGTGCGGAAGAACTTCCACGTCATGCCGTCCGGACCCAGGGTGCAGAACCCCTCCGACCTGCTGGGCAGCGCGGAGACCGAACGCCTCGTGCGGATGCTGTACGATTACTACGATATGATCGTGATAGATACGCCGCCCCTGTGCATCGCAAATGATTCGCTGCTCTTCGGCGGATATACGGGCGGGACCGCGCTGGTACTGCGCGAGAACAAGACCACTCACAACGATCTCAGCGCCGCGCTCTCCACGATCTCACTGTCAAAGGCACACTTCCTCGGCATCATAAAGACCCACTGCGCACAGAAGCGCCGGAACCGCACCGAGGACTACAGGGCCGACCTTGAAGAAACGGCAGGAGAATTCGATGACGAGGCGGATATTGATTTTTCGATTGATGACTGATAAATGATCTTCGGTAATATTATACTTGTCGTGCTGCCCATGCTTCTGGGTGCGGCGGGGTACTTCTGCGAAAAGAAGGAGCAGAAGGCTCTGTTCAGCCTGATATGCGGCGCCGCCGTGTATTTCGTTTCGGCGGCTGGAGCCGCGCACGGACAGATGCACGATGTCCTTGTAATGACGGCGGGAAGGCTCCCCGTAGCCTCTCTCGGTATTATAGACGCGCCGCCCGCGTATCTGCTGATACTGCGGATATGTCTCGGGGCGGGCATAGGAGCGGAGGGTTTCGCGATAGTACAGGCCCTGCTCCACGGCTTCCTGACAGCCGCTTATATCTACGAAAGGCCGGACGTGCCTTACGCGGGAGCTGCCGTGTTCACGGCCATGTTCCTGCCTCTGGTATGCTTTGACGCGAACATCTTCACGGCAGTCCTCATCTGCCTTTTCTCCGCGAGATACGCGGAAGAGCGCCGCTTTTTCAGAGCTGTGGCGGTCATATTCATCGCCGCGTGCTTTGACGCGTCGGTGCTCCTGCTTATACCGGTATGGCTCTTTTCGCTGATACCGCGGAACTATATTGCCGCGCCCCTCGCGGCAGGTATCGCTGCCGCAGCGGTGTACTTCCCCGACGCGGCGGAAAAGGTCACGGAATTTTTCGGAAAAGGCCTCTGCGCCCGTATCCGCACCCCTCTGCCGCTGGCGGTATGCGCGTGTGCGGCGGCGCTGATACTCATGCTGACGGCGGCAATGTACCGCAAGCGCAGCAAAAAGGCCGCACGGCTCATACCCGTATTCATAGCGGGCTCGGCGATTTCCATGGCGGCGGTGTTCGTGCCGGGGATCTCCGTTCCCGCGCAGGCTGCGCTGGCGATGTCGGCGGCAGCGCTCGCACCTCACTCGCTTGCGATATTCAGGCGGTTCGCGGTGATAATGCTCCCGAAACACAGGAAAGCTGCCGATATCGCGGCACTGATAATATTCGCGGTGCTGATCGCGGGGCTGGGCGCTTATATCGTGTTCTCGGACTGCTTCGGGACATCGGGCTTCGGAACGGCACTTTTCGGGGAGGCGGGCTGATATGATAATACGGGACATCGACAGCTTCGCTGCGCGCCACCCGGCATTCTCGCGGTACGCGAAGGAACGCATAGCAGTGTTCCACGATACCGGGCTCGGCACAAATATTGCGTGCTGCACGGCGGCAAGCCTTGCGGCGGGCTTCTTCTCACACGGAGACAACAGCATACTGTTCTGGGCAGCCCTGGCGGTGATGCTTGCGGTATGGCTGTTCTCGTCGCTGCTGGCGGGATTCCTGCGGCAATGGCTGTTCGTCTTCTTCTCGGCGCTGTATTTCGTGCTTCCGCAGATACTCATACTTCCCCCGGTGGGCGATGAGTCGGCGGCTATGAGCGAAACGCAGTATTTCATCTCCGACATACTTGAATATATCTGGGCGGGAACGTTCACAGCTGTGTTCCCGTATATAAGCTATATAACAATAAGCTATATCCTGTTCGGGATATACATTCTGATATTCTTCGCCGGCGTAAGACTGCGCACGGCGGCAAAACACTCCGGGCTTTACTGCAAGGCAAGGCTCGAACAGTTGAATTGATCGGCATCTTCATAAAATGCCGGAATTGAAAGGACGGCTTTCGGAATGAGATTCAGAAAACTGATGTGTGCCCTGACAGCGGCTGCGGTCGCATTTGCAGCGGCTTCCACGGCTCTTGTGAGCACCGCGGCAGCGTACACATATTACACGCCTTATCCGCCCGATACGTTTTCGGACAGCATAAGCGCCGGCGTCACTGACTCCGATCTGTCAAACCAGATTTCCTTCACTCTGCTGCACGACGGCATAAACAGTGAAACGATAGTCGGAGGCCCCGCACTGCGCGCTTTAAAAAGCAGGCTCGCATCCCTGGGAAAGAGCTATCTGCGTATTCTTGTCGAGGATACAAAATCGCTTGGCGGAGCGCCCATCGAATACATCGTCTCGCTGGACGGCGAATTCTTCTCCGGCATCAGTCCGGCTCCGGCTGCCGGCGCAGTTGAAGCTGACGGCAACGGTATCAACGTGGCGCTGAATTTCATTCTCGACAGCACCAAGAAGCTCATTACCATAACAGGAAATGTCAACGGCTCCGGAAACGGCTACTATGACAAGACCCTGAGCTATACGCTGGAATACAATCATGCCATGACCCTGCTGGGCAACGCGGGCATATCGGCGGCAAAGAAGCTGCGCTGGTTCTACATCAACGGCAGCGGCGATGAAGTAACAACAAACATCACCAATGCCGGCACCGATCAGCATTTCTACATGGACGCGAACACCTTCGGCGGCCTGTATGTCACGGCTTATGACCCCGAGGCCGAGAAATATTACAGCTACGAGGAATCCGATCCGCTGATAAAGCAGGCTCTTGCGGACGCCTTCGGAATGGATCCCGCCGCAGACAGCCTCGCGGATATAGCTGACGCCATAAAGGCGGAGATAGACGGCAATTATTTAAGTCAGGCAGATATAGACAATTACATAACGAAATATTTCTACGACAATACCGCGGACGGCAAGGATCACCGCAAGAAGCTCGCGGAACTCCTTATGACCGAGAACCGCGATCAGGTGGTCGATGCGCTGTATGAAGTGTTCGGCGACGGCACCACCACCCGTCAGGAGACCGCCATACTGGAGCACATCTGGGACGAGCTTGAGGCCAAGGTGGGCGACGAGGTGGAGGACAGGCTCCTCACGATCGTGCAGAACCCCGACAAATACGACACTTCCTATCTGTTCTATGTGGCAAAGGAGCTGTTCGATTACAACATCAAGCAGTGGTCGGAGGACAACTTCCGCACTCTTCAGATACTCATAGACGATCTGAAAGCCAATTATCCGAATCTGACTCTCGCGGAGATACTTGACAAGATCGGGTACACAAAGACCGACACGGTTCGCGATCTGATACGCGAAGCGCTGGAACAGGCTCTCGGCTACAACTCCGTGCAGTACACATATCAGAGCATCAGAGAGCGTCTTGAGGACGCTATAAAAACCGCCGTTGACGATATCAACGCATCTCTTTCCGTATATGCTACCAGAGATGAGATGATCGCCGCTATTCCCGCGGCAGTGGCGGCATACTTCGCCGCGAACGCCGAAAAGTTCAAAGGCGATACCGGTATGTCGGCATACGAAGTCGCGGTTTCCAACGGCTTCACCGGTACTCCGGAAGAATGGCTCGCTTCTCTCAGCGGCGCTCCCGGCAAATCGGCCTATGAGCTGGCAGTTGAGCATGGCTACACAGGCACCGAGCTCCAGTGGCTGCGGTCGCTTGTGGGAGCCGACGGATATGACGGAATGGACGGTGCCGACGGCAAGGACGGCAAAGACGGAAAAGACGGCCGTGACGGCGTAGACGGACGCGACGGTCAGAATTTCACCGAATGGGCAATACAGACTTACGGCAGTGTTGAAGGCTTCATTGCTTCTGTCGTGAATGAGGTACTGCGTAACGTCAAGGACGGTGACTCCGCATACGAAATAGCGGTGCAGAACGGTTTCCGCGGCTCGGAGCAGGAGTGGCTCAATTCTCTTGTAGGCGAATCCGCCTATGATATTGCCATAAGGAACGGTTACCGCGGTTCCGAGGACGAATGGCTCGAATCTCTCCGGGGACGTGACGGCCAGGACGGAGAGGACGGCAAAGACGGTAAAGACGGACGTGACGGCCGCGACGGTCAGATCATCTACATGGACAGCTATGCTCCCAATGCTGCAAGAGCCGGTGAAGTCATAGATCAGGACGATCCCGACGATTCCGGGGAAGAAGAAATAGCGATACTCGACAACTATCAGCCGGAGAACTATTCCGGAGTTGTGGCAGGCCAGACAGCCAATCCCAACGCCCGCTCCGCCAACCCCGCCACCGGTGCCGCCGCCGGTATCATCATACCCGCAGCCGCAGTAGGCGCCCTCCTGCTGGTCAAGAAGGATAAGCGTAAACGCGGCCGCAAGTAGTCGCTTGCGCTCGAGGCGGCGAGCCGCCGCACCCAATCCGTCTGCTGCATTCAGCAAGTGACAAGATTGTGCCTCGCAGCCGTTGGTTTCGTGCAGTGGTCGCTGACGCTCGAGTTTAGTCGCTGGCGCTCGAGCCCGGGGGAACCCTTTTATGAACCAAAGGGTTCCCCCGGACCCCCTCCCAAAAAACTTAAACCACTTCGTTATTA
>JAEEJW010000083.1 GCA_016282095.1 Ruminiclostridium sp. | reverse complement strand
GAACAATGTAATATCATTCGTCGGTGAGACTCTCGAAGCGGCTGACTGCCCGATGAAGACACAGATGAAGATCGAGCTGTCGGTAGAGGAGATATTTGTCAATATCGCGAGCTATGCCTACGCTCCCGGTACCGGAAAAGCCTTGATAAGGGTCGGTGTGTCAGGCGAGCCGTCTGTAGTGGAGATAACTTTCATAGACAGCGGCGTAAAGTATGATCCGCTGGCAAAGGAGGATCCCGATATCACGCTTGACGCATCGGAGCGCAGCATAGGCGGTCTCGGCATATTCCTTACGAAGAAGAATATGGATGAGGTTTCGTATGAATACAAGGACGGCAGGAATATCTTTACCATGAAGAAAGTACTGAACGGGTGAACGGCTGATGAAGAAGATATTCGGAATTACCATAGGCGGACTTCACCAGAAGATATTGGCACTGGTACTTCTCAATCTGCTGATCGTTATAGCTATCTTCGGAGTGCTGTCATATTATCAGGCCTATACTCTTTCCGATGTGGTCAGCAAAGCGAAGGCCGAACAGCAGGAATCAATAGTACAGATCTCGGAAGACACCATGAACCGTACTCTTGAGAGCTCAATGGTCAAGATCAACGCTTTGCAGGCGTATGTCGCAGACGAGATGTTCGAGTCGGTAAAGAATGACGTTATCACTCTGCGGACACTTGCCGAAGGTTTATTTGCCCGCATGGACAAGATAACGCCCGGCAGGGTCTCGCTTCCCGACCCCGCGAAGGACGGTGAACTGACCGCGCAGGTGCTTTACTCCGAGGGCGTGGATTATAAGGAGTCGGTGTATCTGCCGGTAGCTTCATATATGGCGGATGCAATGAAGGCTATGTACACCAGCGCGGAATACAGCACGAACGTGTATATAGGCTTTGAGGACGGAACGATCATGCTTGTGGATAAGAAGTCCTCCGATAAGTTCGATGAAAACGGTGATCTTATCACTTTCCCGGTCTGTGAAAGACCGTGGTACAGAGGCGCCGCCGACAGCGGGCTTCTGCACTTCACCGGCGTTATAACAGACACTTATACCGGCAGCGTGTGCGTTACCTGCTCGGCGCCGGTCTATGCCGACAGAAAGCTGATCGGTGTCGTTGGAATAGACATATTCCTTGACGATATGGCGGCTTATGTTGAACAGTCGGCCTCCGAGGGCGGATTCATTGTGATCATCAACGATAAGGGTCATGTCATATTCGCACCGGAGAACAACGGTATATTTACTGTCGAGATCTCCGAAACGGCAGACGATATAAGAAACAGCAGCAACAGCGAACTTGCGGCATTCGCCGCCGATGCGCTGACCGCGGCCACAGGGCTCCGGTCGGTGAGAATCGGCGAGAAGGATTACTATATGTGTGCCACTCCGCTGGGGGTCATAAACTGGACGGCTGTAATGGTGGTGGACAGGGAACTGACCGAAAAGCCCACGAAAGCCATGCTTGCCGAATACGACAAGATAAATGAGGAAGCGACCGCGGCATTCAGGGCGGGCAGCGCATCTGCAACACAGGCGGTTCTGATAATCATACTGTGCGTGCTGGTTATCAGCGTCTGCGGAGTTCTGTTCTTCGCGGGAAGGATAGTCGATCCGATAGAGAGCATGACCGCCGATATACAGGAAGGCGGCAGAACAGGCAAGCTGTTTGAGATGCTCGACAAGTACAGGACCGGTGACGAGATCGAAGTGCTTGCCAAGGCTTTCGACGACCTCTCGAAGAAAACAAAGCAGTATATCATAGACATAACCGAGATCACAAAGGAAAAGGAGCGCATAGGCACCGAGCTGATGCTCGCCCGCAGGATACAGGCGGATATGCTCCCGAACATCTATCCGGCCTTCCCGGACAGACCCGAGTTCGATATCTACGCCACCATGACTCCGGCGAAGGAAGTCGGCGGAGACTTCTACGACTTTTTCCTGATAGATGAAAACCATCTCGGAATGGTGATAGCGGACGTGTCCGGCAAGGGCATACCCGCAGCGCTGTTCATGATGATGTCGAAGATCCTCATAAACAACTACGCTATGCAGGGCGGCTCGCCCGCAAAGGTGCTTGAACAGACCAACGCCACTGTATGCAAGAAGAATGACGAGGAAATGTTCGTTACGGTATGGTTCGGTGTGCTGGAGATATCTACGGGTAAGATAACCGCCGCCAATGCCGGACATGAGTTCCCGGTCATAAGAAAGGCAAACGGCGATTTTGAGCTGTTCAAGGATAAACACGGCTTCGTCATAGGAGGTATGAGCGGTATAAAGTACAAGGAATATGAGATGCAGCTCGAAAAGGGCGGTATGCTGTTCCTGTACACCGACGGACTTCCCGAGGCAACGAATTCCGAGGAAGTACTCTTCGGCACCGAGCGTATGCTCGAAGTGATGAACGCCAATAAGGACATCGGACCGAGACAGTTCCTCCCGAAGATACAGGAGACTGTGGACGCTTTCGTCGGTGATGCCGACAAGTTCGACGATCTTACCATGCTCGCCATAACGCTGAGCGACAAATAACGGTAAACAGGGAAAAATCCCTCAGAATACAATAATAAAACATAAGGAGTACAAAACAATGAGTGAACTTACAATTACAAAGAAAAATGAACAGGAAAAGCTGATCGTGACCGCGAGCGGCAGAATCGACACCTCTACTTCCCCCCAGCTCGATACTGAGGTGAAGAACTCTCTCGACGGCATCACCGAGCTTATCCTTGATTTTGAAAAGGTAAGCTACATATCTTCTTCCGGTCTGCGCATACTTCTCAGTCTGCACAAGGTCATGGACGCCAAGGAGGGCAGACTTGTGATAAGAAAGCCCACCGAAATGGTGCTTGAGGTATTCGATGTCACGGGCTTCGCAGATGTGCTGAATATCGAAAAATAAAAACCATACGGGGAGGCGCACCAGATGTCGCAGATCATAAAGACACTTGCCGGTTATGCGCAGAACTGCGGTAATACGGCAGTACTGTTCGACGAAGCACATTCGCAGGGAGTCACATATTCGAAGCTTGACGACCTTACATCAAGGATATACGGCTGGCTCAGCGCTAAAGGTATAGGCAGGGAGGATTTTGTCCTGATAGATCTTCCGAGAGGCATACTTCCTGTTGTCGCTATGCTCGGTGTATGGCGCGCGGGTGCGGCTTTCGTTCTTGTGGAGGATAACTATGCTCCCGGGCGAAAGGAGTATATCCGCCGGGACTGCGGCTGTAAGACCGTAATAAACACGTCAGTCTGGGACGAGATAATGCAGACCGTCCCGAAGAGCGGTCACGCAGAGCCCGATGACCGGGACGCGGCTTATGCAATATATACTTCCGGCACTTCGGGAAAACCCAAGGGCGTGCTGCACGAATACGGCAGTCTTGATATGTGTGTGGATTCGATAAAGCTGAACGGCGAGGTACCCTTCGGCGAGGACGAGAGACTGGCGCTTCTCGTGCCGCTCAATTTCGCCGCTTCGGTCATAACACTGCTTGCTGCTCTGAATACAAAGGGCAGCAGGATATTTGTGGTGTCCTACGCTACGCTGAAGGATCCCGTGCTTTTACAGAACTTCTTTATTGAGAAGCAGATATCCGTGACCTTCCTTACACCGTCCTATGTGCGCGCCCTGAGCGGCAGCGCCGGGCCGTTCCTGCGGACGGTATTTGTCGGCTCCGAGCCCGCGAACAATGTATTTCGCGAAGACGTAAGGCTCATAAACGTCTATGCGCTGAGCGAAAGCGGCTTCGGAGTTAGCCTTTTTGAGATAGACAAGCCCTATAAGAACTGCCCGATAGGGAAGCCGGGCGTTAAATATTCCCTCATAGACGAGGAAGGTGATCCCGTACCCGAGGGTGAGACAGGAGAACTGTGCTTTGAGGCGCCGTACGTCCGCGGCTACATCGGACTGCCGGAGGATACTGAAAAGACGTTCATCGGCGGTATGTGCCATACCGGGGATCTGGCAAGAGTCGATGAAAACGGTGATCTGGTACTTCTCGGCCGCAGCACCGATATGATAAAGATCAACGGCAACCGCATCGAGCCTGCCGAAGTTGAGGCGGCGCTCATGGAGGTGCTGCATATAGACTGGGCGGCTGCAAGGTGTGTGGAAGACGGCGGAAAAACATACCTGTGCGCTTATTACAAAGACAATATCAGGATCGAGAGCGCCCCGCTGCGTGAAGTACTTCTCGAATACCTGCCATACTATATGATACCGTCGTACTACATAAAGGTGGATCATGTGCCGCTGCGTCCCAACGGCAAGCTGGACAGGAAGGCTCTGCCGCTGCCGGTGACCGGGGACAGGAGGCGTACCTATATCGCCCCTGCGAACGACATTGAAGAAAAGCTCTGCGCAGCTATGGCTGCGGTGCTCGGCACAGGCCGTGTCGGCGCAAAGGACGATTTCTATGAGCTGGGCGGAGATTCCCTCGGCTCCATACGAGTTATCGCTATCTGCGGACTTCCGGGACTCAATGCTTCGGAGATATTCCGCGGACGTACCCCCCAGAGGATAGCGAAGCTGTACAAGGCGCTGCACAGCGCTGCCGACAGCGACTCGCCCGAGGTAAAGAACGCCCGTTCGATGAGTATGCCTCACCCGCTTACGCCGGAACAGCTCTATATGGTCGATTATCAGCTCTATACGCCGAAATCGACGATGTACAATCTGTTTACTATGTTCAGGTTCGACAAGACCGCTATAAGTCCCGAAAAAGCTGCGGCGGCCATGCAGTCGGCGATACTCAATCATCCGGCTCTGCTGACGGTGCTTGAGTTCAACGGCGACGGCGATATCGTGCAGAGATACGCTCCGGAGCTTATGAAGAACATCACGGTCGAGCAGATACACGACTGGGAGCTGGATACGGTCAAGGATACGCTGGTGCAGCCGTTCAGGATAACAGGCGAGCTTCTGCACAGATGCCGCGTGTTCGAAACGGAGACCTGCGGATATGTGTTCTTTGACGTACATCACACCATGTTCGACGGAACATCGTTCAAGGTGTTCATCGGCAGCGTCATAAGGGCGCTGACAGGCGCGGCTCTTGTGCCGGACAACTATTACCTCATGCTGAGCGAGCGTGAGGAAGCGGCAGGCACCGAATTCTACGGTGAAAGCCGCAGATACTTTGAGGAAAAATACGGGAACGTTGAGTGGAGCACCTACCCGACACCCGATAACGAATCCCGCGAAAACGAGACCGGCGAGCTGAAATGCGGCCTCGGTATATCGCGCGCTGTCCTGGCGGAGCTGGAGATGACGCAGCGTATATCGAGAAACGAGTTCTTCATCACAGCCGCGGGTCTTGCCGTGTCCGTCTACAACAACGCGGACGATATACGGCTGTCGTGGATATACAACGGCCGTGAGGATATGCAGATGCTCACGACTGTCGGACTGCTGTTCCGTGACCTGCCCATAGGTTTCAGGTTCAGGGACGACATGACTGTCACCGCCCTGTTTGCCAGTGTCCGCGAGCAGGTGCGCGGCGGTATTGAGCACAGCGTTTACCCTTATGTTGATACAATTTCGCAGGTCGGAGCCACCGAATCCGCCTACGTTCTCTATCAGCAGGATATACGCGATATGAATGAGATAAAGAGCTTCGGCATAGAGACTGTGGATATCAGGCAGAATCAGGCGGCTTCGCAGACCATACTCGATATGGAGATACTCGACGGCGAGGACGGATTGCAGCTGATGATAGACTACGCGGCGAGCCGGTACAACGACACCAGCATGGAACGCTTCGCGGCGCTGTTCAAGGCAGCTGCGGAGGCTTTGCTGAAGCACGGCGCTGAGCCGGATATGACGGTCGGAGAGCTGAAGAAGCTCACGGCTGCCGGAGCCGGCGGCAGCAGCAGTGCCGAGTTCGCAAGAAAGATATGATGAGGAAAGGAGTATCTTATTATGCTTTGTCGTAACTGTCACAAAGAGCTCCCGGCCAACTCCTCATTCTGTTCTTTCTGCGGAGCAAAGCAGGATATCATAAGATCCTGTCCGAAGTGCGGAGCCCGTGTGCTTAACGGCGCCCTTTTCTGCCTTAAATGCGGCACGCATATAGATGAGGAGAAGGGCGAGGAAAAGTTGTTTTCGCCTGACGCAGCGAATACCGGCGAGCCTTTCTATAAGAAATGGATCGCAGAACACAGACAGCTTGCGGAAACCAAGCGTATCACATGGATCAGCGAATTCCGGGGAAACTATGCCATTGCCATAGATGACAGCGCTCCGGGCAGAGAACTGCGTCCGTTCCTTGTGAGGGGCGTGAACAGTGCCGAGACAGTCTGCTATATGAACTGGTGCGGCGCGAATCTCGCCAATGGAGTTATCCCGAAGAACGGCGACTGCTTCAGCAACGGAACACGTTTCCTGAGCTTCATACTGTTCAGGAGCAACAGCATGGTAGCTCAGTCCGAATACAGGAATATATTACAGGCATTCACAGGCATTACGCAGCCCTATGCCACTTCCGGTGTCGTGATTCTGCTTTCCCGCAACGGCGGCGTTGTTTATGCCGCGCAGTATCAGGAGAATATCACAGGTATCGCGGATATATTCCCGATGCGCGTCATAGGCGAAAAATACTGCCTGTACACCGACCCGGACGAATATAACAAAATGACGAATCGCGAGAGGTACAATGCCGTTTCCGAGGACATAAAGACCGCTGCCCAGGACATAGTTGACTGCGAAAGCGGCACCTGCGTGATCGAAGACGTCTTTGCCCCTAAATATGACGGCGACCCCAGCGGCAATTACGTAGAATACTTCTACTATAATGACAAGCTAGCCGCCGAGGTGCTGCGCAGCATCTCGGAAAGGGATATATACCGGAGCATCTTCAACCGCGGCACCGGTAGGATATACCCTGCCGGCAACGGCATCAGATACAGGGCGATACCGGTCTCCGGCGCAAAGAGCCTGGACGGCTGGTTCCTGCTGAAATTTTCTGACATCTCGGAAAGTGCCGATAACCCGGGCGGTACCGGATCCGGCAGATTCGAGCTTATCGACGGCAGCGACCGTACTGTAATAGCCCTCGGCAGATACGATATCGGTCACCTTCCCGATCTGGTAGAGGCGGGCGGCAGGCTCTATATCTGCGCCTATTCTCCGGAGACAGCCGATGAGAGCGGCGCGGTAAGCTGTGCGAACAATATAACGAATGTGTTCTGCTATGAGAAGCACCCGGACGGCAGCTATGAAAGAAAGGGTGCCGGAAAGCTGAGAACAGGCGGCGGCTTCACCGACGGCGTGGTGCGTATCCATAACCCGGACGGCAGGAGCGTATCCTGCTACGGCGCGTTCACGGTGCTCGGCAAGACTTATATATCTCTCATAAAGGAGAGGGACGAGGCGACCGAGGAATATGACAAGTGCCTGCTTCTGGACGACAGCCTGAAAGTGATATACTGGTTCAATTATAAGCAGCACTACGGCAGTCAGGCGCCTTACGGCATACATATATTCGATGATGTCATATATTCACTGAGCAGCGAGGAAAACGAGTTCGGAGATGAACAGGCTGTACTGAAGAATGTCATGACATCAGAGGTCATCTTCTCCGTATCGGCGGACAGACTCATTTCCAACGCAAACGCGGAGTTCGGAAAGAGACATCTGTGTCCGAGATATGAGTTCGGCGGCTATCGCGCGGAAGGAAAGCCCTATTTCCTTACCGGCAGACAGAACCAAAAGCTCGGACTCATGGATCTGAGCGGCAGAATGGTGATACCTGAAAAAAGTGACATATACTTCATCGTATCGTCAGGCGTTCTCGGTATGATAGGTGACGGACAGCACTACGCACGGCTTCCCGCGAATACGTTCCTTGCCGTGCTCGGAAGCTTTGACAGCGATATGTACAGGCTTTATGACGCTGCCGGTCAGTCGCTTTTTGAGGGAGCTATGTCTGATCTTGTAAAGAAATATGAATAAAGGATAAAATATATGGATATAGATCCGATCCTGACCGGATTCCTTAAAGCAGAAGCAAGCAATATCCTTATCCTCGATGAAGCCGGTGAATTGCTTTACCAAAGCGAGAAATTCGCCTTCCCGGTCGATATTGTGCTGAAAAAAATAAAAAAAGCCGGCGATTTCGATGAACAGGAATTCTTCGACAAGGCGAACAGGCTCTACTTCAACGTGAAGTCTTCCGTTATAACGGAAGACGGCAGGAAATACAGATGCTACCGCCTGTTCGATGAAAGCGAGTATGCCCTTCTCGTCAAGGAAGTTGCTTCGTATTCCAAGAGCATCGCCGATATGTCCGGATTCCAGACCGGAATAATGAATAAGCTGTCCATGCCCTATGATGCATTTCTTCTGGGGCTAAACGAGTACTGTGGTGCTGAAGAATCCATTATGTATATGGAAAGGGAAAACGGCGTGACGAAAAGTCGGTATGAGAGCAATCTCGTGAGGACAGGGAATGTCTCGCCCCAGGAATACAGCCGATATTTCGATATGAAGCGCGGCACCTACGCGGACGGATTGTTCTGCGTACTCAACTCGGTAATACAGGGCCACAGATGTGTCGTGCTGGTAAGACGCACAGCTCCCACCGGAATATACGAACCGCTGATAGCGGCAGTGCACAATGTGCTGAGTCTGTTCATAGAAAACAGCATACTACGTGACAGAATAGTCTACGACAGTGAGCATGACAAACTGACAGGGCTCTACAACAAGGGCAAGTATATGATGCTTAAGACTATATCTTTCGGCAGCCCCGCTTCTATCGCTGTTTATAATTTTGATGTGAACAATCTCAAGCACATAAATGACACTTACGGTCATGAATATGGTGATGCACTGATAATCAAGGCTGCCAGAAGCATCTCGGCGGTAGTTTCCGAAAATGTAATGGGCTTCCGTATGGGCGGCGACGAGTATGTAATGATAGCTGCGAACGTGTCGGTCGGTGAAGCCGAACAGATACGTATGAAATGGCAGGCGGCGCTCAACAGGCTGAACGATGAAGACAAAACTTTGTTCTGCTCCATGGCCTGCGGACTTGCCTACGGCAGCGGTGAATACGATTATGATGAGCTCTACGCCGATGCCGACAAGCTGATGTATGAAAACAAGAAGCAGCTCAAGGCAAACAACATTACCAGCTCCGTGTCCGAGAGGGAGCTGCGGGACTGTGCTGACAGTATACGGCAGAAGAAGGAATGAACCCGGGAAAGCGGCAGATACTCAATAGCCGACGAATAAGGAAATGAGCCGGTGTCATGATGACCGGCACAAAATAAAAAGTGAGGAATCAATACTATGAAAACTGACATTTACAGATTTGAAAGAGCCGTGACCGAGCTTGAAGGCATCAATGAGATCGCGGATAAGGCTGCGGCATACAGCGGACTTGACGAGAAGCAGAAGCTGAAGCTCATGCTGCTGTGTGAGGAGCTTATCGAAATGCTCCCCAATCTGCTGCTTTACGGCAAGGGTGAATTCTGGATCGAGACCAAGGACAAGAAATTCGAGATACACTCGGTAGTCGAGGCTGACGATCTTCTTTCCAGCACAGACAGAGAGGATATCCTCAAGGTCTCCACCACAGGAAAGAATGCTGCGGCAGTCGGCATCATGAACAAGATCAAGATCGCGGCCGAGATCATGATGTCCAATTACGCACACTCTGCGGGTACAGCGGGAATGACTTTCCCGGATTCGCACTACGCATACTATAATATGGGTATGTACCGTGATCCTGTCGCTGATATCGACGAGTGGTCGCTGACAGCTTACAGGGATAACGTAAAGCAGGACGACAGCGCGTGGGACGAGCTTGAAAGGTCCATCATAGCCAAGATCGCCGACGATGTTACCGTAAGTATCCTTGGCGGCAAGGTCGAAATAGTTATCAAGAAGAGCTTCTGATATGGCATAAAGCGTACTGCGGGTGCGGTACGCTTTTTATGCTGCTTTTCCGCGCGGATCGTTTCCTGATCCCGCGTACGTCCCGACAATAAAACAAAGTACGAAAATAATTTCTGGAAAATGAAGAAAAACGCATCAAAGTGGCTCTGGGCTGTTCCCGGAAAAAAGAAAGGACAGATACTCGCGCTGACTGTCGTTCAGGCATTGAACGGCGCGAGCGGTGTTTTGTATGCTCTTTTTCTCCGCGGGATAGTAGACAGCGCGGTGGAAAACAACAGCGGCGGGTTCTGGCTGAACACTGTGCTTATAATCGCGCTGGTCCTGACACAGCTTACACTGAGCGCCGTCATACGCTGGCTGGCGGAGCTGACAAGGGCGAATTTTGAAAATATCTTCAAAGAACGGCTGATGAACAATATTCTCCGCAAGGATTTCGGTCGTGTCAGCGCGATGCACTCCGGCGAATGGCTGAACCGTCTGACCAGCGATACGATGGTGGTGGCCAACAGCGTTACAGACATAATACCCGGATTTGTAGGAATGGCTGTCAAGATGCTGTCCGCGCTTATCATGATAATGGTACTCGATATGCGGTTCGCTCTGATAATGATACCGCTCGGGGCGGTGCTCGGCATAATGACATTCGGTTTCCGCAAAAATATGAAACTTCTGCATAAGCAGGTACAGGAAAAGGACGGCGCACTGCGCATATTCTTACAGGAGCGTATAAACAGTCTTACCGTGATACGGGCCTTCGCTGCGGAGGGAGAGACCGATGCCGAGACCCACGAAAAAGCCGATGCTCACAAAGCCGCCCGCATGAAGAAGAACAGATTTTCAAATTTCTGCAGCTTCGGATTTGGCGGAGCAATGAACGGTATGTATCTGTTCGGCGTTATCTACTGCGGCTACGGGATACTGAACGGCACGCTGACCTACGGTATGCTGACGGCTATAACACAGCTCATTACGCAGATACAGGCGCCCTTTGCGAATATTACCGGCTATCTGCCGCGCTGGTACGCCATGTTGGCAAGTGCCGAGCGTCTTATGGAGATAGAGAGCTTCGATGACGATCTTACCGAAACGCCGCTCGACAAGGAGATCGTGCATGATTTTTACCGTGACAGGCTGAAAAGCATCGGATTGCAGGATGTGTCCTACACCTACTATCCCGCGTCCGACAAAGTTGAGAGCCTTACAAAGCGCAATATGCCGATTGCGGTCCACGGGTTGAATGTGGAGATAAAAAAGGGAGAATATGTGGCATTCACAGGGCATTCCGGCTGCGGCAAATCCACGGCTCTGATGCTTCTGATGGGAGTGTACAGACCGGACAGCGGCGAGCGGTTCATCACGGAAACCGACGGCAGCTCGGAGCCCCTGTCACCGAAATGGCACAGGCTGTTCGCTTATGTACCGCAGGGCAACAAGCTGATGAGCGGCACAGTGCGTGATGTGGTGAGCTTCGCGGACAGAACACAGTCCCACAATGACGAAAAGATAAACGAAGCGCTGAAAATTGCCTGCGCCGACAGTTTCATATCCGAGCTGGACAACGGCATAGATACCGTACTCGGCGAGCGTGGAACAGGACTTTCGGAAGGGCAGATGCAGCGTATCGCCATCGCGCGCGCCATCTTCTCGGACGCGCCGATAATGATGCTGGACGAAGCTACCAGTGCGCTCGATGAAGCGACGGAAAAGCGCCTGCTCCATAATCTTCGTGAGCTGACGGACAAGACGGTCATTATAGTGACGCACCGTCCGGCAGTCCTCGATATATGCGACAGGGAAGTGGACTTCAGCAGCGGACAGAAATGATAAAAATCCCGGATACCGCGTCCATGCGTTATCCGGGATTTTTGTCTTTGCTTTTCGATCCGGCCTTCCGGCAGTTTACTTGGTGCGTCTGCGGGTCGTGATCGCTATCAGTGCGATAGTTCCGCATACAGCTGCCGCTGCGAGCGGCAGTGTAACGTCGGCAACGCCTGTGGAGGGGTTCTCCTCGCCGGAAGCGGGCTGCTGTACATCAGTGGAGGGGCTGATGATGTCGCCGTTGTAGCTGACTGTCGTTGTCGTCGTTACGTTCTGGGGCGTCGCTGTGGTCTTTGTTACCGGTGTCGCAATATCAAGACGGAAGGAAATTCTTTCTACGTTGCTGAAGGAAGGTCCGTTTATCACGATCTCGTTTACATCTGCGGCTGTGATGTGAAGCTTGTCGAGCATATCCTGCATCGGGATGTACGCCGTGATTCCCTTCATCTTCGGCGAAAAAGCTGTGTATGTCTTTGTGATGCCGCTGTTGAGTCTGAAGTTATACTGGAGTTCATAGCTGCCGAGCTCTTTGAATGTTACATACGACTTTGTGTTTTCACCTGTTTCGCTGTAAGCTGCTCTGAAATCGTCGCCCTCGATGATGTACGAATCGGATTCTGCTTCTACCGTTGCTATCAGGCTTGCGGGAGCGGTGCTCTCTGCGCTTGCTGCGAAGGCGCCTACGCTCATCATTGTCATTGCTGCTGCTAATACTGCTACAAACTTTCTTGCTTTCATGGTTTTTTTCTCCTTAATAGTTAAAATTTTGTTTTCCGGTCATTGACCGTGTTTTTTGTTTTTTCCTTTGCTGTGATTACATAATATCACATTTCAAGGCCTTATTCAATATTCAGATAAGGCTCAGAATGTAGTTTAATCATCAATTCGGGGACAGAGTGTAAATTAATTTACAGAAAAGGCAGTAATTGTAGCCTGAAATTAATGGAAAAACTATTGGACATGCTGCCCGGGGTTCAATTTGAGCTTCATTATATTATAATAAAGGAAAGAACTGCGGCTGTGTTGGCTTAAATGCACAAAAACGATTGTACAAAATGCCGGACAAGTGTGAAAAAAAGCGGAAAATTTATCTCCGGCAGTTTACAAATATAAAAAATAATGTTATAATAGAAAAGTAAAGTTCAGGCTGCGCGCCGAAAGACATATAGTTTGTCCGGCGAAGCTCCCGGGGTATTGACAAAGCCGGTGCTTACAGGTATAATGATAACAGGAGCCGGGCAGCTTCAGGAAACTGCTTTGATAAGGAGGTCGGGCTATGAGTACAGAAGAGAAAAATGAAAACATTCTGATCGGGTATGAAAGCCTGCGGGCTGTGGCAGGCGGTAACGGCGAAAAAGGTCCCCATTCCGGGGGAGACGGATCGCAGACAAATAACGACACAGACAGAAACGTGCATGAAAAAAGTTCAACTATTATTAAATGGCTCAGTGAACAGCTTTGTCCCGGAACCGCGATGACGGCCAAACATATTATAGTAGTGAAAAATGGCGGAAGTGCTATAGGCTGCAAAACCTGTAATCTTTATTATCCTATCAGCTGAAGAGCACGGACAGCGTTCTTGCAGATAGGGGGATGTTACTATGATGAAAACAAGAGATTATGTCAATGTTGAACTCGGCATCGGTGCTCTGGAGTCCGTGAACGGAGGAAGCGATCAGATACAGAACAGCGGAGTTATAGAGTTTATTGACAAGCTGAGCGATAAACCATGTCCCGGACTGAATTTCCAAGGAAAGCATATCATGTATCTCGATACGTCCGCAGGCATTATGCGGTGCTGCAACTGCTCCTATTTTGTCAAGGCGGGTTCGGATACCGGGACAAAAAAGTGAAAGACAATCATAAGGAGAAAGCACTATGACCGATTCGGACGAGAAAAGCGTAATGATAGACAAAAAAGATCTCAGAGTTGTAACGGGCGGCTACGAGCTCGGTAATGAAAATATAAGTTCAGCGGCCGGCAGCATGAGCGGCATCATGGAGCATATAGAATGGCTTAAGGAGCAGCTCTGCCCCGGTACCGCCTTCGCTTCGAAGCATACTGTCTATTTCGATGCTGCCGGCGGAAGAATAAAATGCAGGACCTGCAATCTCGATATCAAGCCCGGTAAGACAGTAAAATGAAAAAAGACAATGAATGTTCGTGGAGAAGCGGCTTTGTGCCTGCGTGATCCCATGACATATCATAAAACCATGAAAGGAAGAATACATTATGAACATCACAAAGAAAACGGAAGGTTCAACACTCACTCTCGCGCTTGAGGGCAGACTTGATACGACCACATCCCCCCAGCTTGAGGCTGAAGTGAAGAGCTCCGCCGAGGGAGTAAAGTCGCTGATCTTCGATATCTCCGGACTTGAGTACATATCTTCTGCGGGACTTCGCGTGCTCCTCTCGGCACAGAAGATGATGAACAAACAGGGCGATATGACCGTGACCGGCGCAAACGAGGCGATCATGGAAATATTTGATGTAACAGGATTTGTTGATCTGCTGAACATTAAATAATGGATACCGGTTTAAAGCAGGATAACCGTCTGCTGAAAACGAAATATCTGCTGACCCTGTTCCCGGTGATGTTCTCGGTTCTCGGTGCCACGATCAATACGCTGATCGACAGCATATTCGTATCGCAGAGACTGGGCGGCGGCGCGCTTGCCGCAGTGAACCTCAGTATGCCGGTGTATCTGATACTATGTACGGTCGGTTCGCTCATTGCCGGGGGAGCAAGTGTTTGTTCCGCGCGGGAAGCGGGCAGGGAGAATATGATAAAGTCACAGGACTATTACCGCGGCGCGTTTGCTTTGAGTGCTGCGGTATCGGTCTTGTTTACTGTACTCGGAATCATTTTCTGCCGTCCGCTGTCGGAGATCCTTTCCGGAGGCGGGGTTCTCACGGAGCAGGTGTATTCCTACTGCATCGTGACATTCATAGGCACCGGAGCCTCGGTGATGATGTACCTGCCATTCAGTTATCTTCAGATCGAGGGCAAGACCCGTGCCATATCCGTTTCCGTCATCATAATGGTGACGACAGATATACTGTTTGACATACTGTTCCTGTTTGTGTTTGACTTCGGGCTTTACGGCGCTTCAGCAGCAAGCGTCCTGTCGGCGGTCGCGGCGACTGTTTACGGTTTTGCGGCGCTGGGCTCCGGAGAGTCAAATTACCGTATCGGCAGTTTCAGGCCGGATATAAAACGTTTCGGCGAAGTGATAAGATACGGTTCGCCCGCCGCGCTTGGGAACCTTTTTGACGCGGTGAAGCTGCTGGCATTGAATATGATAATACTTGCGGCTCTTGGGGAAAATGGAGCTGCCGTCTGGGCGGTCCTGAACACTTTTTCCGAACTGTCGCTTATGATAATTACCGGAGTACCGAGAGCGGGCGCTCCGATGATAAGTGCTCTCAGCACGGCAAGGGAGAACGGAGCCATACGCATACTGACAGCACTGGAAGTTCGTATCGGTCTTCTGTTGTCAGTAGGGTACGCCGTGCTGATATCCCTGCTCAACCAGCCTGTTGCCACATTTTTCGGAGTAGGCAGCGATCTGCTCGTTCCGATGATATGCCTTGGAGTCAACGTGATATTGTCGGTACTCTGCTGTATCTGGGAGAAACATTTTAACTCGATAGGCCTCATAGCCGAAGCGAATATCGCTTCCGGCGCGAGGTGCTGCCTGCTTCCTGTTGCAGCAGCGCTGATACTTGCGCCTTCCGGAGCCGAATTGTGGCTGTTCCTGCCGCTGTCGGCGCTGGCTTCCGCGGCCGTTATAGTTGTTTTGTTATTTGTCCGCGCGGCACAGAGCCGCAGGACCGACAGGCCGCTGTCGGCGGTGCTTCTTCTGGATGACCGCCTTGAGGCCGAGAATAAGATACTTGATTTTTCCATAGCCGCTGATATGAATGAAGTCTGCGATGCTGCGGAAAAACTCAAGGACTTCTGCTCCGCCAATCAGATGGATATGAAGCTGACGATGAAGCTCGGCCTTGCGATAGAGGAACTGCTGAACGTCATAATAGAAAAGACTCCGGACATCGGAAGCATAGATATCCGTGCCTTCGCGCTCGACGGAAGCACAGGCGTGCGGATAAAATGCGCCGGAAGGAACTACGACCCGTTCAGCGATAAAGCCCGGGAAGAGGACGACGAGTTTTTCATGGGCATAAACCTGATACATAAAATGGCAGATACGACCACACATAAATATATATTCGGCATGAATCTGATAACGATACTGTTCCCGTTCAGCAAGCCGACTGAAAAGAAAGGAAAATGATATGGAGAAAATAACCGGCGAACTCATGGAACTCTGCGTGCATGCCGATGATGTCAACCGTGAAAACCTGATGACCATACTCGCCGACAGCCGGGAGACCGAATACGGCAGAAAGTATGGCTTTGCTGATATAGACAGTGTTGAAGAATACAAGCGTCGGGTCCCGATTATCGGGTATGACGCTATAAAAGAATATGTTGAGCGCATGATGAACGGCGAGAAGAACGTGCTCACGGGCTACGATGTGGACAAATTCTGCTCCACTTCAGGCACCACGGGCGTGCCGAAATATCTGCCAAAATCCGATCTGGAGCTTGCTAAGGAAGGAACACTGACGGAGGATCCGAAAAAGCTGTTCCTGAGCCCGTTCGAGGGAAAGCGTCTTATGCTCAGTTCCTATCGCACATATCCCGCTTACGCAGACAGGAATGTTTACCTCATATCGGAAATGTTCTACAAATATCTGTATGAAGCCGGTCTCATGGAGACAGACAGATACGTCGGCGGCAAGGACCTGTTCTTTATACCCTGCGAAGCGAAGGATATGATCTATGCCAAGGCTTATGCGGCGCTGGCCTGTGAGGAATTACAGGTGCTGGAATCCACTTTCCTGTATGAGACGCTGAATTTCTTCGGATATATAAAGGAGAACTGGCAGAGTTTAGTCGCCGATATGCGGGCGCACAGAGTCCCGGAGGGACTTTCGGTGCCGGAAGGTACCCGTGAATACCTGCTTTCCCTGAATGTACCCGAGTCCCGGCTGAAAAAGATAGAAAACGAGTGCGGCAAGGGCTTCAAAAACATAGCCCGCAGGCTGTGGGAGCATCTGGAGCTGCTCAACGGCATAGGCAACAAGTACTATCTCACAGAGGATGCTGCCTTGTCGGAATATGTCGGAGACATACCGAAGCAGTATTACTGCTATTGCAGCTCGGAGAGCCTTATCGGGATACCGCCGCGCCTGAATGAATACAGCTACGTTATGGTGCTGCGCACAGGTTTCTTTGAATTCCTGCCCTACCCGGCAGAAGACGGCGAGACGTTCCAGCCCCATGAGCTGAAGGTCGGAGAGCTCTACGAACCGCTGATAACCAACTTCTCCGGTCTGTACAGATACCGTATGGGTGATGTTATAAAAGTGAACGGCTTCATCGGAAAAAGTCCGGTGATCGAGTTCATGTTCCGGAAGGGGCAGGTGCTCAACATTGCGGGAGAGAAAATAGATTCCCGTCAGCTTGAACAGGCTGTCTACGGACTTCGCGAAAACGGGATCGCAGCGGAAAAATACTGCATCGGCGCAGTGCTGGAAAACCTGCCCGGAAAATATTTCTCGGTAATGGCGGTGCCGGAAGGCACATCCGTGTCCGACGAAGAGGCGGCGGAACTTCTCGACCGCTCGCTCATGCTTAACAGCCCGGACTATAAGGAGCTGCGGGAAGCAGGACAGATAGCCCGCCCCGATCTGATACTTTGCAGCCCGGAGGAATATGAAAGATTCGAACGGCTTTCCGGTCCGGAACAGAACCGCTCTCACGGAAAAGCCAAGCACATCTGCCCCAAGGAGGTACCTGAGGATCAATGGAAGAAAATAATGCTCGGAATACGTCACGAAAGATAAAATTCGGACTTGCACCGAAATTCATCATCGGATTTGTACTGATAATCATTGCCATAACAGTCGCAGCAATAATTGTAGGTTTGGATACCTACACCAAATCCATAACGGATCATTACAATACCGTAGCTTATCAGACTGCTCATGTGGCGGAGGGATATTTCACGCGGCAGGAGCTTACCGATTATGCGGAGCTTGCAAGGAAATTCGACGCGGGCGAGATCAGCAAGTCCGAACTTGATACGGTCATGGAGTCTGACCGGTACCGTGAGATATGGGAGTATATCGACAAACTGCGCCGCAGCATGGGTGCGAACGATATCTTCGTGAGCTGGTGCGATATTGAGGAGCTGACTTCCTACACTCCCGAAAAAGCCGAGGCGAAGGAATGGAAGCCCATTGTCTACATAATGGACAGCTATTATGAGCCGTCACTGCAATTCGCCATAGGTGACCGCAGTCCCGTATATCCCGATTACAGGAAGGATATCGAGGAAGCCGCGAGAACAGGCCAGCCCTTTGAGCGCAAGATTATCACAAACTATCAGTTCGGTTATATTCTTACCGCTTCGTATCCTGTCTCTTACGGCGGCGCCGCAGTTGCTTTCATAAATGTAGAGATACCGATGCTCACTCTTGAGAGCGATATTACCGAATTCGTTGTAAGAGTGCTTATCGTATCGGGCATCATAATGGCAGTACTTCTGGCTATCGGCGCTTTCGCTATCGTACAGGCGATAATAAAGCCTATCATCGTAGCTGCCGCAGAGGCAGAGAAATTTGTCGGTCACAACGCGGAGATTTCCGACAAGCTCGGAAAGATAAAGACTCGTGATGAGATACAGCTCCTGAGTGAAAGCCTCCTGCGCATGGAGATCGACATAAAGGACTATATCGAGAATATAACAAAGATCACAGCGGAAAAGGAACGTATAGGCGCGGAGCTCAATGTAGCCACACAGATCCAGGCAGATATGCTGCCGTCCATATTCCCGCCCTTCCCCGGCAGGAAGGAATTTGACATATTTGCTACCATGACGCCTGCAAAGGAAGTAGGCGGCGACTTCTATGACTTCTTCCTCATAGACGATGATCACCTCGCTCTGGTTATGGCGGATGTTTCGGGCAAGGGTGTTCCGGCAGCGCTTTTCATGGTTATCGCAAAGACGCTTATAAAGAACCACGCACAGCTCGGAGAACTGTCTCCTGCCAAGGTGCTGATGCAGGCCAACGAACAGCTCTGCGAAGGCAACAAGGCGGAACTTTTCGTGACCGTATGGCTCGGGATACTTGAAATTTCCACAGGTAAGGGTATGGCAGCCAACGCAGGCCACGAGCACCCTGTGATCCGCCGCAGCGGCGGGAAATATGAGCTTGTGGAGTACCGTCACTCGCCCGCGGTGGCGACTATGGAGGGGATCAGGTTCAGAGAGCACGAGTTCGAGCTTCACCCCGGCGACAGTCTCTTTGTCTACACCGACGGTGTTGCCGAAGCTACGGACGCTCATAACGAACTCTACGGCACCGACCGTATGCTCGAAGCACTGAACAGCGTGGAATACGATGCTCCGCAGAAAGATGTGCTACGGGCTCTGAAGGCCTCGGTGGATACATTTGTCGGTGAGGCACCGCAGTTCGACGACATTACGATGCTCGGATTCAGATATTACGGATCCGCAGGCAATGAGTAACCGAACTATCTGAATATTCTATCTTGCAAAGGAACAAACCGGTATGAAGAAAAGAATCATCTGCACAATGCTGGCAGTTTCCCTGTTTGTACTGAGCGGGTGCAATAACAGCGCACCCGCCCGGCAGGAGGGCACGGCACAGGCAGCCGCGCCGGCAGGGAGTACTGCGGCTCCGGAGCTGCCTGTAACGACAGTCTCCGAAGATGAAAAAAATGACGGTGATGTGCCGCAAGCCGTGATAACGTTTTCTGCCAGATCCGGTGTCTATCCCGAAGCATTCGATCTGACAATGGAAACGGCGGACGGCGAGATATACTATACCACGGACGGCAGCGATCCGGCAGGCCCGGAATCAAAGAAGTACTCCGCCCCGATCAGGATAAATGACCGCAGAGGTGAGAAGAATGTGGTTTCGGCAGTGGATCCGGCGCTGTTCGCGGGTTCGTTCTGCGAGATCGACAAGGAGCGTACCGGCTTTGTTACCACTGTTGAAGCGCCTTCTGATGACGCAGTGGACAAATGCACTGTCGTCAGGGCAGCCGTGAAGCTACCGGACGGTTCGTTCTCCGGAAGTATGAATGCTGTATATTTTATCGGCACAGCAGAGGAACATATACAGGGCCTTGCGGAGAGCTGCAGGGCTGCCGGCAGCAGTCTCGCGGTGATAAGCCTTGTCGTGGACTATGACGATCTCTTCGACAGCGAAACCGGCATCTATGTCAAGGGTGATCTGTTCGATCAAGCTCTGGAAGAGTATCTGAAAGAGAACCGAAAGGTGCGCGACCCGGATATTGCCCGCAGACTCGAAGCGAATTACAATCAGCGCGGCAAGGAGTGGGAGCGTCCGGCGGCGGTCACATTCATGGAATTCTCCGCGGACGGCAGCACCGATGTCATGTTCACCCAGAATTGCGGTGTCCGTATTCAGGGCAATTACTCCCGTTCCGACCTTCAGAAAGGTTTCCGTATCCAGGCGCGCAAGGAATACGGAAAGAAGAATTTCAAATACGCGGTATTCGGCGAGGATTACAAGGACGACAGCGGCAAGACCATCGACAAGTTCAAGAAACTGGTGCTCCGTGCAGGCGGAAACTGCGCGTTCACGGCAAAATTCAACGATACCTACTGGCAGTCTCTCGTCCGCGGCACGGCCTGTGAAACCAAGCGCTCACGCCCGTGTGTGCTGTATCTGAACGGCGAATACTGGGGATTATATGTGCTTGAGGAAGACCACAGCGATGATTTCTTCGAGAGCGTTCACGGCGTTAACAAGGACGAAGTTCTGGTTTACAAGGGCGATGCCGAAAAGTACGAGTGCGGCTATAAGCTGGACGAGGGCAGTCTTCCGAAGGGTGAGACGGACGAAGGTTACTACTTCGCGCCGCTGACCGATTTCTTCGCCTCCCATACCGACTGTGTATCCGATGCGGACTATGAGGCACTTTGCAGACTGGTCGATCCGCAGTCTGTCATGGATTACTTCGCTGTGGAATGCTGGATAAATAACAAATGGGACTGGCCGGGCAAGAACTGGTCAATGTGGAAGACACGCAGCATCGACACCACAAATCCTTATGCCGACGGGCGCTGGAGATTCATGTTCTATGATATGGAATTCGGCGGAGTCAGCGGTGCCGGAGATGCTCCGACCAATACGATACGCGAGGACAATTACAAACCAAAGGGTCTGCTGGATATGGACACAAAAAATCCGGCGGTGCTGTGCTTTGCGTATATGATAACGAACGAGGGATTCCGTGAACGTTTCAAGGAGCGCCTTACCGGGCTGTCAGACGGGCTGTTCGCACAGGGCAGGGCGCTGGAGCGGCTTTCGGAATTTGAGAGCATATATTCGCCGCTGTATGACCAGTTCTTTGAGCGCTATCCCGGTACTGGCAGCAGCGAAGAAGCACTGAACGGCGGTTACGCAAGTTCACAGTGCATACGCGATTTCCTTTCCGCGCGTGCGGATAATATAGGCAAAATGACAAAGTACATCGACAAGGTATTCGGAAGCAAGTGACAGTAAAGGAGCGGACAATGAACATTGGCATTATAGGCGCAGGCGGGATTGCTTCCACAATGGCAGTGACCCTCGCGGGAATGGACGGCGCGGCGAAATACGCCATAGCGTCAAGAGACATTGACAAAGCAAAGGCTTTCGCTGAAAAGTACGGTTTTGAGAAGGCTTACGGCAGCTATGAAGATCTGGCGAAAGACGAAAATGTGGATCTTGTGTATATCGCGACACCGCATTCGGAGCACTTCGCCAACGCTATGCTCTGTGTGGAGAACGGCAGACCGGTGCTGTGCGAAAAGGCATTTACAGTAAACGCGGGGCAGGCAAGAGCCCTTGCGGAGGCTGCCCGGTCAAACGGAGTATTTGTGACCGAAGCCATATGGCCGCGGTATCAGCCGTCGAGGAAGCTGATCGACGATCTGATCGCAAGCGGTATAATCGGCAAAGTAGATACCCTGACGGCGAACCTGTCCTATACCATAAGCGGAAACCGCAGACTCATAGACCCGGCTCTTGCCGGCGGAGCACTGCTCGATCTCGGAGTGTACGGCATAAATTTCGCACTTATGCACTTCGGTAAGGACATAGAGCACATTGAATCTTCGGTGGTCATGACCGACACGGGTGTTGACGGCCGTGAGTCGATAACGCTCATCTACCGTGACGGCAGGATCGCTGTGCTCACGCACGGCATCTTCTCGCGTTCAGACCGCAAGGGCATCTTCTACGGAGACAAGGGTTACATGGTGGTAGAGAATATCAACAATCCGAATGCAATAAATGTGTTCGATACAAACGATAACCTGATAAAGCACGTCGATGTCCCGAAGCAGATAACCGGTTACGAGTATGAGGTATATGAAAGCATGGACTGCATAAAGTCCGGACTTACCGAAAGCCGTTCCATGCCCCTTGATGAATCCGTATTCATGCTCGGTATCATGGACAGGATACGCGAGGGCTGGGGTCTGAAATATCCTTTTGAACAGTGATCTGTAAACCAATCCGGCAGGCAGCTTTTCAGAACGATCTGATCTCTGCATAACAACAAAAACTGCTCCTTCTGACTATCAGAAGGAGCAGATATTTTATTATGCGGTTATTGCATAGCTGGCATCAATGCGTCACGGTATGTTCAGCCGGCTCTCATCAGCCATGTTCCGCTTTCGCTCACGGCATAGGCGTGGTTCTCGCCGTTCATGTCGGTATAGCGCAGGATCTCGTTTTCATCGAAAACCAGATCGTCGGGAGAAAGCAGCTCCGGGAATCTGTCAAGCTCATTCAACTCCGTGCCGTTATACCAGTACAGCGTGGTGATATAGAATTTCCGGTCATCGTTCTCCTCCGGCAGCATCACCGCTATGAGAGCATGATCTTTCCCACCCTCGAAAACACGAATGTTTATATCGTCATTGTTCAGGCAGCTCATTTCGTTGAGCCCGACGAACGGAGTTGAGAAGCTTTTGGACGCTATGAGCTCATCACCGCTCCGGAGCTCGATTTCGGCGCTTGCGAACCGTAACGAACCGAACACCGTCTTTATGTCGTGACACACGAGCTTAACAGAATACTTCCCTGCATCATCCGAGCCGAACGTCATCTTGTCATACTCACGATACATCTCGTCCATGGGACGGTACTCAACGCTTGCGATATTGTTCTCGTCCGTAGAGAGAGTCAGCGCGAAGTAGTGCTCCTTCGGCTCATACGCCGAGCTGTAATTATTCCCGACATAAAGATCGTATTCCTTCTTGTTGAAGAATCTCACAGCAAGCGTGATATTGTCGGTGTAGTTGCCGCCGATATAGTACATGACCCGCGAGGGCAGCGATGCGGTACAGGCGGTCGTCCATTCTTCTCCCTCGCTGTCGGTGAAGGATACGGCACGGTCAAGCGCATACGGCCACTTGAATCCAATCTCTGCGCAGAATTTGCCCCATATTTCGGAATTGTACTGCGTCATCAGCTTGTACAGCCCGAAGCGGCTCACGGTGTCGCCCGCCCTGAAGCCGCGCTCGAGGATAAAGTCGTTTTTCTTCCTGTATATCCCCCTGTTATTATAGGTGATAAGGGTATCATTCGCGTCCGGGTCCTCCGCCTTTTCCCACCAGCCGCGGTACAGCGTGTCGGGATCGTCCCTGCGCACCACACAGCACTCGGCCGCGCCGCCGTTGATGTACGCAAGCACCCACAGCTCGTCGGTCTCTGCGATATAGCTGGGGTAGGCGAAATTCTCAAAGCTGAACATATCCAGCTTGTATGTGAGCATGATATTTTTCTCATAGGGCTCGGTTTCCGGCTCCCACTCGCCGTAGAACGCGTCCTCGAATATCCGCAGACCTGCCTCACCGAAGCCCGAGCTATTGTCCACAAGCGACAGCTCTGTTCTTTGCTGTCCGATAAGGGCTCCGGCGAGCTGTTCGTATTTCTTCTTCATGTCCTCGTTGGTCTTTTCGCGCCAGATGCCCTCTATTTCACCGGTGGTCTCTCCGTGATACTCGAAAAGCCAGACTCCAGGTACAAAGCCGAGTTTTGGTTTTCCGTCCTTTATCTCTATCGTTCCGTAATACGCCGTATATTCCAGCGCGGGCAGCTTGTTTTCGGGGCCTATGCAGGCGAAAAACAGCGTACCGTCAACTATACTTCTCCAGCCGTCGTCGCTTATCCTCCATATATCCATGTCTATGACCTTTGCGGTCTTGTAGTCCATTTCGCATTTAGGGTTGCCTATCATGCAGTATCTGTACAGCTTCCCGTTTTCCTCGATGAAATACGGCGGAACATAGTACCCGTCCTGATACCAGCCGTCGAACATCTGTAAGCTGTACCGTTCGCAGACACCGTCGGAGAAGTATTCGTGCATCCACTCGCGGAACTCTTCTATCGTCCCGAACGGCAGCACGGAGCTGTCCTGCATACGGTACTGATATTCCTGCTCCGGATTCTCTGCGTCGGGGTATCTGCGTGTAAGATACTGCGTTCCCGGCGCGTCACAGCCCCAGAGATAAAGCCGCCGGAACAATTCGATCTGCTCCTGATTTTCGAGCAGGAAATTATATACCAGACTGTCGAGCTCGTTGTCCTGTATGTTACGGTAGTATTTCCACGGCACGGGCAGCTCGGCGTACTCGATCTGCTCCCGGACTGTGTTCGTTTCGGTGTCCGCGTAGTTACTAAGCTTCGAGTAGAACGCCTCCCACGCCTCATCGGTCATACGGCTCCCGGTCGTGTTTTCACGGAACGCGAACTTATAGTACGGGATCATCTCCGTTATCCGCACTCCGGTTATCCCCGCTGCCCTGTAATCCTCGTCCGTGTGATAGTAGAGCCACATCGGAGAGAACACGTTCTCACCGACGACGATCGCGAGGTCGCTCCTGAAATGCTCGATGATCTGCGCGCGGGTGCCGCTTGTCAGAAGCTCGGTCTCCTCGTCTCTGTAACGGTATTCGGTAAGCCAGTGGTTGTCGGAGTATTCCTCGTTGCGCTTTTTTATCATTTCCGCAAGGGCGTCGCCCTCAAGCCCCATGATCCGCGCATGATTATAGTCGTTGGCGCTGTCGTCGAGCATATAGGGCGTTTCGTGCGTTATCTCCGCCGCCTTATTGTATCTGTCCCTGTCCGCAGGAGCCGCAAGGTCGATGAGATATATCTCCGCCGCGGAGTAATGGTTTCCGAATTTCCTGTCCCACTGAGCGGAGAATTTCCACGCCCCAAAGTTGGTCTCTGCCGGGGCGAACGGCTCCGGCATGGAGGTGTCGGTTATCTGTCCGAAGGGGTCGGCAGGGTTCTTTCCGATATAGCAGATATCAGGCATTTGTATCAGCTTTCCGTCATCGTCGAAGCGCAGATCGTTTATGGAGATCGTATTGCCGCTGCTCTCAAATTTATAGCTGTAGTCGGGGTATTCGTCATTATGGACAGGTTCGCCCAGTATGCTCTTTATCTCGTCAATCGTTGTTCCGGGCTTTATCTTCCCGCCAAACAACGAGAAATGATCTCCTTTTCGTATCGCAAGAGATACAAGCTGACAGCCCTCCGGTATATCAACATCTGTTCCGCTCTTAGCTGCGGTCAGGCTGCACACAAGCTCATTTCCGAGCATTATGGAGGTGAAACTGCCGTTTTCATCTTCTGTTGACTCGCCAATTGTGAATCTGCTGTCAAGCGCAAGTATATCGCTGACCGTACAAGGCAGGATAATGTTTTTATCATTATAGAAGAGCATTTTTCTGATCTCATCGAAAGACACTATACTGTTTTTGCTGCCGGAGCTGTCCGCTGTAGTTACAACCGGCTCACTTACGGTAGTTATAACTCCCGGTCTGTCCGGTTCTCTGACCGCTATCTTATCCCAGTTCTTTATCAGAAGCACCGCCGCACCGACAACAAGCACGACAGCTGCTGCCAGACCGAGGGCGCGGACAGCCATATATATGCGCACATCGCGCTTGCTGACTTCGGCGCTTTCGGTGTACGCTGGAGTCTCTGTATCTGCGGGGGCAGGGGAGACTTCACGGCCGGAGGGCATCGCCGCCGCGACGTATTTTTCGTCCAGACCGCCGAGTATATCCATGAACAGGTCTTCACGTCTCATATACTTATGCCCTCCTTTTCAAGATATTTCCGCAGCTTCTCCCGCAGGCGCATAAGGCTCATCTTTACGCTGCTCTCTGTCGTGTGCAGATCGCGGGCTATCTCGCCGCAGGTACTGCAATAGTAATAACGCCGCACGAACATTATCTGCTTGTCCCGCGGCAGCTCCGAAAGGAACTTCTCTACCGCGTTCAGCACGGCGGCGCGGTCAACTGTGCTTTCTACCGTCTCCGCGGCGGGCAGACAGTCCGCTATCTCGTCATAGCCGACGGAATTGTATCCCCCGCCGTTTTTCAGACGATTTGCGGCGCGGTACAGATCAAGGGCGACATGACGGGCTATGCCCACCACAAAAGCGCCGAGCTTTGAGGGGCGCTTCGGCGGTATAGTCTCCCAAACCCGCATATATGTATCGCTGACACACTCCTCGGCATCTTCGTGACTGCCGAGAATGTTATATGCCATGCTCCTGCACGCGCCGCCGTATTTCCTGTCGGTCTCGGTTATGGCGTCCTCCGAACGGGCGAAATACAGCTCAATGATCCTGTCGTCGTTCATTCCGACCTCCCGTGTTATTTTAGTTCTCTATAAATATAGTCGTCATCCGGGATATAAAAGTAACGTTTTCCGGGAAAAAATAATGCACGGGACAGAAAATGCACCGTGCGCTTTCAGATATTTCGCCGCGGCGGCCTCGGGCAGAGTCAGAACAGGTCGATCACGCCGACAGAGATCAGGATCGTCAGAATAATACAGGTGACCCACCCGAGTACGAAGATGACCGCATGCTTGATCTCGGCGTGTATCGCGATATATTCGCGTATAAGGGCGCTCGGCCAGAAATAGAACGCAACGTGACCGCCTATTCCGGTGCAGGAGAAGCCCAGCTTCTTGCAGAGCCTCAGAGCCCTGTAAACGTGGTAGTTGCTGCTTACTACAGCGGTCTTTTTTCCGCCTTCGCGGCTGTCTATGATCTCCTTGGAATTGCGGAGATTCTCAAGCGTTGTGGTCGAGGCAGGTTCGGTGATAATGTCCTCTTCCGGTATTCCGCTCGCTATCAGATAGTTCTTCATCGCCTCTGCTTCCGGCAGAGCCTCATCGTCGCCTTGTCCTCCCGAGGTTATCAGTTTAGGGCGTCCCGGTGCTTTCCTGTATACTTCTATTGCTTTGTCAAGTCTGTCCTGAAGGAGTTTCGGGACTTTGTTTCTCTCGATAAGTCCTGAGCCGAGTACTATAACATAATCGAAGTCACCGTGCCACGGTATTATCTGCATAAACAGTGTATAGATCAGGAATATGAGAAATGACATCGAGATATAACCGACTGTTATGCTGAACAGCGAGCCGGCGATAAACGGGCCGGAACGCAGGAATGCCCGATATTCTTCGGTATCATAGGTCATAGCTCCCGCTATTGTGTTCGCCAGTGCCGCAAGTTCCCCGATCAGGATCACTATGCCGAGTGCCAGGGAAAGGAGCTGCGGCAGGTGCCGTCCCTCGTTCTTTATCATCACGATGCCGTTGTGTATCAGGAAGAATGGTGTTATGAGAAGTCCGGCCATTATCAGGTACAGCAGTGTCAGCATGATCTCTTTACTGTAGGAGCCGGTGATGTTTATGATGAACGGTATCACCGAGGTAAGGGCGATGAACAGCAGGTAACAGTTACGGTATCTGCTTCTGTCCATAACGAACGAAAGATAGAATACCGCCCAGCATATCAACGAAAATACCAGTGTTCCGATTGTTATGGCCATGTTCTCACCTCCTGCGGATATATTATAACATATAAAGCGTAAAAAAGCAACGGGCGAAGAAAACAAAATATATAATGAAACTATCTCATGCTGCATCGGCGGATAAGGTCCCGTGCCTGATAATACCGAAAAACTGCTCCTCCTGATTGCCAGAAGGAGCAGTTTTTTATGAGTTTTTTAATTCAGGAACCAACCATTTTAAAGGGAGGCTGTCGGGTGGAATTTTAATCTTGTCCTCAGCCGCTTAAACTGTCGAACCCTTATTCACAAATACGGGATAGTCGATGGTGCCGCCGATGCTTCTGTAATTTCCGATAGTAACGTTCTTGTCGGAGATCACATAATTGAGCTCGCACTTGTCACCGACTTCGGTATCCTGCATGAGTATGCAGTTCTTGACTACGGCGCCCTTACCGATCTTTACGCCTCTGAACAGAACCGAGTTTTCAACTGTACCCTCAACGATGCAGCCGTCAGCGATCATGCTGTTCTTTACTGCGGCGTCAAGACCGTACTTTGCGGGAGCTTCGTCACGCACCTTTGTATAGATCGGGTTGTCAAAGTTGAAGAGAGCCTTGCGGTTGTCTCTGTTCATCAGCTCCATATTTGCCTGATAGTAAGCGCGTATGCCGTCTATCTGTGCATAATAGCCGGTGAACTCATAACCGATGACCTTGAATTCCTTGAGACGGTGCTGGAGCACATCTACCTCGAAGCTGTACAGGTTGCGGCTTGCAGCGCTGTTGATTATTTCGAGGACGAAATCCTTCGACATAACGAATATGTTCATGCTGGCGTCAAGTGTGCCTGTGAGCTCGGGACGTACAAGAACATCATAAACTTCGTTGTTGTCGTCCACCTTGAGGATAGTCCTCATTTTAGTCTGTTCGGGAGTGAATTCCTTCTTGCCGTAAACTACGGTTATATCGCCGCCCTTTTCCTCGTGGTAATCAACGAGCTTCTTGAAATCGAGGTTGGCGATGCAGTCGCAGTCGGACATTACAACATAGTCTGCGTCGGACTTGGAAATGAAGCTCTTGACACCTACGAGTGCTTCAAGTCTGCCTCTGTAAAGCCCCGTGATCTCGTTGGAGTAGGGAGGGAGGAAGTGCAGACCGCCGTTCTTGCGGGAGAGATCCCATTCATCGCCGGAGCCGACATGGTCGAGCAGGGACTGATAGTTGGATTTTGTTACGATGCCCACTGTCGAGATACCGGAGTTTACCATATTCGAGAGCGGGAAGTCGATGAGTCTGTATCTTGCGCCGAACGGCACCGAAGCCATAGCGCGGTTCTTGGTGAGGTCGGTCACCGTCATGTCATGCATATTGGCGAAGATAAGACCGAGTACATTAGACATATTAGCCATTGTTGTATTTTTCCTTTCGGTTCATATTAAGTTTTCTCATTCATCCTGAGATATCATAGCCTTGGGCGGGATAACGTGGTTCGCGGAAATGTTGATCTTGTTTCCGACTACCGCGACACCCCATTCGTCTCGGTTTTCTACATTTTCGGGTCTTTCGCCGATATGAGCGCCTTCGCCGATCACACATTCCTCACCGACGATCGAATATTCGATGACAGCGCCCTTCTTTACTACTGTATTCGGCATGATGATGCTGTATCGCACCGTAGCGCCTTCTTCGATCACAACGCCGTCAAACAGCATCGAGAAGTCTGTTTCGCCTTCGATGTCGCAGCCTTCAGCTACCATGGAGTTTTCGATCTTGCTGTTCGGGCCTGCGTAGTGCGGAGGCATTACGGGATTTCTCGAATATATCTTCCACTTGGGATCATAGAGGTCAAGCGGTACGTTCGGGTCGAGGCAGTCCATATTTGCTTCCCAGAGGCTGTCGATAGTTCCGACATCCTTCCAGTAAGCGTCAAAGTGGTAAGCAACGAGCTTGCTGCCTTCGTCGAGCATAGCGGGTATGATGTTCTTTCCGAAGTCCTTGGTCGCGCCCTCGTCGTTCTCATTGGCAATGAGGTGGCGTTTAAGGGTAGCCCATGTGAAGATGTAAACGCCCATGGAAGCGAGGTTGGATTTCGGCTCTTTCGGCTTCTCCGCGAACTCCGTGATCGTACCGTCCTCGTCGGCGGTCATGATGCCGAAGCGGGAAGCTTCTTCCCACGGAACCTCAAGTACTGCGATAGTAGCCTCAGCCTTTTTCTTCTTGTGGAAGTCCAGCATCTTCGCGTAGTCCATCTTATAGATGTGGTCGCCGGAGAGAACTGCAACGTACTCGGGGCTGTATCTGTCGATGAAGCTGATGTTCTGGTAGATAGCGTTTGCAGTACCGGTGTACCACGACTTTCCGGAAGCTGTCTCATAGGGCGGCAGAACATGAACTCCGCCGTGAACGCGGTCGAGTCCCCACGGGTGGCCGTTGCCGATGTACTCGTTGAGCACCAGCGGCTGATACTGTGTAAGAACGCCGACGGTATCTATTCCCGAATTTACGCAGTTTGACAGCGGGAAATCGATGATCCTGTACTTACCGCCGTAAGGAACGGCAGGCTTTGCCATATTCTGGGTCAGCGCGTACAGTCTGCTGCCCTGACCGCCCGCAAGCAGCATAGCAACGCATTCTTTTTTTACATGATTCATAGAATTTATCCTCCGGTATATTTATTTGAGATACTTAAATATTATGCTTTGGATTTTCTGCCGCGCTTCTTCGGCGCTTCATCAGCGGCGGTCTCTTTCTTCGCGGCAGTTTTTTCAGCCGATGCTTTCTTTGCGGAAGCAGTCTTTTCCGTCCTGGGAGCCGCAGTTTTGCGCTTCTTCGGAGCCGCATCCTCTTTTGCCGCTTCCTCGGCTTCTTTTGCAGTCTGTTCGGCGAAGCGGGCAGCCTCTTCGGCAGCCTTCAGAGCGTCCTCGGCAGCTTTCTTTGCGACAGCGGCAGCTCTTGCGGCTTCCTCTGCGATGCGCTTCTTCTCGTCGCGCTTTTCGGCGGCTTCACGCTTCTTGGCAGCTTTTTCTTCCTTGGCCTTTATCACTGCGAGCTCGGCTTCATAGTCCTTTTTCTTGATGCAGCGGAAGAACATGGCCGACATCGGGGCGATCTTTATGGAGATCGCGAATTTCTCGCCGTGCATATCCTCCCGGCGTGAGCTTACGGTGCCGTTATGTGTCGGAGCACCGATATCCTCGGAGGAGAACACCTCCTGATAATCGCCGTAGAACGGTACACCGAAACTGTAGCATTCGTGGTATTTCGGCTGGAAGTTGAATACGCAGATAAGCTCGTCGCCCTTCTTGTTGAAACGGCGGAATACGATGACGCTGTTTTCGTTGTCGTCACTGACGATCCACTTGAAGCCTGTCCAGTCGTTGTCCACTTCCCACAGCTCGTTGTTGTCGAGGTAGAACTTGTTGAGCGCCTGCTCATATTCCCAGATCTTCCGGTGCTCGTCGAATTCCAGAACATCCCAGTCGAGGCCGGTCTTGTAGTTCCATTCCTTGAACTGTGCGAACTCCTGACCCATGAACATCAGCTTCTTGCCGGGGTGAGCCATCATATATCCGAGGAAGGTGCGGAATGACGCGAAACGCAGGTCACGCGGACCGCTCATCTTGTCGAGCATCGAGCACTTTCCGTGAACGACCTCGTCGTGGGAGATCGGCAGGATATAGTTCTCGGAGAAAGCGTAATAGAACGAGAATGTCACAAGGTTGTGGTGGTCGTGTCTCCATTCGGGGTTCATGGACATATAAGCGAGCATATCGTTCATCCAGCCCATGTTCCACTTGAAATTGAAGCCGAGGCCTCCCACGTCCGCAGGCTTTGTGACCATAGGCCATGCCGTGGACTCCTCCGCGATCATCAGAATATTGCTGAATTCGCCGAACAGCGAGGAATTGAGCTTCTTGAAGAACGCCACTGCTTCGAGGTTCTCGTTGCCGCCGTAGCAGTTGGGTCTCCATTCCTTCCTGTCGTAGTCGAGGTAGAGCATCGAAGCAACCGCGTCAACACGCAGGCCGTCGATGTGGTATTTGTCGAACCAGTAAGTCGCGTTGGAGATTAGGAAACTCTGTACTTCGGGCTTGCCCCAGTCGAACACTCGTGTGCCCCAGTTCCTGTGCTCCATTTTCAGCGGATCGGAATACTCGTAGCAGCACTCGCCGTCGAACTCATAAAGCCCGGCCGCGTCCTTGGGAAAGTGAGCGGGTACCCAGTCGAGGATAACGCCGATATCGTGCTGGTGGCAGTAGTCGATGAACTGCATGAAGTCGTGAGGCGTGCCGAAGCGCGAGGTCGGTGCGTAATATCCTATGCCCTGATATCCCCACGAACCGTCAAACGGGAATTCCGCCACCGGCATCATCTCAATGTGGGTGTAGCCGAGCTTCTTCACATAGGGAACGAGCTCCTTGGCGCATTCCATGTAGTTGAACAGCTCGTCCTCTGAATTCTTGTGCTGCCATGAATTGAGATGAACCTCGTAGATATTCATGGGGGATTCATAGACGTTCTTGTTTGCGCGGGCATCGAGCCACTTCTGGTCTTTCCATTTGTAGCCGCCGATATCGTATATCTTTGTGGCGGTATTGGGTCTGGTCTCCATGTGGAAGCCGTAGGGATCGGCCTTCAGGCGTACCTGACCGTAGCTGCTCTCTATGCTGTATTTGTAGGCATCGTACTGCTTGAGTCCGGGAATAAAGAGTTCCCAGATGCCGTCATCGCCGAGCTTGTTCATCTGATTCGCATAACGATCCCATTTATTGAAGTCGCCGACAACGCTTACGCTTGCTGCATGGGGCGCCCATACTCTGAAAATGACGCCTTTTTTCTTATCCTTCTCGGTGAAATGAGAGCCGAAGAAATCATAGCCTCTCGTTATGTTGCCCTCATGGAAAAGGTGCAGAGGAAGTTTATATTCCTCAGGTAATTCGTATCCCATGGCAAAAAACTCCTTTCGCTTTTAAGGTACAGACTCATGAGAAGTCAGGCTGTTGTAAGCAACTTTCACTAATATACCTATTATTATGAAAATATTATAGCACATTCTGCCAATTGTTGCAATAGGTTTAGTGAAAAAATATGAATTGTGCTGTATTTCAACATCGAAAATTGTAATTTGTTACAATTAATATGGCGTTTTTTGGAGAACCAATAAACGTTTTTCAGAAAAAACAGTATTAAAAACCGGGGAAGCACAAAGTACCTCCCCGTTTCTGACAAAAGTGACAGTGCAGGTCTGTATATTCAGTCGCCCTTCTGCGCGAGCAGCGGCGAGTAATGTTCCCGGAAAGCCGCGAACTCGCCCTTGTCAAGAGCACCGCGTATCTTCTCCATGAGCGTATTGTAGAAATACAGGTTATGTGTGACAGCAAGCCTTCCCGCAAGCTGTTCCTCTGCCTTGAACAGATGCCGGATATACCCGCGTGAGAAATTCCGGCAGGTCGGGCAGTCACATTCTTCGTCCAGCGGCCTGTCGTCAGTTGTGAAGCGCTCATTCTTTGCGTGTATGATGCCGTGCCATGTGAATACCGTCGAATGGCGGGCGTTGCGGCTGGGCATAACGCAGTCGAACATATCTATCCCACGGCTGACCGCTTCGATGATGTTTGAGGGCGTGCCGACTCCCATAAGATAGTGGGGCTTGTCGTAAGGGGCATAAGGCACCACTTCGTCAAGAATATGGTACATCACTTCGGTGGGTTCGCCTACCGCAAGGCCACCCACAGCGTAACCGTCAAGGTCAAGCTGCGAGATCTCCTTCATGTGCTTTATGCGCAGGTCGTCGTAGGTGGCACCCTGATTTATCGCAAACAGGAGCTGCCTGCGGTTTATCGTTTCCGGCAGGGAATTGAGACGCTCCATTTCAGCTTTGCAGCGTATAAGCCATCGGGTGGTGCGCTCTGTCGATGCTGCGGCGTAGCTGTATTCGGCGGGGTTCTCGACGCACTCGTCGAATGCCATGGCGATAGTTGAGGCAAGGTGCGACTGTATGCGCATACTTTCCTCGGGCCCCATGAATATCTTCCGGCCGTCAACGTGGGAGCTGAAATACACTCCCTCTTCCTTTATCTTCCGCAGCTTCGCAAGGGAGAACACCTGAAATCCGCCGCTGTCGGTGAGTATGGGCTTGTCCCAGTTCATGAACTTGTGGAGCCCGCCCATTTTGTATATCACATCATCACCGGGCCGGATGTGCAGGTGGTAGGTGTTGCAGAGTTCCACCTGTGTTTTCAGCTCACGCAGATCTACGGACGACACGCCGCCCTTTATTGCCGCGGCGGTGCCGACGTTCATGAAGAAAGGCGATTCTATTACGCCGTGGGGCGTGGTGAAGCGGCCGCGGCGCGCTTTGCCCTCGGTCCTGAGTATCTCGAATTTTGAATTTTCACTCATACGGTCAGCCTTTCAGGCCGCGTGCCTGTCTGTCCATATCCTCGACTACGATATCGTATATCTCGCCGAGGGTAGCGCAGTATTCAAGGACCTTCCAGGGCTCGTTGGTGTGGTAATGGATCTTTATCAGATCCTCGTCGCCTACCGCGAGAAGGCTGTCGCCCTTGAAATTCTCCTTGAAATATGCGTCGATATCGTCTTCGTCGAGGTTTTCTCCTTCAATGAGGAGCTGAGTGTCGTATCTGTACTCAAGCATTGTTCTGTCTCCTTTTCATATAAGTTTCATTAATTTACAGTTATCTATACCGGCGCTCCAGAAATCTTTCAGCGGGATGTTCTTCACCTGGCACACGATGCTGCAGTTCATGGCGCCGTGACCTATTATCAGCACATCTTTTCCTTCGTCCAGTAGCGGATATACTTTCTCTTCCAGGAAAGCTCCCGTTCTTTCAAAAAGCTCCCCGAAGCTTTCCGCGCCGCCGGGCGGATCCGTATATTTCTCGGGTGTATGGAACAGTGTATTTATCGGGCAGCCGGGGATATCGAAGCTGTTTTCGAGGCCTTCGTACTCACCGAAGCTCATTTCGACGAGCCTGTCATCTTTGACAATGGGGATATCCCTGTTTTTCAGGAAGATCTCCGCGGTCTCTGCGGCGCGTATCAGCGGTGAGCAGAAGCAGATATCGAAATGTACGTTTTTATATTCCTCTGCCGCTTCTGCCGCCATTTTTCTTCCCTCGTCGTTCAGCGGGATATCGGTGCGGCCCTGCATTTTGCGGCGTTCGTTCCAGTCGGTCCTTCCGTGTCGCATTATATATAGCATATTTTAAATCTTTCTGTTATGAGGCCTGACCCGCAGACCGTAGTTCTTTCATGGGTTGTACCGTATAACCGGGCGGCGTACCGGCTTTCAGGAAATAAACATACTGTCGCCGAAGGAGAAGAAGCGGTATCTTTCATTTATGGCTTCACGATAAGCGGCCAGTGTCTTTTCCCTGCCCATAAACGCGCTTACAAGCATTATCAGCGTACTTTCCGGCAGATGGAAGTTTGTTATCAGCCCATCGATCACCCTGAACTCATAGCCGGGGTAGATGAAGATTCCGGTGCTCTCGGAGCAGGCGCGCACTTCGCCGTACTTCTGCGCGCAGGCTTCCAGCGTCCGGCAGCTGGTGGTGCCTACCGCTATCACCCGTCCGCCGTTCTTCCTGTGCTCCGCGATCTTGTCTGCGGTGATCTGCGGTATTGTGAAGTGTTCAACATGCATCTTGTGATCGAGGATGTTTTCTTCCTTGACAGGACGAAACGTTCCGAGCCCGACGTGCAGCGTCACGAATGCAGTATCTGCGCCTTTAGCGCGTACAGACTCAAACACCCTGTCCGTGAAATGCAGTCCTGCCGTCGGAGCCGCCGCAGAACCTGTCTCGCGGCAGTATATCGTGTTGTATCTGTCCTTGTTTTTCAGCTTTTCCGTGATGTAGGGCGGCAGCGGCATCTGGCCTATGCGGTCGAGGATATCGAAGAACACCCCGTCGTACTCAAACTTCACGATACGATTGCCGTCGGGAAGCACTTCCCGCACCTCACCGGTGAGTTCGTCCGAGAATTTCACCCGTGCTCCGCTTTTCAAGCGGCGTCCGGGGCGGACTATAGCCTCCCACGTATCGCTGCTGTGCTGTTCCAGCAGCAGGAACTCACATATAACTCCTGTCTCTTCCTTTACACCGATAATGCGGGCGGGGAAGACTTTGGAGTCGTTCATTACCAGCAGATCGCCCGGGCGCAGGTACTCCGCGAGTTCATAGAAATGAGCGTGAGTAACTGTTCCGCTTTCACGGTCTATCTTCATAAGCCGCGAACTGTCGCGCGGCTCCAGCGGAGTCTGCGCTATCAGCTCCTGCGGAAGGTCGTAGTAAAAATCACTTTTCAGTATTGCTTTTTCCATATTCACCTTATATACATCACACGGCAGTTCCCGTTGTCATCGAACATTTCGATCTCGTATCTCAGCCTGCCGGTCATATAGATCCCGCGGTATATCCCGCCGAGATCCTCTGTTCTGCCGGTCACGGTGACCCAGCCTTCGTCCGGGAGCGTTATTTCCGTATCCGCGCCGGGTATCGTGCCGCTTTTCAAGCCAATGGCATACCGTATCTCCGTGTCCGTCCAGCCCCAGCCGAGGCCGCGCAGTTCTGCTCTGCCATACTTCGCGGCAAGTTCGTCCCAGAATGCGCCTATCGTTTCATACTGCTTTTCTCCGACAGTGGAGAAGGTCCTGCCGATGCCGGTAAATATCATTCCTGTGCCTCCTGTCAGAACCTTACTATGAGAGTGCCGTCGATCACCTTTATGGAACCGTAGTCCGGGTAATAAGGCATCTCAAGTACTTCGGCACGCTCGGCAAACGCTGCATTGTCACCGCGTTTGGGGGCAAAGCCGCACCATCTTTTCATAAAACCTTCCCATGAATTGGTGTTTATCATATCATTGAGTTCCATATACGGACCGGTCCACAGATCGTCATACAGTGTCGGGACGGTATTGTCCCGCTTGAATTGGCTGTTTATATAAACGACCGGCATTTCGTCCCTGTATCCTTCCGTGTTCTTTATGCCCGCGATCAGAGCATTGCAGTAGGAGATAAAGGACTGCTGTACGGTCAGTGCTTTTAAATAGCAGATATTGTCATATCTTATTCCTGTAATAATGAATACCGCGGCCAGGACTGCGCCGGTACGGGTAATGATCTCATTTTGCTTTGACTCTGACAGAACGGCTCTGTCTGTAAAATATGCGGCAGGTACGAAAACCATGAGCTGACCGTAAAGCATACGGGTTTCGGGGCGGTCAGCCATTATGCAGATAAGGTTACAGGCTACCGGCAGAAGCAGGGCAGACTGTAAGGACGCATACCGAAAAGGATATTCACGGCGGTATCGAGTACACCGAGGAACCAGCGCCCGGATTCGTACGTCGAGCCCAGTGAATTGAAAGCGCTTATATCGTCCTGAAAGGAAAATTTGTTGAAAAGTGCCTGTCCATGCGCTGCAATGCCGACAAACATAGCCGTGATGATAACAAGCGGCAGACGGATATCATTTTTAATAATATTCCTGAACAGCTTCATTCTTTGTCTCCCTCGATCAGCAGTTTCTTCAGCTCGTCACGCGTGAAACTGTACTTCTTGTCACAGAAGTGGCAGCAGACCTCTGTTTCTTCCTGCTCGTCAGCGAGTCTTGCCAGCTCATCGCGGCCGAGGCTCATAAGTATCTGTTCGGTGCGCTCACGGCTGCAATTGCAGTAATACTGACATTCCCAGGAGTCGAGAATTTCGCCGTTGAGCCCTTCAAGCCCCATGAGCGCGATCTCCTCCGGAGTTTTTCCGGCGGCAAGCATCTCGGTCATGCTCTGCATATTTTTTATGTTGTTCTCGATGAAATCTATCGCCTTTTCGTTGATCGGCGGAACAAGCTGTATCAGGTATCCGCCCGCGTGCTTTACAGACCAGTCCCTGTCAACAAGCACACCAAGTGCGCATACTGTGGGTATCTGCTCGCTTATGGCGTAGTAGCTGGTTATGTCTTCTGCTATCTCACCGGAGACTATCGGAACCTGCGTTGCATAGGGCTCTTTCAGGCCGAGATCCTTGATTACGCCGAGGAAGCCGTCCGTTCCGACGTAGCCCGACACATCGAGCTTGCCGTTAGGTTTGAGCGGCAGGTCAACGTTCACATTGTCTGCATAGCATTTGACATTTCCCATGTAATCAGCCGCTACGACTATGTTGCCGGCGGGGCCGTTCCCGTTCATGCGCAGGGTGAGGCGGTCATCCTCGGCTTTGAGCATAGCGCCCATGATCGAGCCGGCTGTTGCGAGTCTTCCGAGTGCCGCAGTCGCGACCGGTGTGGTCTTGTGAAGTCTGAATATCTCATTCGCGATATCCGTGGAATCAATGGCAGAGCAGAGGACGCTGCCGTCCGCAGATAACGCGCGTACTATCTTTCCCAATCAATTATCTCCTTCAAATATCCTGTTTTTCGGTTCGTTCATTCTTGCCACGAAGGTAAGCTTCTCGCAGATCTCCGAGGGCTCGTTCTCCGTCGGGTATTCCAGCACGGCGCAGAGCTCGAAGCCTGCGTCTGTGAGCATTTCTTCTATCAGTCCGCGCGGAAAGGCGGTCTCCGTGAAGCTGTCGGAGCTGCGTCTGTACAGATCGCCGTCGCGCTCAAAGAAATCAAGGGTAATATCTGTGACACCGCTGCCCAGGTATTCGTTCTCCCATACACAGAAAACGTCGTCGGTCTCATAGACGAAGGTACTGTCCGCAAGTATATGTTCGTGTTTGTACGGTGTGTTCACATCGAAGATGAACACGGCGCCTTTGTCGCAGAAAAGCGATACACGTTCTATCACGGTGCGCAGTTCGTCGGCGTCCGCAAGATGGTTGAGACTGTCGAGAGCGCATACCACGGTGTCTAAGGTGCCGAACATATCCAGCTCCGTCATATCCTGGCAGAGATACTGTATGCCTTCGTGCTGTTTGGACAGAGCTATGTCCAGCATCTCCGGGGAAGCGTCGGTGCCTATAACGTCGTAGCCCATTTCCGCGAAGCGTACCGACATACTGCCTGTGCCGCAGGCGAGGTCCAGCAGTATGCCGCGTTTTCCGCCATACCGCAGATTGAGCTTGTCGTAATACGCGGCAAGCTCATCATAGTCTATATTCTCTGTAAGTACGTCATAGTATTTTGCGAAAGCGTCGTAACTCATTACATATCGCCCTGTTCCTTGAGGCGCTCGAATACCTTGCTGTAACCGTCCTTGCCTGTCTGGAGAGTACGGTTGACACGGCTTATCGTAGCGGTGCTGGCGCTGGTTATCTCAACGATGTCCGCATACACCTTGTCCTCGGTGAGGTACTTGGCGACCACAAGGCGCTGTGAGATCGAAGCGAGTTCCT
>JAEEJW010000082.1 GCA_016282095.1 Ruminiclostridium sp. | reverse complement strand
TTACATTTACTTTTACAATCATCAGCGTATTCAACTCAAAACAAAACTGACTCCGCTTGAGTTGCGAAGTCAGTTTGTTGCTTAATTCATTTTGCCATAGGGGGCTTTTTTGTGCTGTACGCACAATTTGGGGCAGTTCAAGTTTCTTATCAGAGGGTTTTCTTTTATTCTTTTACACTTGATTCCATACGCGCGATCAGATCGAACAGCTCCACCGGTATCTCAAACGGCTCCGAAAAAGCGTTTATAACTATACCTCTGACATTCTTTTCGTTGTTCCGCGCGAGGTTCATGGCATCAAGGAAATGCTGCGCAAGCTTTGAGAACTGTTCGCCGTACTCTCCCATTTCTTCCTCGCTTGTGAACACAGGAAAGTAGAAATCATCACCGTTTTGCAGAATATCCGGGATCATGCGGACGTTATCCTCGCTCACAAATCTGTGGCCGATCAACGAATCAAGATCGTCCTTTTCTGCCGCTTCCTGCACTACCTTCGACCACTCTTCATAATCGCGGTCGCTGAATACAGCATTGCACGGGATCCATACCCAGCTGTCGCGAAGGATCCTTGCCAGTTTAAGAAAATTAAGCTGTGTGCGGTTCCGGTTGCAGATCTCTATTGCTCTTCTGAGAAAAGAACCGTCCTCAAGAAGCCCGGCGGTTATCGGAACGTCCGGAACGGAGTATTCCACATCGCCGTCCGCCTCGATCATCTTTCCGATATGCTCCTTTGTCAGCCTGAATGACTGTCCCCAAGGGTTTATGATGATGCCTGCGACATCGTCTTCCTGAGTGCCTTTCAGCGTCCAGTCAATGAAGAACGAAAGAACCTCGCTGGGAGCGCCTTTTTCGGACTCCGCACGATTTGTGAATGCCGCGTGCCATAACTTTCCGTCGTTTGTCTTTATTGCGCGGAACTCAAAGCGGTTCGCGTCCTCTTCGTCCCTGATGACCGGGAAAATGAAATGACCGTCTGCGTGCATACGCTCGCGTATCGCGTCGAGCACTGCCGCGAGGTTTTCCTCGCTGCCGTCGTCATGGTATCTGCTGATAGCGTCGTCTATGATGTCGTTCCCCTCAAGGAACATATCGTGGAATTCCGGTTTCACGGGACGAGCTTCATCGAACCTGTCAAGCACCGCAAGCATATCTGCCGGCAGGCGCTTCCTGCATTCTTCCATGATCCCGCCGGGAATTCCGTAGTATGCTTCCGCGATACCTCCTGCAATGCAGGTCAGCGTATCGCAGTCGCCGCCGAGAGATACGGCGGTGCGGATAACATCTTCAAAATCTTCACCTTCGAGGAACGCGGTAATCGCTTCGGGAACAGTCTTCTGGCAGATCTCGACATGATGATAACCGGGTCGTATCTCGTCGCAGGTGCGGGAGAGATCATAGCCGAACTCGCTGATGATGTACTCGCGTATCTCTTCCTTCCCACTGCCGTTACGCGCCATGAATATTGCACTTGCAGCTGCTTCAGCGCCCTTTATTCCCTCGGGATGATTGTGGGTGACTTCCGCTGTGAGCCTTGCGATATGTCTTGTTTCCTCAAGGGTATCGAACAGCCAGCCTGCCGCCGATACACGCATTGCCGAGCCGTTGCCGAAACTGCCGTAGGGCTTCGGATTCTTCTCCCGTAACCACCGGTAGAACATACCGCCGTAACCTGCGTCCGGGTACTTTTTGCCCCACTTCTGCATTGAAGCCACAAGTGCGGCTCTGATCGTGTCGTCGGACCTGCCCATGCTGTCAAGCAGAGCCTCCGCGACTGCAACAATCATAACGCTGTCGTCTGTGAAATGCGAACCCCTGCCGAAAAGCGGGAAATCCTTTGTCTTGCTGCCCCTGTCGAACTCGTAGGGTGCGCCTATCATATCGCCTGATATTGCTCCGTACATAATGCTACCTCCTTGAAATCGGGTTTGTTCTTACAGGTAAATTATAGCACAGAATATCCGGGGCTGTGTCATTTACAAAGCGACAAATCTGAATGTGTTCAGGCCTCTTTCAGTGAGAGCGGTGTTTATGTCTATTATATTGTAATGCTTGTTCTTCATAAAATACTCGATGCAAAGATCAGTCTTGTCCGCGCTCGACAAAGCGTATCCGGCTTTTGAAAGAAATTCGCGGGTAGTAGGTATGTCAAGTTCCATAGCGATCGCAATGCCGAGCAATGTCATCTTTTTCGGAGTATAACCGGGCTTGCACTGTATGGAAGAGAATATCTGCCGGTCAAGGAATATCTTTTTATAAACATCGGGCGGATCGAGATTGCGTTCACGCATCAGTCTCATGAGCATAGAGCACAGGTCTTCGTCAGCATTGGCGAGAACATCATCAAGACTGTCTGGTTTCGGATGCTGTCTGCGCAAACGCATACGCTCGCGCTCATAGAGTGCGCGGCTGTTCATGCCGTCATAACTGTACTCGCTGTCGGCAGTGTCGGCGGCGTAATGTTCATCGATATACTCGTCTATACCGGAGAACAGCTTTCCGGACAGCTCGAATGAATCCTTGTCGAACACCGATATAATAACTGTCATATCGTGCGTGAGCAGGAATTTCTGTATTACCGAAAGTGCGATATGCAATGCTTCGTCCTTCGGGAATCCGTTAACACCGGTCGCGATAAGCGGGAACGCGATGCTTTCCGCTTTCAGTTCCGCGGCAAGCTCCAGAGACTTTTCATAGCATGAGCGCAGTATATCCCGTTCGCCGTGATCGCCGTCTGTCCATGCGGGACCGACCGTGTGAATGATATATTTTGCGGACAGGGAGAATGCAGGTGTTGCCGCAGCCTGTCCGGGTGCTATGTCGCCGATCTTTCTGCGTTCGGCAAGCAGTTCGGCTTCTCCGGCTGCGCGGTATATCGCACTGTCGGTACCGCCGCCGATTACGGGGCGCGGATTTGCCGTGTTCACGATCACATTGGCTTTCACTTTTGTAATGTCATTGCGGATTATCTGAAAGGGCATAGGGCATCTCCTTGTCTGTAAAACAGCCGCCGGCTCAACTGTGAACGATCTGTTCCGGTTGCCGGGCTTCAGCGTTCCGCTGCCTCCGGAAAAGAACATTGGTTCGGGAATGCCGGAAGCGGCTTTTGAAACGGCTGTCTGCTCTTATTCATCAATTATACCATATCCGGCCCGAAAAAGCAACCGCCTTCATTCATGCCGGTGGCTGTCGCTTCCGATATGTTTTCCGGGGTTTGAATTTATCTTCAAATTACTATTGCATTTTCTTTGATTTTATAGTATAATAAACGTGAAAAGATACGCGAAGCTGTCACAATAAACAGACAAGAGCGTGCGCTGCCGATCAGGTTTGTGCAAAACGGCAAATATTTTATATATTTCGGAAATATTCGCGAACGCCTGCGCTTTTTGCCTCTGTTCGGAGAGACAACCCGGCGGATTTTTATCTGATTTATGAAAGGAAATGTTTATCATGAGATCAAGAACTGCTATTACGCTGTTTACAGCCTTCGTTATGCTGCTTTCCGGGTGTACGCAGAACAACGGCGGAGCTCCTGCTTCTGCCGCGACCACAACAGCCGGTGAGGTCACCGCAACAACGGCCACAACCACAGCGGCCGAAACTACCACTACATCTCCGGCAGCTGCGGATACCACAACAGAGACATCGCCGGTTTCTGTCCCTGACCTTGCACAGCAGACCAGATTGTTCAGAGGATTCATAAATCCGGAAGGAGATACCGAGAGCCTGCTTGCCGCACCGGATGACAACGCCGGAACAGTTGTCGGTGATCTGACCGCCGGAACGATCCTGGAGATATACACCTGTGATGCCGAGGGCTGGTACCTTGCAGAATCAGGCGGCGAGTATGTTGGTTACATAAGGCAGGAGAAGGTAGCGGAAATGCCGCATAAACTGCCTTTCGGAGACCCTCTGTTCGGCGGATATGTGGCGGTTGACAGCGACATTAATCTTTACAGCGAAGCAGACGAGAATTCGGAAGTCATAAGAGTGCTTATGAGCGGGACCCAGATCGACGTTTATGAAAGCGACTATGACGGCTGGTACATGACCGCGCTCCCGAAGGAAGATGGAAGCGGAGATTTTGACTACTGCTTCTTCAGGTCAGAACTTGTAGCGCCGATACCTGATTACGATATGGATCAGCCTTCCGGTGACGCGAACGAATACGGCTTTTATCCGATTACCGATGCTCCCGCTTCCGGAGTAAGTGTTGCGGCACTTTCCGGAACATGGTATTATGATGCGGAACCGTCAGCGCATCTCATCATACGCGAAGGAGCGGATATCTATAACGGAACGTTTTCTTATGCCGACACAACAGCGGTCGCAGAGGGTTATGTAAAACTCGAATATGCGCTTGAACCCGACGGTAAACAGACATTCTGGTATACATTCTATAAGAATGACGGTACTTTCTGGAATGCATTCAGCGTTTCGGGCGAGCTTCCTCTCAATGACCTTTATGCAGGTCAGTCCGGTGAGCCGCACTTCATACGGATGAAGGAACCGGCTGTATCCGACATTGCCGGAGTATGGAATGAAGCTGACGCGGGTGAAGCGAGAAGGCTCACAGTCAATGAGGACTGCACATACAAGCTGGAATCCGGGGAAAGTATAACTTCCGGAACGATAAAGATAGAGTATGAGGAGTTCCCGGACGGGTCCACGGTCCCGTGGTTCATCTTCTATGACGAAAGCGGCAGTATGTGGGAAGGCTTTTCGTTTGCGGAGGTTCAGCCGCAGACCGATCTCTATGCAGGACAGACAGGTTCGCCTCACTTTGTACGCGAGTCCTGAGCGTATAAATTGATATGAAAAACAGCATTATCATAAGGATCGCCGCCGTTTCCGCGGCAGTATCGGCATTGTCAGCCTGGATGACTCCTGCTGAAGGAGAAAAGCGTGACAGAATAGATGATTTCATAGATAACGTCTATCTCGGTGAGTGGACAGATTATGAGCCTGACAGGGACAGATCCGATGACGAAGTTCTTCCGTCAAAGTTTGACCTCAGAGATGTGGACGGTGTATGCTACGTTCCCGAAGTAAGGTGCCAGAACCCCTTCGGGACCTGCTGGAGTTTCGGAGCGATAGCGGCGGCGGAGATAAGCCTTGCATATGAGGCAGACATCGACCTGAACACCGCTTCCGAAGAACAGAAAGAAGCTCTTGATCTTTCCGAAAAGCACCTTGCATGGTTCTCATACACGCCATTGCCGGAAGATGCTCCTTTCTGCGCTTCGCAGAGCGGCGAGGGATACCACTATACAGAGTATGACGAGGGGCTCGACACGGATGAGGAAACGCGTCTGCTCTATGATTTCGGAGGATATGCGCATTATGCCGCAGTGCTCTTTTCCGAGGGCGTCGGTCCGACGTACGAATCAACCGTTCCGTATATAAGCAGGGACGGCAAGTGGAACATATCGATATATACCATTACAGTGACCGATGATGATTATCAGGAATCCGATTATCGCTATGATTCTGTCGAGCCGGACAAAGAAGCGGTAAAGGCATATATCGAAGACTACGCTGTGGATCACCCCGGGATAATGAACTATGACACAGATTACAACGGTCAGAACGGGGTTTATTACGCAATTACGGTGGAACGCTGTGCAGATGGTGACTGGTCGGTTGACGAGGACGAGCGTTTTCAGAGCATTTTCCTCAAGCACTCCAATATTCTTCCTTCGCCGTCAATGGTAGGCCCGGACTCTGAATATATGTACAACGAAGACGCTACTATTGCAATAAAAAAGGAACTGCTTGCAGGCAGGGGAGTAGCCGTCGATATCATGGCCGATCACTCAACGCCCGGATATACCGATGACTCTGACAATATGTACCTGAGCTTCTATACTTCCGAAGGAACACCTGCTACATATATGGACGAAGCGGACATCTGGGCTCACTATACATACTGCCCCGGATATGATCCGTCCGATCCGTATTCCGGCAATTACTGCATGGGATCGAATCATGTAGTGTGCATCGTCGGATATGACGATGATTTCCCGAAGGAATACTTCTACGACCCCAACGGAACCATCGGCGGCAACGGCGCATGGATAGCCCGCAACTCATGGGGGAGCCAAAATAACAGCGACCCCACTGCAAACTATTTCTGGGGCAACGGCGGCGACGGCTATTTCTACATATCCTACTATGATCAGAGCCTTGATGCCGCTGAAAGCTACGAGTTTGATATTTCTGTGCCTGACGACGAGGGCTGGGGGCTTGAGCTGTACGATCTTTTCCCCGGGTTCAATTATCAGGTCTCTGTCTCCGACGATCCGGTATATATGGCGAATGTTTTTTATGCAGATGATGATGAGAAGATACGCGATGTCGGGATAATGACCGCGCTTCCTGACCTTAAGGCGAAGATATCGGTTTATCTGCTCGATGACGGAGCGGTGTCGCCTGTCGACGGAGAAAGAGTCACAGGCGCGGAAGGAACGTTCGAGTATAAGGGATACCATACTATGCGCCTCGATAAAGAGATATCCGTCGACGAGGGCCAGCGCTATTCCGTTGTTCTCGAACTCATCCGCGGCGACGGCAAGTATGTTTTTGAGATCAATTCCGCGGAAAACAAAACCTTCCGTGATACCACCGAAGAGTGGCGCAGAGAAGTTTACCTGGAGGAATACGGAACGCTCGACGGCTATGTGGACAACAGTGCGCAGTACGGAGTAATGGTGGTAAACGAAGGCGAAAGCTGGCTTGGCGCCGGTGACGGAAAAACAACGGGCTGGCGCGATCTTACAAAGGTCATTGAAGAGTTCAGGAAAATAGATGCCGGCATATTGGGCGGAGAGTTCAATGATTACGACAATTTCCCGATACGAAGTTATCCGTACGCCAACATCTTTGAAGTCAGGAATTTCATTGTGAACGAGAAGCCGGAATACGGCGAGGGCGACGTGATCGAAGGAAGACTTACTGTTACGAATTGCTCTGCTCTTGAAAGCTATGAGAATATAGATGTTATATGTTCACTGGTCGATCTCGGAGAGGCAGGATCGATACCTTTGCTCGGTCCGGCAGAGATGATCACGATTGATTACACATACATTGTGACCGGGGAAGACCTCGGGAGCGGCTCGCTTACAAGTGAGGTCACCGTTTTCAAGGATAACGAGAACTGGGATCTGAACGAGGAATATTCGGTGCTGAAATTTGAGGTAAAGGTTGCCGACAAGGAGCCTGACGCTGCACCGGAAGACGGCCGCGGAGACAGCGGCGACATACAGCAGGCCTCGGTAATTACGGAAAACGTTCCGGTAAGTATTCCCGGGGACAGCAGTGATCCTGTGCAGACTGCGGAATCCCGGGATCCGGTGCTACCGGTATTGTTCATTGTCATAGGAGCTGTGGTGCTTATAGCAGCCGGCATCACTGTGGCAGTCATCGTGACGGTCAGAAAAAAGAATCGCTGACCGTGGAAATGCGCCCGGCAGCGAGCCGATAATCTATAAACAAAAGGGAGTCCTCTGCGGGCTCCCTTTATCTGTTGTCCGGCGTCTGTTCCGGCATCCGATCGCTGTGATCTGTTATGACATAGGGCGGAGGTTTTGCAAATATCACGGAGTATTGACATTTGTGCAGGAATGAAATATAATTATAACATAGATCTGACTTGATATATGGAGCTGATACAATGGATAATGAGAAAATTTCAGGATTCATAAAGAAACAAAAGGTCGCATTTATCTGTTCTGTTGACGAAGAAGGCTTCCCGAATGTACAAGCTATGCTGAAGACGAGAAAGACAGATGGCTTACATTATTTTTATTTTTCGACGAACACATCATCAATGAGAGTAAAGCAGTATATGAAAGACCCGAGGGCCTGTATTTACTTTTATCATAAAGGAATATTCAGATATACCGGTGTTATGCTGAAAGGCAGAATGGAAGTCCTGACAGATCAGAAGACAAAGGATATGATCTGGCGCAGAGGAGACACTATGTTCTATAAGGGCGGAGTTACAGACCCGGATTACTGCGTACTCAGATTCAGCGCCAAGAGCGGAAGGTACTACTGTGACCTGAAAACAGAAAGCTTTGAGATCGGATAATTCAGAATTCGAGGTGCGATATGAACGTTGTTTTTGATATAGGCGCGGTGCTTGTTGATTTTGACTGGGACAGCTTTGTCGGAAAGATGTTCGACAAGCCTGCTGCCGAAGCGGTCACCCGCGCTATGTGGCACAATCCCGACTGGTCGGAGTTCGACAAGGCACTGCTGACCGACGAGGAAATACTTCAAAAATTTATCGCGAAGGAGCCGGATTACGAGAAAGAGATACGGCTGACATTTGCGCGGCTCGGCTCCTGCCCGATCCGGAAAGCCGGAGCGATACCGCTTATTGAACGGCTCAAGGCTGCCGGAAACAGGGTGTTCTTTCTCTCGAATTATTTTGAGTATCTGATTCACGTTGCTCCCGGAGTCCTCGATTTTATCCCGCACATGGACGGCGGAGTGTTCTCCTGCTTTGTCCATGAGATCAAGCCCTACCCGGCGATATTCAATATTCTCTGCGAAAAGTACGGGTTCAGTCCGTCCGACGCGGTCTTCATCGACGACAGTATCAGGAATATTGAAGGCGCTGAAGCCTGCGGATTCCATACGATCCACTATACGGGACAGGACTTTGACAGCCTGTATGACGAGATCGTTAAAATTATGGCTTGAACAGAACAGGGTATTCGGACTCGGATATCCTGTTTGTGCATTCCGGGCGTAACCGTTCGGCAGTGCTGACAAAACGTTGTTTTCCGGCTTCTCTGAACGGGGATTTGACAGATATACGCCAATGTGACCGTATCCTTGTCCTCGATAAGGGCAATGTGATCGAAGACGGCACATATGACGAGCTTATTGAAAAAGGAAGATTCTTTGCGGAGCTTGTAAAGCGGCAGAGGCTCGATACTGCCGGATAGCGGCAGCGGAGCCTGGATCTGAAACAGATCCTGTGATGTTTGAAGGAATATGCTCCCGGACTGGCAGTGAGCCGCCTTCCGATGAGCTTTCCGAAGCGGGAGGCGGCTTGTTATACACTTATCTCATCAGACAATGGGTAAACGGCGGAATATGATCCATGAGCGCAGATAAAACAGCAATGAACGGATTTTTTGAAAAATATATAAATGAGCAGCTGAACAGGATACGCGGGTGTAACGGAAACAGCCTTCTTTCACAGAGTGTGATCCCGATATTTGAAAGGCAGCTGACAGGTCTTGCGGAAAGTGTTTCCGGAAGTACGATCAATGGGTTCATAACAGATGAGGTACTTCCCGAAAATCCGCTGGCTGAATATTCTACGGAGCTGATAACGAACGAACAGCGCAAGAAGGCTGTCGAGAACATATCGGAAAAGCTGCGCAGCGGAGAACTTGTTATACCGGCGCCTCTTCTGGATATACTGACGCTCTGGCTGACAAACGTGACTGACGGTATCATTGAAATCCCGGATATTTACTTTTGCTGAAAATTATGTTAAAATGTATATATTGAAAAACATCAAACGGAGGCATCATTTATGAAGACATTACAGGAACTTTATACTGAGATCACTGCAAACGATGAGCTGAAAATGGCTTTCGCTGAGGCAGCATAACCGTTGATGACCGGATAAGGCTTTTGCCGGGGGCATCAAAGAAAAATAAGATAATAAGAATGCGGCACCGGCGGCCTTACCGAATTTTTCATCGGGAGGCCGCCCGGTGATTTTTCATTTACTTTTCACATAAGACTAACCGGATTGTAAAGATGGCTTGATATAATAATAAAAAGAAAAGTTATGAAAAAGCAGGAAAGGAGAAGGTTATGAACGATCCCTACAGTATTCTCGGAGTATCCTCAACAGCTACCGATGAAGAGATATCCAGAGCATACAGGAAACTCGCCAGACAGTATCACCCGGATCTCAATCCCGGTAATGCTTACGCCGAATCCAGAATGAAGGAGATAAACAGCGCGTACGAAGCAATAAAGGACATTCGTTCCGGTAAAAAAGCGTATGCGGGTGAAAACAGTTCCTACAGCGGTCAGACGTACGCTCATCGGTCATACGAACGTACCGGGAGCAGTTATACCGATCCGTTTGAGGCGTACCGTAATGCCTACGGCGGCAGATACTACGAATATGATCTTAATGACCTTTTCGGCAGAAAAAGCGAAAAACGGTCTTTCGGCATATTTTATATTTTCCGTTCATTTATAAAAGTGTCACTGATAATGGCATTGTTAAGATTCGTTTTCTCGCTGTTCTTCTATCCCGTGTTCTGATAAAAGGAGATGCTATATATGAAATTCAGGGATAATGTTATTCGTTTTATGGGCGGCAGATACGGCAATGACAAGCTTAATACCGCGCTGCTTGTCTTGAGTATTGCACTGATAATAGTCAATGTTTTTGCGCGCTCAACGATCCTGTATGCGCTGATAATGGCGATAATGATATGGAGTATTTATCGCAGTATGTCAAAGAAGATATATGACAGGCGGCGCGAAAACGAGTGGTTTCTCCGGATCACCGGCAAAGTGCGGAGTTTTTTCAATCTGCAGAAGCGGAAATTCATTGACCGGAAGACTCATGTTTACCGCACTTGTCCGAGCTGCAAAAAGACACTCCGGCTTCCGAGGCAGAAGGGAACCCACACGGTATGCTGCCCGTGCTGCCACAAGGATTTTTCATGTACAGTACACTGATATTATATTCAGACTGCCGTATACATCAGAATATGTACGCGGCAGTTCTTTATGTCCCGGGGCAGCGGCTTCCAGCTGCGGTCAGGCCTGCTGTTCTGCAGACAGCCAGTAGATGACGCAGGCAGATAAAAGGCTTGACAAGTAATAATTGAGGGTGATATAATTAATATGCACCCAACAACTCTGAAAAATTACCGGACTTCATTTTAAAACATCGGAATCAGCAGAAAAAAAGGATAATTTATGACAGTTACAGACATAATCACGGCTGTATTACAGCTCGCGGCAGGTATCGGAATATTCCTTGTTGCCTGCTCGATGATGAGCTCGAACCTCGAATCTTTGAGCAGCAGCAAGTTGAAATCACTCTTCTCCAAAGCCTCGGGCAGCAAGATGCTCGGCGTGGGCATAGGTGCGGTCGGTACAGCCGCGATACAGAGCTCCGGAGCCACGACAGTCATGGTCATAGGCTTTGTTAACGCAGGTATAATGTCTCTCGCACAGGCAGCGACTATCATCTACGGCGCGAATATCGGTACCACCGTGACCGGACAGGTCGTCGCACTCGGTATGTTCGGCGGCGATATGGTATCCACGACAGTCATTTTCTCGGCGCTTGCCGGTGTCGGAGCCTTCATGTCGAACTTTGCCAAAACAGATACGCTAAAAAAGACAGGCGGTATCCTCGCGGGATTCGGTATGCTCTTTGTCGGTCTTGAGATGATGAGCGGCTCCATGGACAGCTTTGCCCGTCTCGAAGCGGTGAAGAGCTTTCTGGCAGGCATAAACAACATCATACTTCTGATAGTTATAGGAGCTATACTCACGGCGATAGTGCAGAGTTCTTCTGTCATGACGTCTGTCGCCATAACCATGGTCGTGTCCGGACTCATATCTCTGGAACAGGGCATATATCTTACCATGGGCTCGAACATCGGTTCATGCGCCGTGGCTCTTATGGCGGGATTGACGAGCGGCAAGAACGCCAGACGCACCGCAACGATACACCTGATATTCAATATAAGCGGTGTTGTACTTTTTACGGTCATAGGGCTTTTCGTAGACTTCGGTGCGGTGTTCGGAAGTATGTTCCCGGGAGCTCCGCAGACACAGCTCGCTATGTTCCATACCGTGTTCAACGTATGTACGGCGCTGGTGGCTCTCCCGCTGACGGATATACTTGTCGGAGGAGTGAAAAAGCTCATACCCGATGACCCGGAGCCCGTCGCGGAGGAACCCTACGCTCCGAGACTCCACTACATCAACGACTATATGCTGAAAACGCCGCCTGTGGCTGTACAGCAGGCGAAGAACGAGATAGTGAATATGGCGGAGATCGCTATGCAGAATTTTTCGCTTTCCTGCCATATCATCTCTACACTTGACTTTGCGGAGCTTGAACAGTTCCGCGCAAACGAGGAAGAACTCAACTTCCTGAACAAACAGATAGTAAACTATCTTGTGAAGCTCTCGAATATGCAGCTCAGCGCCAAGGATATGACATATATCTCAACTGCGTTCCACGCTGTAACCGACCTTGAACGTGTCGGTGACTACGCAGAGAACATAGTCGAGTATGCCGAGCATCTCAGAAACGCCGGCGAACACTTCTCCGATAATGCAGTCAGTGAGATCGAAGCTGTCCGCGGGCTTATTGAGGAACTTTTCTCACACGCAATGCAGGCTTATATCAAAAATGACCAGAAGGCCCTAGATCTTGCATTCGAGACAGAGGATATGGTCGATACCGTGACTGCGGAAATGGCCGACAATCACATCCAGCGCCTGGGTTCCGGAGTATGTACGGCCGATGTCGGAGCGCAGTATCTTTCACTTTCGTCCGACGCAGAAAGGATCGCCGACCACTTTATAAATGTCGCCAAGATGATAAAGACATGAACGCTATAAAAACAGAACGCAGCAGATATGAGAAGCATCTGCTGCGCTATTGCCGGAACGAATATATGGATTGTCTGCAAATTGCTGCCGGTAATATAGTTGTTTTCTGTCCTTCCATTTGTTCAGGAGAATTGCATAGCAGACGAATTATAGCTTTGAAAAATCCACCTTTTGACCACAAAATGAAAGC
>JAEEJW010000081.1 GCA_016282095.1 Ruminiclostridium sp. | reverse complement strand
TCGTAGCCGGATTCACCTGTTCTGATTTTGAGCACATCCTCAACATCGTAAACGAAGATCTTTCCGTCGCCGACATTGCCGGTGTAGAGCGCGTTCTTCGCTGCGCTTACAACATCATCAACAGGCACCTTGCAGACAACGACTTCGACCTTGACTTTCGGTAAGAGCTGCGGAGTTACGGCAACTCCACGGTAATACTCTGTCTTGCCTTTCTGCATACCGCAGCCCATTGTGTTCGTAACTGTCATACCGGTGATACCAATCGCGTAAAGCGCAGATTTGAGCTGATCGAATTTCTCGAGAGATGTGATGATGTCCACCTTTGTCATCTTCACGTCGGAAGCGGTGTTTTCAGCCTTGACATGCTGAACGGGAACAGCCTTTTCTTCCGAGACAACGGGAATGACGTTCGCAACTTCTTTTTCCTTGCCGGAAGCGGAAGTTTCAATGTGCATGGACGGGATGAAGTCGGCATAAGAGGACTGTAAGCCGTGCTCGGTAGCGTCAAGGCCGACGATCTCTTCGTGGCGGTTGACACGCAGACCGATAGTTTTCTTGATGATAAAGAATGTGATCGTGATACATACCGCTGTCCACCCTGCAACTGCAACAAATCCGAGTGATTGCAGACCGAGGAGTTCCGCGCCGCCGCCGTAGAAAAGGCCGTAGATAGTGTCACCGTTAGAGTTCACTATCGAGTAGCCGGGAACCGCGGGGTTAGCGAGCAGACCGACCGCGAGAGTACCCCAGACGCCGTTGCAGAAGTGAACCGCTACTGCGCCGACCGGGTCGTCGATTTTCAGCACATTATCGAGGAACCATACGCCGAATATTACGAGTAAACCGGAAACCACGCCGATGATAGTTGCGCCGAGAGCATCGACTACATCACAGCCTGCCGTTACACCGACAAGTCCCGCGAGCGATGCGTTGAGGCACATCGAAACATCGGGCTTGCCGTAACGCAGCCATGTGAATATCATGCAGACTACGGTTGCGACTGCCGGAGCGATAGTTGTTGTTACGAAGATAGAACCGAGCTGACCGCCCGAGATCGCAGCAGCGCCGTTGAAGCCGTACCAGCCGAACCAAAGGATGAAGCAGCCGAGCGCGCCGAGTGTCAGAGAGTGACCGGGGATAGCTTTCGGTTTGCCTTCTTTATCGAATTTGCCGATACGCGGGCCGACCATTGCGGCACCGATAAGGGCGCAGATACCGCCGACCATGTGGATAGCACACGAACCTGCGAAATCATGGAATCCGAGCTGTACGAGCCAGCCGCCGCCCCATATCCAGTGCGCTTCGATCGGGTAGATCACAAGGCTGATGATCGCCGAGTAAATGCAGTACGAGAGGAACTTTGTGCGTTCCGCCATACCGCCGGAAACGATAGTCGCCGCAGTCGCGCAGAACACGAGGTTGAACACGAATACCGACCAGTCGAAGTTGCCATAGTCGGTGAATACGCCGAGCGTCGGCATTCCGCAGAAACCGCCGAGAACGTCCTCGCCCATCATCAGGCCGAAGCCGAGAAGTGCGAATACGACGGTTCCGATGCAGAAGTCCATGAGGTTCTTCATTATGATGTTACCGGCGTTCTTCGCGCGGGTAAAACCTGTTTCGACCATTGCGAAGCCCGCCTGCATGAAGAACACCAGCGCGGCTCCTATCAAATACCATATACCGAATATCTCGGTATCAACAGCTTCCATGATGTTGTTAGCTTCCATAAGTCATCTTCCTTTCTTTATCGGTGCGGTCTCCCCGAGCGCTGCGCGCTATCCGGTTTTCCCCCGCCTTCGTGAGGAAACCGTGTCTGCACCAAAACGCAAAAGGGGCGCGACAAGAAATCCTGTCAAGCCCCATTGCTTGTAAAAATTCTACACTTTTATTTCAGTTTGTTTACCTTACATCAAACAGCAGTTCGCCGTAAGTCGGAACTGCCCAGTAATCCGCGGCTGTCAGCGTTTCGGCCTTGTCTATGTACTTACGGAGTTCGGACATTGCCGGTATCACTTCGTCCTTGCAGACGAACGCGCAAGCTTTTGATTCCGCTGCTGCATCCGCTTTTTCGATCGCCGAGTTGAGATCTTTCAGCGCGTGGAATGCCTTGCCGAGCAGGTCGGAGAGCTCCGACGCCAGCTCTGTCTCGTAAGCGGAATTGTCGTTCGCTTTGAGGTACGAAATGTAGTTGCTTATTGACGGGAGCAGGTCGTGATACGCCATATCCACGGCCGTTTTCGCTTCTATCTTGATAAGCTTTTCATAAGCTTCAAACATTATCTCTTCGCGCGAGTTCATCTCGGCTTCGGAGAAAACCTTGTGCTCGGTGAAGAGAGCCACGTTCTTCTCATCGAGCCAGTGAGCGAGCGCGTCGGGAGTTGTCTTGAGGTTCGAGAGGCCGCGCTTTTCGGCTTCCGCGATCCACGAATCGTCGTAGCCGTTGCCGTTGAAAATAATGCGCTTGTGCTCCTTGATGACTGTCTGAATGAGGTCGTGGAGCGCCGCGTTGAAATCCTGCACGCCTTCGAGTTTATCCGCGAACTGCTTTAATTCTTCCGCTACCGCTGTGTTGAGAACCGTGTTGCTGCCGGAAACGGATGCCGCCGAACCGAGCATTCTGAATTCGAACTTGTTGCCCGTGAATGCGAACGGGGATGTTCTGTTTCTGTCGGTCGTGTCTTTCGGGAACTTCGGGAGAACGTGAACTCCGACCTTCATCAGTTCTTTTTCTTTGCTGCCGTAGGGGGTATCATTCTCTATCGCTTCAAGTATCTCTGTAAGCTCGTTTCCGAGGAATACGGATATAACCGCGGGAGGTGCTTCATTCGCGCCAAGTCTGTGGTCATTGCCTGCACTTGCAACGGAGATACGGAGCAAGTCCTGATACTCGTCAACGGCCTTTATGACTGCGCAAAGGAACAGGAGGAACTGCGCGTTTTCGTACGGTGTATCACCGGGTTCAAGCAGGTTCACGCCTGTGTTTGTGCTTATCGACCAGTTGTTGTGCTTACCGCTTCCATTCACGCCGTCAAACGGCTTTTCATGGAGAAGGCACACAAGGCCGTGCTTCTTTGCGACTTTCTGCATGATCTCCATGGTGAGCTGATTGTGATCCGCAGCTATGTTTGTAGTTGCAAATATCGGTGCAAGCTCGTGCTGTGCGGGAGCAACTTCGTTGTGCTCTGTCTTCGCAAGTATGCCGAGCTTCCAGAGCTCTTCGTTGAGGTCTTTCATGAACGCCTGAACTCTCGGCTTGATAACGCCGAAGTAGTGATCTTCGAGCTCCTGTCCCTTCGGCGGCATTGCGCCGAACAGTGTGCGGCCGGTATATATAAGGTCTTTTCTTCTGTCAAAATCGTTCTTGTCAACAAGGAAGTATTCCTGTTCGGGTCCGACAGTTGTTTTTACGGATGTCACATTTTCGTTTCCGAACAGCTTCAGAATACGCATTGCCTGTCTGTTGACAGCCTCCATTGAGCGGAGCAGAGGGGTTTTCTTGTCGAGCGCCTCGCCGCCGTAAGAGCAGAACGCTGTGGGTATGCAGAGCACTCCGTCTTTGATGAACGCGTAGGATGTCGGATCCCAGGCGGTGTAGCCGCGAGCCTCGAATGTTGCTCTCAGACCGCCGGACGGGAACGACGAAGCGTCGGGTTCGCCCTGTATCAGTTCCTTGCCGGAAAATTCCATAATCACGCTGCCGCCCGCGGACGGGGAAATGAAGCTGTCATGCTTCTCGGCGGTGATGCCGGTAAGGGGCTGGAACCAGTGGGTGTAATGCGTCGCGCCCTTCTCGATCGCCCATTCCTTCATTGCGTTCGCGACTACCGCCGCTGCTGCGGGGTCAAGACGCTTGCCGTTGTCGATCGTGTTCTTGACCGCTTTGAACGTCTCTTTCGGAAGACGCGCTTTCATCACGTTTTCGTTGAACACGTTCTCGCCGAAATACTCTGCTAC
>JAEEJW010000080.1 GCA_016282095.1 Ruminiclostridium sp. | reverse complement strand
CTGTGGGTGCTTTCGTAATGCACAGGACGGGTGCTGTCCAGCTCCTTGACCAGCTTTGCGCCTTCCCGGAGATTTTCGCCGTAGCCGCTTTCGTTGCCCAGCGACCAGAAAATGACGCAGGGACGGTTCACGTCACGTGTGACCAGAAGTCTCTCGCGGTCAAGTATTGCCGTTCTGAACTGCGGGTCTCGCGCTATAAGAGCTATACCGTTGTAGCTGTCGGGGTCGTCCCATGTTTTGCTGGTGTTGTATACATTCACGCAGCCGTGGCTTTCAAGGTCGGCTTCGTCGATAACGTAAAGTCCGAGTTCATCACATATCGCATAGAATTCCGGCGCATTGGGGTAATGGGAAGTGCGGACTGCGTTGATGTTGTGCCGTTTCATCAGTGTGAGATCGGCGCGCATTTTCGCCTTGTCGGCGTAATATCCGGTATCGGGATAACTGTCGTGGCGGTTGACTCCGAACAGCTTGATATGCCGTCCGTTGAGCTTGAAAATGCCGTCTTCGATGCAGACTTTCCTGAAACCGATCTTTTCACCGATAAGCTCTGTATCCGTTTCAATCTCAAGTCTGTACAGGTACGGTGTTTCGGCAGTCCAGAGCTTCACGCCTCCGACATTATATTCAAATGTGCCGCCGTCGTCCACATCTCCGGAGCATATCAGCGCCCCGCCTTCATACAGCCGCAGCTTCGCGTCCGCGCCCGATACTGTCACGCGCAGGATACCGTTTTTCAGCGTACTGTCTGGTTCCGCGGTTATGCGGTAGTTTTCAAGCCGTTTTCCGGGGCGGGAAAGCACATACACGTCACGGAATATACCGGAAAGCCTGAACTTGTCCTGGTCTTCGAGATATGTTCCGTCGCACCATTTGAGGACTGCTGCCGTGATGTTGTTCTCCCCATCGTTCAGCATATCCGTGATGTCAAATTCCGAGGTGTGATGCGCTACCTGCGAATAACCAGCGAACTGTCCGTTCACATACAGGTAGAAACAGCTGTCCACGCCCTCGAAACAGAGAATCCTACGCATACCGTCGGGCTTATAAACATAGTTCCTGCGGTACACGCCTACGGGGTTATCATCCGGCACATAGGGCGGGTCGTAGGGGATAGGAAAGCATACGTTGGTGTACTGCGGCTTGTCGTAGCCGTGGAGCTGCCAGTTTGAAGGCACAGGTATCTTATCCGCCCGTCCGATCTCTGTGAAATCGCTCGGCATACTGAGTATGCTCTCAAAATAATTGAAATCCCATTCTCCGTTCAGCAGCTCGAAGCGTCCGGAGCTTTCACGCTCCGCGAAAGCGTCCTGCTCCTTGCCGAAGGGAATGAAGTAGCAGTGGTCAGGCAGAGTGCCTATATGCAGTTTCTCCGGGTCTTCGTGGAATGTCATGAAGCTTTTGGGAGAGCCCTCTGCCGAAAAAAGTGAAATGTCCATGTGTTTCTCCTTGTTATGAATTTTTCAGTTTCTCTCTGTATTCGTCAAGTATGGTCTCTATCGGATAGTAGTAGGATTCACGGAGCTGCGTGAATGAAGCTCCTGCCCACAGCGGACCGTCCAGCAGCGATTCATCACCGCCCTGGAACATTGCGGAAAGGTCCGCGTTGAAACCGTTCACGTTATCGAACAGCATAACGAACTTACCGTTCTCGGGACTTATCATATCCTGGAGCAGATCGTACTGCTCCTCGCTGTAATAAGCGTTGAACTTGACCTTGCGCTCGGCGCCGCACTCGGGGCAGACGGTGAGCTCTTCGGTGTGGTTCTCGATGTAGCTGTACTTGCACTGCGGGCATTTGCCGTAGTATTTCGTGCTGGAGTCTGTCTGCTCGGCTTTCTCCTTCGCAACGTTGTCGGGGTCGATCTTTTCTTCGCGGTTGAGGGTGATCCAGTCCACAGCGCCTTTTATGTTCTTTGCGCCTGAGGGTATCATATAACCGAATGAGTCATAGGCGATGTAGTAGTTGTCGGCTGCGGGATCGCGGGGGAAGGGAACGAAAGCCATCTCATATTCGATATTCTTTTTGTACAGCGATTCGCAGGCTGCGCCGTACGACCAGACGGGTTCCATTCCGAGGAAGAGCAAGTTGCCGTCAACGAAAGCCTCGCCGGGGTCAATGTAGCCGTTGCCGGTAAGACCCTGCTTGCAGAGATCCTCGAGATATTCCATGCAGCGCACTATCTTTTCGGAGTTCAGGTTGTTTATTATCTCGGTGTTCTGAACATCTACTATTTTTGTACCTGTTGTGGCTATGAAGCTCATTGCGCCGACGCCGGTATATCCGATGTGATCGGGTGAGATGTCGCACCACTGACGAAGCAGGTCGCGGAAGCTGTCCCATGTCCACTCGCCGTTCCGGTAGAGCTCCATGGGGTCGCTGAGGCCGTATTCCTCAAGCACCGGCTTGTTGTAGTTGATCGCGAAGTTTGAGGACAGTTGATACGGCACATAATAGTGTCTGCCGTTGTAAGCGAACTGTTCAGCGATGTCCTTCATGCCTATCCACAGGTCGCTGTTCAGGTCGATGTAGCTGTCGATCGGCGTGTACATATTGCGCGAGATGCCGTGAGGGAACGAAGCCCACTCATAGCGCGTGATATCAGGGGAATCGTCGGCTGCCACAAGAGTACCGAGCTTCTCGAAATAGGCCGTGCCGCTGCTGCATATCTCCTGCTCGATAGTTCCGCCGTAGCGGGATCCGAACAGATCCACCAGGTCTGCGCTTGCACCCACGAGATCATAGTAAATAAGTATTTTGATAGTACCTGTGGGTTGATCTTTGTCAATTTCCTTGACCTCTGCTTCGGTGAATATCACGTTGGCTGCGTTTTCGGAAGTGACTTCGTTTGCGGTCTGAGCAGCGGCTGTTGTCTGCGCCGTCCCGGTGCCGGCAGGAGTTCTTCCGCCGCCGCAGCCCGATGCGGTTACAAGTGCCGCCGCAAGAAGTGCTGCCGATATCTTGCCTGATCTTTTCATTGGTTCTGTACTCCTTTCGCCTGATTGTATACTGACGTGTCTTCCGCAGCGCGGTAAAGTCCTATGAAAGACACCGCCGGAGCGACTCTTGAATCCGTTATCCTTATGCGCACACAGTCCGTTGCGACACCGCCGAGGGGAACTATGCGCTTATAGCCCACGGTAGTGCCGCGGCATACTTCACGGAAGCACCCGTTTTCCGATATATCCACGGCAAAGCTCTCTATCCGCTGGCTCATTGTGATATTCTCCTTTATGACGAGATATCCGGTCTTCTCCGTGCGGGGGAGCTTTATCTGAATGTCCGCGCAGCTCGATGTCGGCATATAACAGCTTTCATAACTGTCCGTGATGACGTTTTCTATGCCGTGGCCGGTTTTTTCGCTTTCGCAGATAAGCTCCGCTTCCGGTAAGATGTTTTCGGCAAAGGCTTTTCTCAGAAATTCCCCGAGTTCTGCCAGTCTTTTTACGTCGTTCTCATGCAGGAGTCCGTTCGCGGCCGGCGGGATATTCAGCAGGAATGTGGCGTTTCCGCCTACCGAACGTATATATATATCGACCAGCTCTTTCAGTGAACGCACTTTGTCGTTCTCGCTCTCATGCCAGAACCAGCCCGGGCGTATTGATGTGTTGACTTCTGCCGGGTACCATATCAGTTCTTTCTCGTCCGCGAGGGCTGCTCTGCTGCCCAGATCCTCGTCGCGTGCGTCAACGCGGCGCTGCCTGAATTCCGCATCGTCCTCATGCTGGCTCTTTTCCGATATTATCTCACTGTCCCGTGCGCGGAGCGGAACTACGCTCCATTCCGCGGGGCGCGTATGTCCTGCCTCATTGCCGCACCATCGGACATCGGGACCGCATACCGAGATACAGGCGCCGGGCTGCAGTTCTCTGATTACAGAATAGTAGCGGTTCCAGTCGTAATACTGCTTCCTGCCGTCGGGACCTTCGCCGCAGGCTCCGTCGAACCACACAGAGAATATGTCTCCGTAGCCTGTCAGCAGTTCCGTGAGCTGTCCGACAAAGAAATCATCATACTCCCTGCCGCGTCCGTACAGCGGGCAGTTCCTGTCCCAAGGGGAAAGATATACTCCGAAAGATATGCCGTACTTTCTGCACGCCGATGAGACCTCCCGGACTATGTCCCTGCCGAAAGGGCTGTTCATTGTGTTGTGCGCGGTGAGCTTCGTGTCCCACAGACAGAAGCCGTCATGGTGCTTGCAGGTGAGTATAAGTCCTTTCATTCCTGCGGAGATCACGGCTTTCACCCACTGTTCGGCGTCGAGTTCCGACGGTGTGAAGATGTCCGGCGATTCGGTGCCGTCCCCCCATTCCTTGTCGGTGAATGTGTTGACTGTGAAATGAATGAACGCATAGAATTCAAGCTGCTGGAATCTGAGCTGTCTCTGTGACGGTACGATCCTTACAAGTCTTTCGTCGGATATCATATAACGTCCTCCCCGATAGAAAAATCTTCACTTTGTATTATATATGATATTGACAATTATTTCAATAGATGATATTATTAAGATATAACGATATGAACGCGGCACAGAAAAATTGTGAGGGGTGTCATGCCATGTTTTATTTCCACTATCCGATCATAGGACGCGAAAGCAGATTCCCGATATATCTCATAAGCATCGGTATGCATGACTGTCAGCCGCTTACACGGCGCGGCACCGAATACGCTTACCCGCAGATATTCTACTGTACCAGAGGCAGCGGTATACTTGAAGTCGACGGCAGAAAGACGGAGATAAAGGGCGGAATGGGATTTTTTATTCCCGCTTCCTATCCTCATCAGTATTACCCGGTGGGTGATGTGTGGGACAATCACTGGATAATCCCCGGAGGCAGCGGCTGCGAGTGCCTGCTGGCGGAGATCGGCTTTGACAGACCGCGGGTATTCACCCTCGGCAGCACAGCCCGCCTTGAACGCATATTCGCCGATATGCATGAGGCTCTCCGGCATGACAGCATCTACGGCAATATGAGAGCATCCGGATATCTGTACGATCTGCTCATAGAGCTTGACCGTTCGATCACGCGCACGGGAGACCGGGGAAAGATCAATCCCGCAATAAAGAAATGCGTGGATCTCATTGATGCGAATTACACGCGCCGCATAACCCTTGAAGAACTCTGCGAGGTCACGGGAATATCGAAGCAGCACATCTGCCGGCTGTTCAGGAGCGTTCTTGATTCACGTCCTGCCGAGTACATCGCCAAACGCCGCATACAGGCTGCCAAGGAGCTGCTTTCCGGCACGGATATGACCACCGAGGAGATCGCTGAAGCCGTGGGTTTCGGATCAAGCAGCTATTTCTGTAAGCTGTTCAAGCGCTATGAGGGCATTTCTCCGACGCGGTTCAGGGACAGCTGATTTCCCGCAGGCCGCCTCTGACATTTTATCAAACACACACACTTCTGCCAACAGTTCCGTGCGATTTTTCCGTACCGATATCCGGACGGCAGAAATGATATGCAGTTTAATGCGCGTCAGGGCTCGTCCCGGACGCGCCTTCTTGTTATGATATATTCATCGCCGTACCGACGGAAACGTAGTTGTCGAGTATTGCGCGAAGATCCGTGCCTTCGGTCGCTTCCCACTGACGTATGCCTTCGACGGTGTAGCTGATACGGCCTTCGCTGACCGGAGTCTCAATGTATCGGTCCTTATAGAATAAGTCGGTCGAAACTTTCCTGTCCCACAGTACCCCTTTACATTCATCGGCAGAGCACCCCGGGAAATTGACGTTCCATATCCGGTTCAGACCAAGCGGCTTGTCGAGAAGCACTGCCATGATCTCTTCAAGACAGCGGTCTGTGACTTCGTGGATATCCGACGCGTTCTCGGAGAATGCTATGGTATGGATACCCATGAAAGCTGCCTCGAAAGCCGCCCCGGCAGTTGCGGAATACTGAATGTCCGAGGCAAGATTGTAGCCGAAGTTTATGCCGGACAGAACGTGGCCGGGACCGCCCGGGACGATATTCAGTGCGCCTATTCTCACGCAGTCGGCGGGCATACCGTCGCAGGCAAAAGCGT
>JAEEJW010000008.1 GCA_016282095.1 Ruminiclostridium sp. | reverse complement strand
TACATAACGGGAAATGGCTACGATTATTACGAATACGATGAAAGGTATCACACCTGCCAGCCAGTTTATGGCGAGCATGGCGGCGAATGTGACGAGGATGCCCTTGCCGCCTTTGAAGCCGTAGTAAATGGGGTAGATATGGCCGAGGGCTCCGAATACGCCGGCGAAGTAGTTCACCCATGTCCATGTTTCGGAAGTGGAGTATGTATCGACGCCGAGGATCAGTCTGAAGATGAAATGCACGGCGATTACGGAGAGCACGCCTTTGAGGATATCGCCTATCAGCACGAAGAGTGCAGCGGCTTTTCCCTGGGTCCGGAGTGTATTTGTGAGTCCGGCGTTACCGCTTCCGAGTTCACGGATATCCTGACCGCTTTTTATTTTAGTCACGATAATTGCGGAGTTGATGCCGCACAGGAAGTACGGTACAATGGCGGCGAGCGCCAGACAAGCTATAGTTTCGATGTTCATGATAGACCTCTGATATGTAGATACTGCTTTTTTATAGTTCCAGCCTCGCAGCCGGTAGATACTGCTTTTTCGCGGAGGGCTTTCCGGCGGGGTACCCCCGCGGTCAATCCGTCTGTTAAATTCTGCTTTTTAAAGTCTGTGCCTCGCAGCCGGTAGATACTGCTAATTCGCGGAGGGCTTTCCGATCGCCCTCCGCACCTCCTTCGGGGTGCGCCTTTTGGTAGTTTTCCAAAAGGGGTACTCATGTACGAATCTGCAAGGCGAAGCGATTAGTTTAGGGATCCAAACCCTTTTTAAAGGGGTTGGCCGCCGGAGGCAAAAAACAAAATATTCTTCTCGAGCGCGTAGCGCGACTCTTGTTCCCGTTCTCGAGCGTCAGCGACACTTACGCCTTAGCGTTCTTCTCGTCGCCGCGTTCGCGGACTACTATTCTGATGGGGGTGGCGTCGAGGGAGAAGGCTTCGCGTATCTGGTTCTCGATGTAGCGCTGATAGGAGTAATGGAAGAGCTCGCGGTTATTGCAGAACACGACGAAAGTCGGCGGCTTGGTGGAGGCCTGGGTCATGTAATACAGCTTCAGGCGCTTGCCCTTGTCGGAGGGCGGCTGAACACGCGCTGTGGCGTAGCTGAGCAGATCGTTGAGCATACCGGTGGTGATGCGGCGGGAGTTCTGTTCGGCAGTGTACTTTATCAGCTCGAAGAGCTTGTCTATGCGCTGACCGGTGAGTGCCGAGATGAAGACTATCGGGGCATAGGACATGAACGAGAAATCGACTTCCAGCTTCTTGCGGAACTCGTTCATCGTCTTGTCGTCCTTTTCGATGCTGTCCCACTTGTTTATCGCTATGACGCAGGCCTTGCCCTGTTCGTGGGCATAGCCGGCGACCTTGCTGTCCTGTTCAGCGAAGCCTTCGTTGGCATCTATCATTATCACGCAGACGTCGGAGCGGTCTACCGCCATGTATGCGCGCAGTATGCTGAACTTTTCGATGCTCTCGGTTATCTTCGACTTGCGGCGTATGCCTGCCGTGTCGATGAATACATACTTCTCGCCGTCGCGCTCTATGACGGTATCTATCGCATCCCTTGTAGTACCCGCGATATCGGAGACTATCACGCGCTGCTCGCCTGCCACCTTGTTTATAAGCGAGGATTTTCCGGCGTTCGGCCTGCCTATGACGGCCACCTTTATCAGCGCGTCGTCGTAGTCTTCCTCGTCGTCCGGCGGCATATTTGCCATTACTGCGTCCAGCAGGTCTCCGGTGCCGTGTCCGTGGACGGAGGAAACAGGTATCGGGTCACCGAGCCCGAGGTTGTAGAATTCGTATATCTCCGGCGGCGGTTCGCCTATGGAGTCGCACTTGTTCACGCACAGAACAACGGGTTTTCCGCTTTTCAGCAGCATGGCGGCTACGCTCTCGTCGTTGGCGGTGACTCCGGTGGTGATGTCCGTCACGAAGATTATCACGTTCGCGCTGTCAATGGCGAGCTGCGCCTGTTCGCGCATCTGTGAGAGTATGACGTCCTTCGAGTCCGGCTCGATACCGCCGGTATCCACCAGCATGAAGCTCCTGTCCAGCCACTCGGCCTTTCCGTATATGCGGTCACGGGTAACGCCCGGTGTGTCCTCGACTATCGAGAGCCGCTGGCCTATGATCTTATTGAATAATGTCGATTTTCCTACATTCGGACGCCCGACTATTGCGGCAAGTCTGTTCATATCTTATCTCCGCTCCTTTTTATTGTTTATTCTCCGCTTTTCAGCACTCTTATGTCTTTGCCCGCGAAATAGAGACCGTTCATAGTCATCAGCCGTGAACTCAACCGCTCGTCGTACTTCTGACCGAGCTCCCTGTATTCCAGATTGGTGCTTATTATCATCGGCATGGAGGCGTTGAGCCTTGTATTTATCAGGCTGTACAGCAGAGATGTATAGAGCCTGTTGTCCATCTCGGCTCCGAGGTCGTCGAGTATCAGCAGGTCGGCGGTCTCAAGAAGATTCATCACTTCGTTCCCCTCGAACTTCTCCTTGTCGAGTTTCCGCAGAAGATCGGGTACGGAACCGTATATCACATTGTATCCCTTTTTTATTACTTCGGTGGCGATGCTGAGTGACAGATGCGTCTTGCCGAGCCCGGTCTTGCCGCGCAGAAGGAGATTGCCGCAGGGCAGGTGGAAATCTTCGGCGTATTTCCTGCATATCTCAAGATTCTTCGCCATTATCTTTCTCGCGGTGGGGCCAAGCTCAGTAGGCACTTCGTCATCATAATACGCAAGGCTGAAATCGTCGAATGTGCAGAGTTTCAGCGGCGTGGTGCTGTTGAGTTTCTCGGCTGCACGGCGTTTTACGATATCCATGAAGCAGTCGCAATAATGATCATCGACTATTCCGGTATCGCGGCAGATCTTGCAGCTGTAAATGGGGGACAGGTAGTCTCCGGGATAGCCCTTCTTTATCAAAGAAGTGCGTATGCGTTCCTGAAGCGCGAGGTTCTCCTTCTCGAGGGCGGAGATCTTCTCCCGCGCATCGTCCGCGCGTTCGGTGATTATCGCGACCAGCTTTCCGAGCGTACCGGAAAGCTCTCTGCGCAGTTCCGCGATATCGGGATACTTCGCGCTGATCTCCCCGGCGCGTCTGTCAAGTATCTCGCTGTTTCTCATGCGGATCTCGCTTAACTCGTTCTCGGCATCACTGAAAAATTTACTGTCAAATCCCATAATGACTCCTTACAGGTTAATGTATTTGTTCTTTGTCCGCTGATCGACTTCTTCGGCGTCGTAGGAAGGCGGTGCCGCGGCAGTGCCGTTTCCTGCGCCGCCGTGAGCGCCTGCCGGTTTCGGAAGCGCCGCAAGCTGCGACGGGTCGGTGACGCCCTTGTTCAGCCACGAATGCAGCACCTTGTCGATGTACGGGAAGCTGAGCTTTCCGGTGTTGTCCATGCACTCGTCGTATGCCGCGCCGATGAGCTCGCTGCTTATGCCGGCATTCGCCCATTCCTCGATCATTCCGCGCTGTTTCGACGAGAACGATGTGGTGAGCCCGAAGCGTCTGCGCAGTTCATTCTCCAGCGTATAGTGCGAGCGGAGCTTTCTGATGTGCTCCTCGGCCATGCCGATGTCGGTTATGCCGTTCTCGACCCAGTTCAGTGCGACGGCCTTCATATATGCGGGTGTTGCCTTTCCTATGTCGAAGCAGTATTCCACCAGCATCATCGTGACTTCGCAGGGGAGCCCAACTTCCTCCACCATGACCATGAGCGTCTGCCGCTCCGAGTGTTTAAGCGGTCTGCCTGCGTGCTTCTCGTACATACCGAACAGGCACTTCACCGCGTCGTCGCCCCGTATCGCGGCGGCAACCGCTTCGGCGGAGAAATGGGTCTCGGAATTCAGCAGAGCCCTTGCTTCCGGAGTGTCCAGCGGAGCCTTGGCTGCGGGAGGCTGCGGGGCAGGCTGTGCCGGTCCCTCGTCACCGGAGGGGTAGTATTCCGTTCCGGTATTCGACAGCACTCCCGCGTTCACCCAGTAGAGCAGGGCATCGTCCGCGTCTTCCTTGCCTATGCCCACGGCTTCGGCGATATTCTCCCCCCGCAGCCCGAGATCCGGGTGCGCGAGCATATATAAAAGTACTTTTATCTGTGTCCCCGAAGCTATCCTGATATGATCCTCCGCCACGCACAGCGGCACGGCGAATACTCTTCTCCAGGCTCCGAGATTGAGTCGATAATCCAATGCGATCTCCCTTTCAGAGATTTATTCCGCGATAAGCAGATATAAAATTATTATAGCACATCTATTTAAAAAAATCAATGGGAGAAGAGCATAAAATTACATATATTGCGGCAGCGGAGAGAAAGCTCCGGAGGTAAAAATTTCGGGCAATTGCGTCCATTATGTTGACTTTTGCCGGAATATATGATAAAATAATAAAGCTGATAACAAAACTATAAAGGCGGCGATTTAATGAGATCAAAGTCCGTATGCGCGGCTGCCGCGCTGCTTGCGGCTGCTGTCGTGGCAGCATCCGGCTGCGCGCAGGACATTTCCGGCAGCATACCGGCGGCTGCGACCGTGAATATACCCGATGAGGTGACTGCGACCACCGCGGAGACAACGAAGAAAAAGACGACCACAACCACCACCGAGAAGCTGACTGTCGTCACCACCACGGAGGAAACTTCGGCCACCGGGACGGAGACCACCACGGAGGCAGAGACCACCAAGGAGACAGAGACCGAGCCCGCTCCGGAAACACAGGCTTCTTCTGCGGCTGCGACAGAGCCCGCTCCCGAGCTGGTCGAGACTTACAGATCATACCCCATGAGCGACGCGTACAACGACTTCATCTCGAAGTGTGTGTTCGTCGGGGACAGTATATGCAGCGGCTTCAAGGCATACGGCATACTTCCGCCGAAGAACGTCCTCGCGCAGGGCAACGTGGCGGCAAGAAGCATATATGACTATACATTCAAGGTCAACGGCGACGAGATGTCCATTCTGGCGGCTCTGCTGAACCTCAAGCCCGAATATGTGGTGTTCTCCATGGGAATGAACGATGTCAATATGACGTCGGAGCAGACCTACTGCGAAAACTACGGCGAGCTGCTCTCACAGGTCGAGAGCTTCCTGCCGGACGCTACGCTGATCGTTTGCTCCATAACCCCCATAACCTACGGAGACAGCGGCAAGCTCTTCACCAAACCCTCGAATATCGACAGCTTCAACGCGGCGCTGAAAGAATACCTCGACGCCAGCAAGAAGTGGATATACTGCGATATCACCCATGAGATGAAGAACTCCCTCAATCTGCTGAAATCCAACTACCTCGGTTCGCCCGACGGCGTGCATCTGGCTCCCGACGCGTATTACGCGATAATGTACCAGATCTGTGAGCGCATGGTGGACGGTAAGATATATAACGCGGACGGTACTCCCGCAGAGACAACGGCTGCCGAAACAACAGCAAAGCCTCCCAAGTCCGAAGCCGCGGTGCAGACCGCCGACGACGGCTCCGAAGATCTGCTTTCCGGGACCATAATCATCAGCGACGAAGAGTGATATCCGTGGAACTCCCGTGGAACAGCGGCCCGAAAATTTTTTGAAAAAATTTGAAAAAAACACTTGCAATTCACTATATGTTGTGGTATAATATAAAAGCAGTCACGAAATGTAGAGATTCGTTGTTCATAACAACTGAATGTCTGCGTTCATATACAGCAAATCATCATCACAATATGCAGGAGGAAATTGCAGAAATGAAGAACGTTCATATCACAACAACAGGTGGAATACTTTCAGATACAGAGGTGCAGGCTTACGTTGACAGAGGCAGGGAACTGAAGCCCGGCCAGAAGCTCATCGCACTTGATATAGCTCTCGACGGAGATTATGTTGACCTTTCCTATCAGTACGAAGCAAGACCTTTCGAGCGCATCAGACGTATCACAGGCTATCTCGTAGGTACACTTGACCGCTTCAACAACGCCAAGAGAGCGGAAGTCCTCGACCGTGTGACACACGAAGTCGTAGACGACTGCGAAGACGTTTATGTAGCAAGCTGAAACTGAACGTACCGCAACAGAATAATTATGAAACGGCGTATCTGCAAGGGCAGGTGCGCCGTTTTTGCCGTGCGCACATTCCGGGCCGATGAACAGGCACATATCCGTTCACGGTAACGGCGTTCACGAAACAGAACAGGCAGCCCCTTTCCGGGACTGCCTGTATTTCATATTTACGGGATATATACACAGAGTTCTTCGTCGCCTTCAAGCCGTTCGGCAGTGTAGGTGTACTCCTCGCCCATTGACGTGAACGTCCTGCTGAACGAGGTCTCGCCTGTCAGGATCTCACAGTGCAGAGCCTGGCCGAATGAATTGACCGCGTTTACCTGATCTTTCTGGGCCGGGATTATGTTTCCTCCGGTGATGACGGTGCGGCAGGCTGCCGAGCCGAACTGCATTACATTTCCGGAAAGTATCTTTACAGAGGCGGAACCCGAGCTTATGCGTGTCACGCCTGTGCCCTCAAAGCTGCCGTATCCGGATACGCTGTCGCCTTCGCCGTAAGCGATGATCCGGCCGCCGGAGCAGGTAATGTCCGCATGGCCGGCAAGCGAGCCTATGCAGGCTGCCGAGTCGCCGTGTACCACTGCCGAAGTTCTGCCGCCGGTCAGGTGTATCTCGGCGTTTCCGTTGTTCAGCACGCCCAGCGCCGTACAAAGCTCGCCGTCCGCCTGGAGATCCAGGTCTCCGCAGCTGTGTATCACTGCGTCACCGTTGAATGTGCCGAGTGCCACAGCCGACTTGCCGGAGCAGTGCGAAACGATCTTACCTTTTTCGCCGACTTCTATATCGCAGCTGCCGTTGGAAGTGCCTATTCCCAGCGATTCGACGCACTGTGCGTTTATCGTGGTGGTGCCGTCCAGGAACCGCAGCTTCGCGTTTTCGCCCATCTGACCGCCGCCTATGCCGACGCCCCTGTCGATGAACAGCTCGACGGTGACGGTGCCGGTCTGGGCAAAGGTGATATCACCGGATCTGCCGTCAAAGTTGCTGCCGATACCGGTGCCGCCGTTGGTCTTGAGCGATATCTTCAGGCTGCCATTGCCGCGGAATTCAAGCGACGAGTTTTCGGGGACGGATATGCCGTTTTTCAGCAGGGTGTTCCAGCCCGCGAGGTTTATGATATTCCTGCTGTTCCTGCCCAGCCTTACGGAAGGTTCGTCCGCGCAGCGCAGGCATACATCTTCAAATGTCAGCTCCGCGTCGGAGTTGTCTTCGGTTATGATAGGCAGCTCCACGGCGGAATCCCTTGTTCCCTTGATGTGGACTTTTCCGCTGTGGATGATGACTGCGCCGTACTTCTGTATCGCCAGCTGATAGAGGTCTATCGTGGTATCGCCGTTGATGTAGTAGTGCATGAGCTCACTGCCGTATCTGGACACGAGGATATTCTCGTTTATGATCTCGTTCCGTATCTTTTCGGGCAGCTCCCCGATCGGGTCGGGAGCGGGACGGGCTGTGTAGAAGCCCTGTATCAGATCCACGCCGAACTCTATGACCTTCTTCATTTCCTCATAGGTCTCGACGCCCTCCGCCAGCACCTTGATGTTGTTGATGCGGGCAAATTCTATCGTGCTCTTTACGAACATCTGTTTGTTCTGGTCGTTCTGGATATTGGAGATGAGGAAGCGGTCGATCTTGATGATGTGGGGAGCGTAGCGGAGCAGGTTCACGATGTTGGAGTGACCGGTGCCGTAGTCGTCTACGGCGATCCTGCTCTGGGAATCGTCCGTTTCGTCGTCGGAGATGCTGCCGAGGTAGCGTATCGAATCCAGCTCCGCGTCGGACACGGTATCCTGCTCGGTGATCTCAAAGACGAACTTCTGCATATACTGTCTGTACTTGGTCTTGAGCTCCACCAGATCCTCGAATTTCAGGAAGTTTCCGGGTATCGTATTTATGAACACTTTTGCGCCCCGGAACATCTCGTTGTCCTTGGCGTAGCGCTCCATGACGTTGAACAGGGTAGCGCGCTCCACGGCGTAGAGCATATTGTGCTCCTTGGCGACTTCGAGTATTTCCAGCGGAGACATCTTTATGCCGCCGGACGAGCGCATGAGCGCCTCATAAGCGTATATCTCGCCGGTCTTTGCGTCGATGATGGGCTGGAAGTGATAAACGAAGAGGTTCTTGTCCACGAGCATACTGAACTCGCTGAACATATCCTTCGAGCTCTTCTTCTCGGCGGCGGGAGGCTCTTCTGCGGCGACTGCGGGCAGACCGTTCTTCAGTCTGTTCATATACATCTCGGCGTTTGCCAGCTTGATAAGGCTGCTCAGCGAGCTGTTCCAGCCGCTTTTCGCCGTGGTGCAGCCGCAGTTGACCTCAACGTAGTAGTCCTTGCCGCTGCTGGCGTTGTAGCCTTCGATAACGCCGAAGAATACGGAAGTGGCATTGTTGATTATCATGTCCTCTTCTTCTTCGTCGTTCATATAGTTGAACACTACGAACTCATCGCTGGCGGTTCTTCCGATGAAGCCGTTGTCCTTGTTCGCGAGGCTCAGGGCATCGGCTATGAAGCGTATGGCGTTCTCTATGTCATCGATGCCGTAGTTCTCGTAGATGTACTTATACTGTGGTACATGATAAACGGAAACGGTGAGGATCTTCTTGTGGTTTTCCTCGACTGCGCTGAATTCGTCGAACCATTTCGCTACGCCCTTCAGGTTCGCGAGGCCGGAAAGCGGGTCGGTCAGCAGGGCATTCTGTATGCTGTCCTGGATATTCTGCTTGTAAAGCCTGTTGATAAGCGCTCCGAAGGCGATGTTCATTATTGTCGAGACTCTGAACACCTTGTGAGTGACATTAAGGACATCGTCTGTCTTTACGGCATAGTAGCCGCAGGACTCGTCGTTCATATAGATCGGGCAGAGAATGCAGAGCGTGGTGTCGTTGAGCCATTCGTCCAGCTCCGGCACCATATCATATACGGAGAGCCGTCCCTGTTTGCCGTTCTTGTAATCCTCCGCGCGGGAGGTTATGATTATCAGTTCGCTGGAAGCCTGTTCGGGCTTCTTGTCGTCTGTCCTGCTGAGCGAGGAAGTGATGAAGCTCTCATACAGACAGACATAGGAATTGGGAAGTATGTAATCGCGGAGCACCGAGCCCAGCATATTGAGGTTCTCACTGTCGAGGATATTGTCCGCGAGTGTGTAGATGTGCTTTTCGTGGTGCTGCATTTCCTGGGTCATCTTGTAAAGGATGCTTGCACGCTTGCGGAAGTCCACGGCCATTCTGTTGACGCAGCCGCAGGACTCGCCGATGTACGCGAGGTATGTTTCCGCGAATCTTCCGGGTTCCACGGTGCCTTCTGTGCTGCCGCCTATGAGACGCACGGTAAGTTCCGCGAGGTAGGGGATATCTTCCTTGCAGGTAGTAAGGCGCGGCATGAAGTACTCGGCGGAGGCAAGGCCGTCAAATCCGGTGACCTTTACGTCGTCCGGCACGATGTAGCCGTTGAGTTTCAGCTCCTCGCAGACTGCCATTGCCATGACGTCGTTGGCACAGATGAACACATCGGGAATGGGGTTGCCGTTGCGCAGATATTCCTGGACAGCCATTCTTGCGGGGACATCCCAGTATTCACCGTACAGTACGTTCTTGTCGGGAATGGAAAGACCGTATTCATCCAGTGTCGTGCGGACGATCTCCAGACGAAGCTCCGTGTCCGGGTCATCTGTGCGGCGGCCGCCGATGAATACGAAGGACTTCGCTTCATGGTCGCATATCATGTGCTCGATGACCTGCTTGTACGCAGATCTGTAGTCGTGGTAGATGCAGTAGCAGTCATCGCTCTCGCCGTGGAGGAGTATTACGGGCAGGCCGTGCGCTCTGGCCTTTGCGATCATCCCGTCGATCACGCTGCGGTCGTACAGGCTTTCGTACAGTATAACGAGCACATCGAGCATATCGTAATTTATCACGTCGAAGATCTTCCTGGAGCCCGTATCGCTGGAATCTCCGAAGTAAAGGTCACGCAAACTGTTGAAGACAACAAGCTTGCAGTCCTTGTCCTCGGCGAACCTGTGCAGATACAGCAGGTAATCGGTGATGAACTCGTCCTGTACCTTGGAAAGGCACACACCTATTATTTTCTTGTTGTTTATCATGCTTTATCACCCGTCTTATAGTGTGGTAAGCGTCTGTGTACGGCATTGTACACAAATTTTCATTTTATTATATCATGATTTTTATATTTAGTCAATATCCGATATCGTTTAATTCGTTAAAATTGTACATTTTGTTCAAAAAACTATTGCATTTTTTGGTTTAATGCGTTATAATAAAATTCGCAGGAAAGTCAGAAGAACAGAGAGGACAGTCTATGAAACTGAACGAGCTACTGAAATACGACGATATCTCCATACAGTGCCACAACTTCCCGGACGCGGACACCGTCGCTGCCGGCTACGCTCTGTACAGGTATCTGGAAATGAACGGCAAGACGCCGCGCCTCTTCTATTCCGGTCCGCAGAAGATGTCAAAGGCCAATATGATAATAATGAAAGACCGCCTCGGGATACCGATAGAGTACATCACCGAGATGTCCCGTGAGCCGGAGCTCCTCGTTACGGCGGACTGCGTTTTCGGTGAGAGCAACGTGCAGAGATTCAGCGCGAAGAATATCGCCGCCATAGATCACCACCTTTGCAGGAACACTCCCCCTGCGATGAACGAGATACGCAGCAACTACGGGAGCTGCTCGTCCCTGATAGCGAAGATGCTCGCGGATGAGGGCATAGACATAAATTCCGACAGGAAAGTCGCTACCGCGCTGTATTACGGGCTGTATATGGATACGAACGGCTTCTCCGAGCTGGGACACCCCGCGGACAAGGACCTTATGGATTTCGCGGATTACGACAGACAGCTGATGATGATACTGAAAAACTCGAATCTGTCCTGCGAGGAAATGGGTATAGCCGGCGAAGCCCTCGACCGCTGCATCTACGATCTGACGGACAAGACCGCACTGACCGAGACCAGCCCCTGCGACCCTAACCTTCTGGGCTTCATCAGCGACCTGCTGTTACAGGTGGATGTAGTGGAGAGCTGTGTTGTGTTCTGCCGGAACGGTTCGGGCTATAAGCTGTCCGTGCGGAGCTGCACCGATATGATAAACGCCAGCGAGTTCGCCCGGTATCTGACCGAAGGCATAGGCAACGGCGGCGGACACGCCTGCAAGGCCGGGGGCTTCATAAGCAGCAGCGGCGGCGATATCCCCGACCTGATACAGAAACGTATGCGCGAATACCACAGAAATACCGACATATACCGCGCGGGCAGCGATACGGCGGATGTCTCCGGAATGGAGCGCTACATCAAGCAGAGCATCACCCTCGGGTTCGTGCCTTCCACGGACATTGTTCCCGAAGGGACCGAAATACTGATCCGTATGCTGGAAGCCGACGCTGTCATAAAGGCAGATGCCGGCACATATATAATGGTAGGCATATCCGGCGAGGCATACCCGATAAAGAAGAGCGTGTTCGAGACGAAGTACACCCCATGCGACGAGCTTCCGCAGCAGGATTACGAATACCCGCCTTCGGTGATAGACCGCGACCGCAATACAAGCACGCCCCTCGTTCCGCATCTGCGCGGCTGCGTGGCAGGCGGAGGCGCGGAGATACTCGCCAGGGAGCTTACACGGCATACCAAGGTGTTCACAGAATGGAACAAGAGCAGCTACCTCTGCGGAAAGCCCGGGGATTTCTTCGCGGTGACAGCTTCCGACCCGAAAGATATGTATATTATCAAGCGGGATATATTTTTCAGAACATACAGAAAAGCCGCCGGAGACCGGTAAACTCCGGCGGCTTTGCCGATTCCGGCTTTACAGGGCGATTTCGTTATGAGACTGACGGCTGCGAGGCAGAAAAATACCGCCTGTCACAAAAGTAACAGACGGGTTGACAGCGCGGGTACCGCGCCGCCTGTCACAAAAGTAACAGACGGTTTGGGTGCGGCGGCTCGCCGCTTCATTATGAGACTAACGGCTGCGAGGCAGAAAACTGCCCATTATAGAAAATTTACAGACGGTTCGGGTGCGGCGGCTCGCCGCTTCATTATGAGACTAAC